>JAZRLK010000001.1:0-3978 GCA_045646805.1 Faecousia sp.
GAGGGCGAGAATGTAATCCTCCCGATCCAATGCTTTTCCCAGCATCCGATTAAACTCTGCAACACTCCAGGTGCGGTCTGTATCGCCAAATCTGCGCCTTTCCAACTCTACACCAAGTTCGGCATTGGTAGGCAGTATGTACTTAGGGTTGCTGATTTTGTCGTGGAAAAAGCGTATTGCTGCTAAGTCAGTTTTAATAGTGCTGGCGGATAATCCCTTTTCCTGCATCCATAAAACGTAGGCAACTAAATGCTTGCCACTAATGTTGGACAGCTTTTGCAGATGGTAGTTATCTGCAAGAAAATGACAAAATCGCTTCATCGCCATATAGTACCGTTCCTTGGTGCGGTAGCTGCCTTGACGGTTGTGTCGTGCCAGCTTATTCAGCTGGGCTTCCAAAGTGAAATATAAGTTTTGATTTTTCATGGTGGAATATTCCTTTCGGTTTTCGTAGTTTTAAAAATAGATATACTATCCCCATTGGCAAATTCAGCGGTTTCCGCTCATTTTCCATAGAAATTGCAAAAACACGAAATCCGAAAACCGTTGCGGAGTAAAGACTTTAGCGATGTAACAATGATCTATGAAGTCGCCTGTCTCTTTTGTGAAATTGTCTGGGTTAGTACGATGCCGCGTGGGAAGAGGACTTCCTGTCGTGATGACAGCGGCGGACACAAACCGCTAAACTCGGTTGCAGGGAAGGTGCTGCGTGTGTCCTGTGATCCCCTCGGCGAGGGATCGAGATTATGCAATGTCGATTCGGTAACCCTTATTTGTCATTCCGAGCCAGTGCTCACACTGGCGTGGGAATCTCAAAGTACAGTGCTAAATGCTGAGATTGCCACAACCAGTCTGCGGACTGGTTTCGCAATGACAACAAACCGATGAACATTACATATGCGGGGACTCCTTGCTGCCGAACCGACTTTTGCGTTCGCCGGAACAAGGAGTCAATCTGTGGCAGTCAGATCAGGTGGATACGAGCCTCCGTTCTGCCAATACGGAGGGTGGACTGTTGCTGCAGTCCGAAAGACCAATAACTTACTGTGCGTGTGTACACGCACGACCATTCTTTAAGGAATCACTGATTATATCGTCTGCGGTTGCTGCCAGATCTTTTGCCCCAACTCTGCGGTTTGAAACCCTTGAAATACACAAAGTATGTCTGCGGATTTCAAATCTTGATTTGTGCCAAAATCTCTCGCCATCAACTCTTGCCGAAATAATCAGTGCTTCCTTGAACGCAAAAACGCCCGCATTTTGCCCCAAGAGGCAAAATGCAAGCGTCTCTAACTATTGACTTTTTCAGACTGACGCTGGCTGCGCCAGCCTATTCGCTGTGTACAGCAATACACAGCGAAAGAAAAAGTCGGGCCTTTCTGATATGTAATCTTGTGTTTGGTAAATCCGGCAGTCCGCAGATTGTGTGCGGTGCAGCGAATCTGCAAAGAGGCGTAGAATGCATCCACAACCTGCAAAATGCTGTAAATCACCAAATTCCAAGACGGTTTTCCTAATAAAAAGAGCCTGAATCCGCATAATAACCGCGTCTTCAAGCTCATTCTAATTCCTGGTTTACAGAGAACGCAAAGCTCCCTTGTAAACCGGTTTCATTTTTCAATTTTCTGAGAAAGGATATAGTTACCCCTTTCCCCAAATCCATTCCTTAACACATATGATGAAAGGGGATATAATCAACCCATTCATCGGCCATTCTATACACACGGTTATTGTGCAGCCAGTAAGCTTACTTGTGCTGCCGTGTGACAAGGCAACCTTCGGGCGAAAGGAAGCCGTTCCACAAAGGGAACCAATCCGGCGGGGCGTACAGGTCACCCAAATTTTTAAAGGGGCGTACCTGTCCATAGCCGACTACCCAAATAACATACTTTACACGTGTGCAACAGAAGATAAACTTCCCTCAAGACTGCCCAGTCCCTATCCCACCGAGAGACGCCTTTGTCAATCTCAGGGGCACGCACATAAATCAATAACACCTATAATATACCACAATATATAGTGTATATCAACATAGATAACACAGTATATTGTAAATAATTTGTGAATAATACAGCTATAATCCTATGCTGTTGGCGACAATCTTATTCGGTGTTATTATATCAGAAATAAACAGGCTTCTCCCCAGTGCAATCAAACTGGGAAATATTGTTTGATGATATTATCAAGTCCCGGAATGTATTAGATTCATAATAGAAAAATAAAACTTGGTCCTTGCGATATCAATAATCTCAAGGACCTAGTTTGCTTTAAACTAACAAAGTGTAATCCGCTATTAGAGGGGGCGTCACCCTACATTTTGTTTCATGAAAGATTTTTACTAGCTTGGTGTTGGAAAGACTTTACTTGCGAATGGAGGAAGGAGATATGCCAAAATGCTTTTTGAACAGGCAGCAGAAATGTGAAGCGGTTTCATAGCCTAACTGGGTGGAGATTTCCAAAATCGTCAAATTGGATTTGGTCAGCAGCTCTTTGGCGTGAGAGAGCTTGATGCCACTCCAATAAGAAACGATTGAAGTGCCCATGTAGTATCGAAACTGTTTTTGGATATAGGAGTAGCTGTAGGAGATTCCTTTGATAAGCTCCGGGATTTTCTTGTTGAAATTATCGGGATTTTGCATGGAGAGTACCAAGGCATCCAGCCATTCTGGAAAGTCGTCGTGAATTTGGGTACATTGGTGCAGCACACAGGCACCAAGCAGCTCCATAATTACAGATTTACAAATCATCAAATTGCTGTCGGAGGGGTGTTCGCCCGGCGATTGGATATAAAGACAAGTCTTTTCAATTTTGGAGATTACCGTGTTGGAGGCTTTAAATGCCAGTGGCTGATTGATAGCAAGCAACATAGAAAGGCAGTCAGGTCCAAAGGTTGCCAGCGCTTTTTCCATAAAATCCCGACGGCACATAAAATTGGCATTCAGGCAAATTTTTTGAGATTGGCCGGGTTCTTCCTCAAAAAAATGAGAATCATCAGGGCGAATCAAGCAGCAATCGCCTCGCTGCATCACATAGGACTCCCCATTGATATTATGAACGGTAGAGCCGTTGAAAATAACAACAATCTCGTAGTAGTCGTGGGTGTGTACAGTCGGATAAGCGAAATTAACGATGTTAAAGCAAACGTCTGCGTTTTTCCAGGAGGCTGTCGGATCATACCGGAGAGTTTTGTCAATTTGCTCCGTCATTTGCGGAATCAGGAAGGTGTTGCGTGACGACAAAATAATCATCCCCTTTCAATGTTTAATCTATAACAAAAGAAAGTGTTCGTCAAGTGCCAAAAATCACTAATTGTTGTTTAACAAGAGAGTTCTAAATACAATAAAATGCAACTAAAATGCTAAACAATTTTGCTAAAATATACAAAATATGGATAAAGAGCCTTGGCGTGTTGGGGAAAATGCCGTTTTTGCAAAAATCACTTCGTACGAAAAAAAGCAAGGATTGTATGAAAAATAATAAGAAATTTAAAGAAGAAAGTGATATGATGTATTTGTAATACGGGATGGCTGTAAACAGAATCCCTAAATACATACGTTTATGGCGGAAAGTAAGAAGGCATATTAACGATACAAAAATTCGTTAATAATAAACTGGAGGCCAAAAAAGAGGAGGAATACAATGAAACACCATGCGATTAAACGACTGATGGCACTGTTTTTAGCACTGGCAATGTTGCTCCCGAATTTTGCAGGAACAATATTGACTGCAAAAGCCGACACGATCACGGCAGAGCCGAATGTTTATGACATTTACGACCTGACCGGTTCCGTAAGCAATATCATTAAGGGAACCGACGAGACCTGGGACGGTCAAATCCACGCCAATGTCAGCGCTGAGCATAAGGAAAATATTGTGTTCAAGACAAAGCTGACTATGGGTGAACAGGAGGTTCGCCTTTCTATCAATGCCAAGGATGGCGCCAGTATTTATGATCCTACCGGCTATTCGGTGTTTATT
>JAZRLK010000002.1:0-9290 GCA_045646805.1 Faecousia sp.
ATGATAGGCCAGAGCGCGGGCGCTGACGTGGAACACGCTGGGCAGCAGTTCGCCGGCGATCTTGTACATGTTGGGGATCATCAGCAGCAGACCCTGAGAAGTCGGAGGCCAAGCGGTCTTAGGAAGACAAGGATTTGGTTCAACTCCTTGGCTCACAGAACGACATGGCTACGATCCGACTTATGATAGGCCAGAGCGCGGGCGCTGACGTGGAACACGCTGGGCAGCAGTTCGCCGGCGATCTTGTACATGTTGGGGATCATCAGCAGAAGGCCCTGAGAAGCAGTATAGGTGGTGGTCAGAGCACCGGCGGCCAGAGAGCCGTGAACGGTACCTGCAGCACCGGCTTCGGACTGCATCTCAACAACCTTGACAGTGTCGCCGAAGATGTTCTTACGACCTGCAGCGGACCACTGGTCAACATAGTCGGCCATGGGGCTGGAAGGTGTAATGGGGTAGATACCAGCTACCTCGGTAAAGGCATAGCTGACGTGGGCGGCAGCGGTATTGCCGTCCATAGTTTTGAATTTTCTTGCCAAAACAAAATACCTCCTAAAGTATTCAAAATTCGTCGCATATACTATAGCACCTTTTCCTCGATTTGTAAAGCTGTTATTGGACGAAGTTCGCCGAAAAATCCTATGAAAAATCCGCATTTTTTGGCAAATTGTGTAGGTGCAGTCAATTCTGACAGCACAGATAAAAAAAGAATTGTGTTTTTTAGGGAAATAGAGTATGATATGGGAAGTGAAAACAGGAGTTGATTTTTATGATCTGCAGTATTCATACTCTGGGTATCCACGGTATTGAGGGCAGTGCGGTAACGGTAGAGTGCTATATATCCAACGGCCTGCCGAATTTTGACATTGTTGGTCTGCCGGATGCTGCCGTTAAAGAAGCCCGGGAGCGTGTCCGTGCTGCTGCGAAAAACAGCGCAATGCGGTTTCCAACCGGCAGAATCACGGTCAATCTTGCCCCGGCCAATATGAAAAAGGGCGGCACCCATTACGATCTTCCTATTTTGCTGAGTATTATGTGCGCCTGCGGTGCGATCCGCAGACCAAGCTCCGGCGCTGCATTTATCGGCGAGGTAGCCCTTGACGGAAAGATCCGGGGAATCAGCGGCGTTTTGCCTATGGCAATTGCGGCCAAGCGGGCAGGCTTCCATACGGTCTATGTGCCTGCGGAAAATGCTGCGGAGGCAACCTTGGCAAGAGGACCTGCCATCATCCCGGTGGAGTCTGTGGCGCAGCTTGCCGCAGCGCTCAATGAAAATAACCCCCTGCCGGAAGAACCTATGTGGGTTCCGGAGCAACGGGAAAATACCATGCTGGATTTTAAAGATGTGGTAGGACAGGAGAATGTAAAGCGGGCAATGGAGATTGCTGCTGCCGGCAGTCATAATATCTTGCTGATCGGACCTCCCGGCTCCGGTAAGAGTATGCTCAGTAAGCGGCTGCCCTCCATTTTGCCGGAGATGACCTGGAACGAGGCTTTGCAGGTAACGCAAGTGTATTCCGTTTTGGGAATGCTGTCTTCCAAATCGCCTATGGTGATGCAGCGGCCTTTCCGCTCTCCCCATCATACTATATCCAATGCAGGCCTGATCGGCGGCGGCAGCAATCCCCGTCCGGGCGAGATATCTATGGCCCATAAAGGCGTTTTGTTTTTGGATGAACTTCCGGAATTTAAAAAGGATACGCTGGATCTGATGCGCCAGCCTCTGGAAGACGGCGCGGTGTCTATTGCCCGGGTATCCGGCAGTGTGACCTACCCGGCGGAATTTATGCTGGTGTGCGCAATGAACCCTTGTAAATGCGGCTGGTTTGGCGACCCATCCGGCAGATGTACCTGTACGCCCAATTCTATCGAGCATTACCGCAGTCGGATTTCCGGACCGCTGCTGGATCGGATCGATATGATCGTAGAGGTTCCTGCGGTTCATTATGATGACCTGCGCCGCAGGCAGGAGGCAGAGCCATCGGAAATGATCCGCCGCAGGGTGAACGAAGCCAGAAAAATTCAGCACCGCCGATTCGGCGAAGCCAGCGGTATGTGCAATGCCCGTATGGGTCCAACAGAGCTTCGGTATCACTGTGTTCTGGACGAGGAAAGCAATGCGCTGATGAAAAATGCCTTTGAGGTATTTGGATTGACTGCCAGAAGCTATGATCGAATCCTCCGTGTTGCCCGTACCATTGCCGACCTTGCCGGTTCGGAGAAAATTTTAGCAGAGCATATTGCAGAAGCGATCCAGTACAGAACTGTAAACCTATAAACCAAGGAGAATGAATTGTGAACGAGATTTTTTTATTGAAGTTGGGCGAGGTTGTCCTGAAGGGCACCAATAAGCGCCAGTTTGAAAACAGATTGCGCCAGAATATCCGCCGCAGAATGAAGTCCTACGGCAATTTTGATGTGTATATTATGCAGTCTACGGTCTATGTAGAGCCTATGGATGACCAGGCGGATGTGGAAGGTGCGTGGGAATCCTGCCGCAGCATTTTCGGCCTTGTCAGCCTGTGCCGCTGCCGTCCCTGCAATAAGGATCTGGATAGCATTTATAATGCGGTAGAGGAATATTTGGGAGAGGATCTGGATTGCGCGGCATCCTTCAAAGTGGAGTCCAAACGCTCCGATAAATCCTTCCCCCTGAATTCCATTCAGATATCCCAGGAGATCGGCGGAAGACTTGCCGAAGCCCATCCTGATTGTGCTGTGGATGTGCATCATCCTGCTTATACAGTTTATGTAGAAGTCCGGGATCTGGCAGCTTATGTCCACGGCCCTGCAGAGCCCGGTGCCGGCGGCTTGCCCACCGGCGTAGGCGGAAGAGCTATGTGCCTGCTGTCCGGCGGTATCGATTCGCCGGTAGCTGCTTATATGATGGCAAAACGGGGTGTGGAGATTGAGTGTGTCCATTTCTTCTCATATCCCTATACTTCTCAGCTGGCCAAGGATAAGGTGATTGAGCTGGCACGGCTGGTAACCCGTTATAGCGGCAGAATGACATTGAATATTGTAAACTTCACCCCTATCCAGGAAGCAATTCGGGATAACTGCCCTGAGGAGTTCTTCACTTTGATTATGCGGCGGTTTATGATGGAAATTTCCCAGGAAATTGCCCGGCAGGATGGTTGCGGCGCACTGATCACCGGCGAAAACTTAGGTCAGGTGGCAAGTCAGACTATGGAAGCTATGACTGTGACCGGAGCAGTGGTGGATATGCCCATCTTTATGCCCCTGGTTGGTATGGACAAGGAAGAGATTGTGACCATTGCAAGAAAGATCGGTACGATGGACACCTCCATTTTGCCCTATGAGGATTGCTGTACAGTCTTTACTCCCAAGCACCCCAAAACCAAACCCACCCTTGGGCAGGTGACCCACGCAGAGCGTAATTTAGACCGGCAGGCACTGATTGCCGAAGCGCTGAACACTGTGGAAAAGCTGACGGTAAAATTCCATGACTGATTTAAAAACTGCTGCAGTTGCGGCATTGCAGGGAAAGACCATTGCTACAGCCGAAAGCTGTACCGGCGGCGGAATCGGAGAAGCCTTGACATCTGTTCCCGGCAGTTCGTCTGTGTTCAAAGGCGGGATCATCAGCTATTGTGATGAAATAAAACATAAGTTGCTGGGTGTCCCCCAGGATGTTTTGCAGCAATACGGAGCAGTTTCAGCTCCTGTTGCGGAGGCAATGGCGAAAGGCGCAAGGTCTGCTCTGAATGCCCATATGGCAATTTCTGCAACCGGGCTTGCCGGTCCGGCAGGGGATAGCTACGGCAATCCCGTGGGAACGGTTTTTATCGGCTGGTGCGATGAAAAAGACTCTTTTGCCAGAGAATATCATTTCACCGGTGACCGGGAAGAAGTCCGGTCGAAAACGGTGGAAACAGCACTGCAAATGATTGCAGAGCAAAATTCATAAAAAAATGCTGCCGTACAGGGTCTTGTACGGCAGTTTTTATGAAAATATCGGGAAAAATTGACATTGTTCCGGAAAAGAATTATACTGATAGCAATCAGTTACAGGAGGCCAAATGCCGTGGTAATAAAATGGGATGTTACAATACCGAAACTCTCCGGTGAACACACCAGAAGGGTCTATGTTTGCCTGCCGGAATCCTATGAAGAAGAACCGGAACGCCGCTATCCGGTGATGTATATGTTTGACGGGCATAACGTGTTTTTTGACGAAGATGCCACCTTTGGAAAATCCTGGGGTATGGCAAAGTATATGGAAGAATCGGGCAAAGATCTGATCGTTGTGGGTGTGGAGTGCAACCATCAGGGCAACGGCAGATTGCAGGAATATTCCCCCATAAACTTTGAAAATGCCACATTGGGTAAGATCAAAGCCAAGGGCAGCGTGTATATGAACTGGTTGGTCAATACCCTCAAGCCTTATATTGACGGCCAGTACAGAACTTTGCCGGATCGGAAAAATACCCTTTTGGCAGGTTCCTCTATGGGCGGATTGATGGCGCTTTACGGGGTAACGGTGTATAACCATATTTTCCAGAGGGCAGCCTGCCTGTCGCCCAGCCTGTGGGTCAGCTCCGGCAAGGTACTGGAAATGGTGGCAAGAGCCCACATCCGCCGGGATACCTGTATCTATATGGACTACGGCAGCGAAGAGATGTTCAACCACGCAGCCAACGCAGAGGCGCTCATATCCACAGCCCATTTACTGCTGACAAAGCGGGTGAATCTTGCCTTCCGCATTGTTCCCGGCGGTACCCATTGCGAGGCATCCTGGGAAAAACAAATACCCATTTTTATGGAATGTCTGGGGTTATAAAAATATGGAAATTCGTTATATGAAGCATTGGAGCAGCCATTTGAACCGGGAAATGGAATTTAAGGTCTATGGTCATCGGGGCAAGCCCGTGCTGTTTGTACCCTGCCAAGGCGGAAGATTTTTTGATTTTGAAAATTTCAATATGGTGGATCATTGGGCGCAGTGGATCGAGCAGGGACTTTGTACCGTCTATTCTGTAGACTGTATCGACAATGAAACCTGGGCATCCAAAGATCCCGATTGCCGCCGCAGGATGGAGCAGCACGAGAATTGGTATCGCTATGTTGTTGAGGAGATGGTCCCCACCATCCGCCATTTAAGCGGTGAGCGTAACGGCTACGATCAGGGGATTATTACCTTTGGCTGCTCTATGGGCGCTATGCACGCGGCAAATCTGTTTTTCCGCAGGCCGGATCTGTTTTCCGGTGTGCTGGCGCTGTCCGGATTATACGATTCTGAGGATTATTTTGGCAGCTATATGGATGATCTGATCTATGATAACTGCCCCAATTACTATTTGGCCAATATGCCTTGGGATCATCCCTATATTTCTATGTACAATCAGCGGAAAATGGTGATTGCAGTAGGGCAGGGAGCCTGGGAAGATGTATTGAAGGTAAGCACCGGCCGCCTGTCCCAGATCCTGCAGGAAAAGGGAATCCAGGCTCAGGTGGATTTCTGGGGGCAGGATGTATCCCACGATTGGTACTGGTGGTTCCGTATGGTGGAGCAGTATGTGCCCGGTTTTTTGTATTAAGAGAGGTTAAGTAATGAAAAATTTTATTTTTATTTCTCCAAATTTTCCGGATAGTTACTGGAAGTTCTGCGCAGAGCTGAAAAATAACGGCTTGCGTGTTCTGGGAATCGGCGACTGCCCCTACGATCAGCTGACTCGGGAATTAAAAGATTCCCTTCACGAATACTATAAAGTTTCCGACTTGGAAAACTATGATGAGGTATTCCGTGCCGTAGCGTTTTTTACATATAAGTACGGAAAAATTGACTACCTGGAATCCAATAATGAATATTGGCTGGAACGGGATGCCCTTCTTCGTACAGAGTTTCATATCACCACCGGTTTTACTCAGGATGATATCGAAAAGGTAAAATATAAATCTAAAATGAAGGCGTACTATGCCAAGGCAGGAATCCCCACAGCCCGGTATCATCTGGTTGAATCCTATGAAAATGCCGCTGCGTTTGCAGAAGAAGTTGGCTATCCGGTGGTGGTAAAGCCGGATAACGGCGTGGGAGCCAGCCACACCTACCGACTCAATAACGAAGAAGAACTCAAATACTTCTTTGCTACAAAAGACAATGTCCAGTATGTTATGGAAGAGTTGGTCAAAGGTATTGTGCGCACCTATGATGCCATTATCGACAGCCAGGGCAAGCCTGTATTTGAAACCGGCAATGTAACCCCCAGTAACCTGATGGAAGTGGTCAATACCGGAGATAATTCCATTTATTACATTGTCAAGGAATTGCCGGAAAAAGTCCGGGAAACAGGCCGCCGTACTGTGGAGGCCTTCGGTGTCAAGGGCAGATTTGTCCATTTGGAGTATTTTGTGCTTACGGAAGACCAGGCGGGATTGGGTAAGACCGGCGATCTGATCGGTCTGGAAGTCAATATGCGGCCTGCCGGCGGCTATACCCCCGATATGTACAATTTTGCTTACGAAACTGATGTTTATAAAATTTGGGCGGATATGATTGCCTTTGGAAAAAGCACCAAGGAATTGGGCAGCAGTCATTTCTGTGCTTTTGTGGGTCGCCGCGACGGAAAGAACTTTGTAATGGATCATAATGCCATTTTGGAAAAATACGGAACCCGAATGAAAATGCACCGCCGACTTCCTCCTGCCCTTGCCAGCGCAATGGGCGATGAAATTTATATCGTCACATTGGAAACCCAGGAAGAAGTAGACACCTATTTCCAGGAGCTTTTGGAACAGAAATAACACCTCTTGGCCCCCTCGTTTTGAGGGGGCGATTTTGTTACCTTTTTGAGGCAACAAAATCGGGGAAGTTAAAAATTTTCCTTCCCCATAATTCCCTTGAATGAGCCTTCCTGACCTTCTTATAATGGCTGCACATTGTACGGGCAGGTGATGGGGATATGGGTCACACAGCGGTGCGCAGGGCAGCGCTGACTTCTTTTGCAGTCAATTTATTTTGCCTGATGGTGCTGATTCTGGCAGTGTCTGTTTTGCGCCCACCTGAAACCGCACCGGTTTCCTCGGAGCATTTGCTTGCAGATGTTGGGAAAACAGAAGAAAATCAGCCGCTTCAATTGCCTATGCAGATTCCTTGCACATCTTTGACTGTGGAATCAATGGCAATCTTTGATGGTGGTTTTTATGAAGACGGCAGCGGCAGCTATGTTGCGGATGTGGCTGCGCTGATCGTGTATAACAATAGCGACAGCGTGATCCCATATGCTGAAATTCTGGTGGATACAGAGCAAGGACAACTTACTTTTCGCGCCCATATGCTTTTGCCCCGATCCTATACGCTTGTGCCGGAATTTTCTGCGCAGCAGTATGAATCCTGCAATATCACGAATATCTATGCCTGGCATACCGTTGCTAAGGAAGAAGATAGGGCGCCGATCTATATAACGGAACAAGATGATGTAACCTTGCGCATTGAAAACGGCTCCGAGAAAGATCTGATGAATCTTACAGTTTACTTCAAAAAGTTCGTTGATGGGGTCTACATAGGCGGCAAACCCTTTGAATTTACGGTTTCTTCCTTGCCTGCAGGAGAAAGTGTTGTTGTGTCACCCCAATATTATGTCAGCGGCTACAGCCGCATCATCTACCATAAAGAAAATACCCTCCAGGTCACTGACCCGGAGGGTATTATGCGTTATAAAACTTTGGATAAAAAGTCCTGCAAACGGGGATTCTGGGGATGATCAAAGAGCTCACTGGGAGATCCTTGTTCCAAAATTTTGCCTTCATCCATAAATAAAACCCGGTTGCCAACTTCTCTGGCAAAGCCCATTTCGTGGGTGACGACCACCATAGTCATACCCTCGGAGGCCAATTCCTTCATAACCTCCAGAACTTCGCCAACCATTTCCGGATCCAGTGCGGAAGTAGGCTCGTCAAAGAGCATCACTTCCGGTTCCATAGCCAGCGCACGCACAATGGCAACACGCTGCTTCTGTCCGCCGGAAAGCTGCTTGGGATATGCACCGGCACGGTCAGCCAGACCAACTCGTTCCAAAAGCTGCATAGCGTGAGCTTCAGCCTCTGCTTTGGATTTTTTCAGCAGCTTGATGGGAGCGATAGTCATATTTTGCAGGATCGTCATATGAGGGAAAAGGTTGAAGTGCTGGAAAACCATACCCATCTTCTGCCGGTGAATATTGATATTTGTGCGCTTATCGGTGATATCGTGACCATTGAACAGAATGCTGCCGCCGGTGGGAATCTCCAAGAGATTCATACACCGCAGAAAGGTGGATTTGCCGGAGCCGGAAGGTCCGATAATGACCATCACATCTCCCCGGTTAATTTCCAAATCCAAACCGGTCAATACATCCAGCGCACCAAAAGATTTGTGAAGATTTTCTACGCGGATCAAAACTTGATTCTCAGCGCTCACTCTTAGCCAGCCTCCTTTCCAGAAGGGATACGAACTTGCTCAAAATCATAACCAGTACGAGGTAGATCAAAGCAACTGCGAGCAGCGGCAGGAAGGGGCTGTAGGTAGTGGAGCGGATCAAATTGCCGCCGAAAGTCAGATCGCCCAAACCGATGGCAAAAGCAACAGAGGATTCCTTCAGCAGGGAAATAAACTCATTTGCCAAAGAGGGGAGAATGGCCTTGAATGCCTGGGGAACGATGAAATTCACCATCGTCTGCACATAGTTAAAGCCCAGGCTGCGGCCGGCTTCGATCTGACCCTTATCCACGCTCATAATACCGCCGCGGACAATTTCTGCCACATACGCACCGGAGTTTAAGCCGAAGCAAATGATTGCAGAAACAAAGGGTTTGAGCCCCATAGGGGAGAAGACCACAAAATGCAATATCAAAAGCTGCACCATAACGGGCGTGCCGCGCATAACGGTCAAATAAAACTTACAAATGGCATCGGGTAGCTTTAAAGAACCGGTCATCTGATTTGTGCAGCGGATCACGGCAATGATGAAGCCGAGGAAGATACCAAACAGTGCTGCCAGCAATGTCAGCAGCAGGGTAACACCCAGGCCTCTGACCAGGTGCATATATCGATTGCCTTCGATAAAGTTCTTGCGGAAGTCAGCCCGGAAATCCTCCCATGCTTCGATCAGCTTGCCGCCGGTAGCAGGTTTGGCGGAAGAATAGTTGGAAAGGGCAAGGGGATTGGAAACACCGGTGCGCAAAGATCCGTTTTTGGAAATATCCAAAGCCTGATCCTGGTAGGTCAGAGTGTTGGTGCTGTTGATAGCGTTGGTGATGGAAATGATACCGCCGGTGCAGGTATCAACGGT
>JAZRLK010000003.1:0-28531 GCA_045646805.1 Faecousia sp.
CCAAATCCTTGTCTTCCTAAGCCCGCTTGGCCTCCGACTTTGTTCTTTGAGATTGCAACACCAGTGACATCGGTCACTGGTTCGCAATGACAACTAACTTAATGATTGTCTCAAAATGAGGGGGCTAAGGATTCTGATTTACCGGATATCTCTGGAAGACAGGTACTTGCGGACCATCAGTGCCACCTTGAACACGATGGCGTGGTCAAATTCCCGCAGGTCCAGACCGGTGAGCTTCTTGATCTTTTCCAGACGGTAGACCAGGGTGTTCCGGTGGACGAACAGCTTCCGGGAGGTTTCGGACACATTCAGATTGTTCTCGAAGAACTTATTGATGGTGAACAGCGTTTCCTGATCCAGCGCATCAATGGAATTTTTCTTAAAGACTTCTGTCAGATAAATATCGCACAATGTGGTAGGCAGCTGATAAATCAGACGGCCGATGCCCAGATTCTCATAATTGATGATGCTGCGCTCGGTGTCGAACA
Source organism: Faecousia sp. (assembly GCA_045646805.1). Taxonomy (GTDB): domain Bacteria; phylum Bacillota; class Clostridia; order Oscillospirales; family Oscillospiraceae; genus Faecousia. Next base: position 489 of record JAZRLK010000003.1, read on the forward strand.
CCTTGCCCACATCGATAGCAGTCTGGGCTTCCTTATAGGAATCGGAAAGACCACGCAAATGCTCTGCAACCGTGCCGATACCGATAACAGTCTTGACATACAGCTCGCTCTTGAGCTTCTCCTCGATACTCCGGGCAATGGCCTCCAGATCTTCACCGGTCACTTCGCCGGACAGCTGCTTGATCACGGCAATATCTGCCTCGTTGACACTCAGAACAAAATCCTGGTTCTTATCGGAGAACATGGACTGCAGAGTATCCACAGCGGTTACATCGCAGCGGCCGATCTGCCGCACCAAAAATACTGCTCGGGGTACATCGGTGGCAAAATGCAGCTCCTTGGCACGGATATAAATATCACCGGAGAGGATATTGTCCATGATGATATTTTTCACGAAAGTGCCCCGATCGTGCTTTTCCTCATAGAAGGTCTTGGCATCGCTGAGGGCTATGTATGCCAGATTGCAGTAGGCTCTTGCCTGGCTGTCGTCACCGGTGCAGAATACGGCGTATTCCATATAGCCGGTAGCATTCAAAATTGCCTTGAAGGTACGGCCGCCGAAACAAACGATCTGATCGCCGCAGCCGGCAATCTTAACCGCAGCGTCTACCCAACGCTCGCCCAAAACAGCAATCTCGGTACTGGAAACAACGCAGCCATCATTATCGATCACACCGAACCCACGGTCGGTTGCATCTTTCATCTGCAGAATTACGCTTTGAAAAACATTGTTGGCCATATAATCTCTCTCCTTAACCATTGTGTCTTTTTTACAAATTGCGAGATTAGTATACACCACTTTTGCGCATATTGCAAGTACCATTTTGTCAATTTGTCAAAAATATCCTATGTTTTTTGTGTAAATCATCCAAACCAGAGATATTGATTCAAAGCACGGTATAAATTTTCAGGGAGGGGCATTGCCCCTCCCTTACAGTGAATGTTTCAATTTGGAGTCATTGTCCATTATCAATCCACCAGGTGGAAGGCAGCCTTCAGGTCGTCTACCTCTTCTTTGGAGATATGCACGATCTTGCCAATGGTAGATGCATTGATGATGGAATGGGCGGTGGACTCCATAACCTCCAGTCGGTCGAAGGCCTGCAGGAGGGTGTTGCCGGTGACAATCACGCAGCTGTTTTCCACAATTGCTGCCGGGGTAGCCTCACCGAAGTAATCGGCGATGGGATCCTGGTCGCAGTAAAATTCCTCATAGGGCACACGCTTCACATCCCGCAGCAGGATATAGCTTTCCGGGATGGTTCTGGGGTCAAACTCCGTTTTGGTAACGGCAAATGCCATGGCGTGAACAGGATGGGCCAGCAGAACTGCGCTGATTTCGGGGTTCAGATCGTAAATTCTCTGGTGCATAGCCACAGCCCGGGAGGGGGTCTTGCCCATTTCCTTCATACCGGCCTTAACACGAACCAGATCATCCTCTTCCAGATAGGCTCTGTCCATACCGAAGGGGGTGATGATAAAGCTGCCGTCAGACAGTCTGACGGAATATGTGCCGTGGCTGGCAGTAAACAGACCCTGCTTGTAGGAGCGGCGGATCAGGGTGATCATATCCCGGCGTGCTGCCAATTCTTCTACGCTGTGGGTGCTGGGGATAAAATCGTCCATCTTGGTGTGGGCGGTGGTGTTGGAGATCTTATAGGCGTGCTGATCCAGAGATACGGGAGTTCCGATCTGGTTTGCCAAAATTTCCAGTCTTGCAGTGTATTCCAGGGTTTCAAAGCGCTGGAAGGCGGTGTACATATCCTTTGCGCCGATGCAGACGCCGTGGTTTTCCAGCAGCACCATATCGCAGTTTTCCGCAAAGCACTTGCCGATATTATCGCCCAACTGCTGACTTCCGGGCACGGCATAGGTGGCAATCTTCAGATCCGGGCACATTTTCTGCACAGAGGGCAGCAGGTTCAGATTGGGGATCTGACGGATGATGGAAAAAGACACCAATGCCGGGGGATGGGCGTGGAGAACTGCCTTCAGATCCGGGCGCATTTTATAAACCGCTGCGTGGAAAGGCAGCTCCGAAGAGGGGCGATGCATACCCACGGTGGTGCCGTCGGGCTTGACGCAGACAATATCGTTGCGGTTCAGGGTTCCTTTGTCCACACCGGCAGGGGTGATCCAGATATTGCCATCTTCGTCCAGAATAGACAGATTGCCGCCGGAAGTGGTGGTCATACCTTTATCGTAGATACGCTGCATGAACATAACCAATTGGTCTGCAGGATGTATATAATTGATATTCATAAAATTCCTCCTAAAAAATAAATTTGTATCTATATTGTACATCACCTTGGTGGGAATAGCAAGACCCCATTTTATCAGCCGGGCAGGTATTTTTTGGATTGCAAAAAGGTGTTTTTCGTGCTATACTTCCGCAAAACGACCGCATATGCTCCCAAAACATAGCCCTTATACATTATAATATATACATCCGCCCCACAATGAATTAGAATTTATATCGCTAACGCTCATAAATTTAATGCTGAATGCTAAATGCTAAATGCTGAATGAATGTGTCGCCAGAGGCGACTATTTAAAATCATTTTCGAAGAAAATACGATAATTCAGCATTCTGTATTCTGCATTTTGCATTTGATTGTTTATCGGGCGTTAGAACGATAAACAATCATTTAGTGTATCTTTTTTCTTACGGGGTGGGGAAAACAGCCGGAAATAGCCGCTAAAATGTAAGAAAATAAAAAATTTCTTGATTTTGCTTGAAAGACAGATGTTTTTGTGCTATAATACGTTGCATCTTCCAATCTGCAGGGAAAATGAGGGAATCATCTTGGGCTATCGGGAGTTTGCAAAAGACTATCAAATCGAATACCGGGAAGTCCCCGGAAAGAAGCATCCCGAAGCCGTTCGTGTGTATGTTGGTCCCTGGTACCGATTCGCCGCACCGCCGGAGCGGATCCGGTTTTTGCGGTGGTTTTATCTGATCGGGCTGCTCCTGATCAGTGTTTCCCTTTTGACCACCATGCTCATCGACTGTGCATTTACCCGCATCTGGTACATCCAGGTTCCTGGCGTAGCCATTGTGCTGCCCTGGATCTTCGCCCTTTGCGCAACTTGGCGGCTTTGGACCGCAGGGGAGAAAATGACCCGTGAGCACGACAAATTCACAGGAAACAGAATGAGCGGCGCAACCCTGTTTTTAATGGGTCTTAGCTTTGTCAGCTGTTTTGCCTGCTGCAGGCAGCTTGTCACCGCAACCCCCACAGCCGGGGATTATGCTGTATGCGCCTGCTATCTGATCTGCTTTTTTGCTTCCACGGCAATGTTTTCCCGCCGCAAGGAGCTGGCCACCGTTTTGGTGGAACAAAATTAAATCAAAAGGTATATACCTTTTATGTATGGATACGGAGTATCCACAAAATGCCTTTCGGTATTTTTCGGTGATAACCGATGAATATAAAAAAATTAGGAGGAATAAGAAATGAATTCCAAACTCACTAAGCTTTTGGCTTTGATGTTGGCACTCGTCATGGTAGTTGGCATGTTCGCCGGCTGTAAGGGCGATACTGTCGATCCCGAAGTCACCGATCCCGCTGCAACCGACCCCGCAGCAACTGCAGATACTCTGGTTTATGCCAACGATTATCTGTCCCAGAAGTTCAGCCCCTTCTTCGCTGACACTTCTTACGACCAGGACGCAGCTGGCCTGACTCAGGTCTCCCTGCTCTCCTCTGACCGTGAAGGCAATGTTGTCCTCAACGGTAAGGACGGCGTAGTTATCCCCTACAACGGCACTGACTACACCTACAACTCCCTGGCAAACTGCGTAATCACCGAGAACGAAGACGGCACTGTTACTTACGCTATCGATATGCGTGACGACGTGACCTTCTCCGACGGCGTTAAGCTGACCGCTGACGACGTTATCTTCTCCATGTACGTACTGGCTGACCCCACCTACAACGGTTCTTCCACTTTGTATTCTCAGGCTATCGTAGGTATGGAAGCATACCGCTCCGGCATGGACACTCTGTTCAACCTGCTGAGCAAGGCTGGCCGTGAGAACTCCGACTTCACCTACTGGGATGAGGCTACTCAGACCGCTTTCTGGGCTGACCTGGATCAGGCCGGTGCAAAGTTCGCACAGGAAATCGCTGACTACTGCATCGCTGCAGGCTACGGCACCAACGTTTCCGAAGGCGCTGCTGCATGGGGCTTCGGCGGTCTGGCTGCAGACGCTACCGCTGCTGACTTCTTCGCAATGATGGCTGAAGCTTACGCTGGCGACTACGCTGAGCTGAGCTCCACCGAATCTGCCGGCACTTCCCTGTTCGACTTCATGGAAGGCTACGACAACTACACCAAGGGTATCTCCACCGGCGACGGTGCTGCCAACATCGAAGGCATCAAGAAGACCGGCGACTACTCTCTGGAAATCACTGTCGCTAAGATCGACCCCACCTTCATCTATCAGCTGACCCTGGCTGTTGCTCCTATGCACTACTACGGCAGCACTGAGCTGTACGACTACGAGAACAACTCCTTCGGCTTCGTCAAGGGCGACCTGTCCTCTGTCCGTGCAAAGACCACCGAGCCTCTGGGCGCCGGTCCCTACAAGTATGTTTCCTACGAGAACAACGTTCTGTCCTACGTAGCAAACGAGAGCTACTTCCTGGGCTGCCCCAAGATCAAGAACCTGAAGATGCAGGGCGTTGGCTCCTCCGATAAGGTTACCGGTATGACCACCGACCTGTTCGACGTCACCGTTCCCAACTTCAACGACGACGACATCGCTGCTATTAAGGGCGCTAACTCCAACGGCGAGCTGGTTGGCGAAAAGCTGACCACCATCACCACCGACTTCCTGGGCTATGGCTACATTGGTATCAATGCTGACAATGTCAAGGTTGGCGAAGACAAGACCTCCGAGGCCTCCAAGGCTCTGCGCCGTGCTCTGGCAACTCTGCTGGCTGTCTACCGTGAGCCCGTTGTTTACGCTTACTACGGCGACCGTGCTTCCATCATCCAGTACCCCATCTCCAACACCTCCTGGGCTGCTCCGAAGCCTGCTGACGAGGGCTACAACCTGGCATACTCCAAGAATGCTGCCGGCGAAGTTGTCATCACCGCAAGCATGACTCAGGAAGAGAAGGTTGCTGCTGCTAAGGAAGCTGCAAAGAGCCTGTTCATCGCTGCCGGCTACACCTTCGACGAGGCTACCGGCAAGTTCACCGCTGCTCCTGCCGGCGCTGAGATGGCTTATGAAGTTATCATCCCCGCTGACGGTGTTGGCGATCACCCCTCCTACGGTATCCTGACCGAGACCAAGAACGCTCTGCAGGAAATGGGTCTGGATCTGATCATCAACGACCCCTCCGACTCCAACGTTCTGTGGGATGCTCTGGATGCAGGCACTGCTGATATGTGGGCCGCTGCATGGGGCGCTACTCCCGATCCCGATATGTATCAGGTTTACCACTCCACCAACGTTCACGGTCTGGAAGGCTCTTCCAACTCCAACCACTACGGCATCCAGGATGCTGAGCTGGACGCTCTGATCATGGAAGGCCGTTCCTCCACCGACCAGGCATTCCGTAAGGCAACTTACAAGTCTGCTCTGGAACTGCTGATGGATTGGGGCGTTGAAGTTCCCACCTACCAGAGACAGGAAGCTACCCTGTTCTCCACCGAGCGTGTGAACATGAACACTGTTCCCGGCGATCTGACCCCCTACTACGGCTGGATGGCTGAGATCCACACTCTGGAGCTGAACTAATTCCTTTCTGTAAGGATAATATTCCATAACTAACGCGACGGCAACCATGGGCGGAGCAATCTGCCCATGGTTTGCCTGCCCTAATGGCTTGAATGGAAAAATCTGTATTTGGTGCAAAAACTACAGCAAATGCAGATTTGTCTGTTTAATTGCAGTCATATAAATTTGTAAATATATAGAAATGTGGTGATATAATGGGAAAATTTATACTCAAACGGGTACTTTTGTCCATTGTCATTCTGTTCTGCGTCATGCTGATCATCTACACTTTGATGCACAGCCTGCCTACGAACTATGTGGAGAAAATGGCCCAGCAATTGGCACAACGCCCCGGCAGCAACAAATCTGCCGCTGAATGGTTGGCGGACTTAAATGCCAGCTACGGTATGGACAAGGGCATTATCGGTGGTTTCTTCACCTGGCTCAAATCCGCCATCGTTGGCGATTTCGGCGTCAGCTGGGTGCACAACGTTCCGCCTACCGAGAAATTTGCTGAGGTCATCGGCGTCAGCTTTGTGCTCGGTGCTGTATCTATGTTCTTCGAGATCATCATCGCCATCCCCTTGGGCGTTATCGCGGCCAAGCGGCAGTACGGCAAGATGGACTATATCGTAACCGTTGTGGCTCTGGTCGGTATCTCTATGCCCACCTTCTTCCTGGCTACCCTTTTAAAGCTGGTATTCGGCGTGAAGCTGGATTGGTTTGAGATCACCGGTTTGACCTCGGCCCGTAACTTTGACAAGATGACAGAATTTGGTCAGCTTATGAACAAAGCATGGCACCTGGTTCTGCCTGCGGTCACCATCGTGATCATTTCCATCGGCAGCCTGATGCGCTATACCCGTACCAATATGCTGGAAGTGCTCAATGCCGACTACATCCGTACCGCCCGGGCAAAGGGTCTGCCGGAAAAGAAGGTTATCAACTACCACGCTTTCCGCAACACTTTGATCCCTGTCGTTACCATTTTGGGCGGCAGTCTGCCCAGCCTGTTCTCCGGCGCACTGATCACAGAGCAGCTGTTCTCCATCCCCGGTATCGGCTATACCGCATATCAATCTATGATTGTGGGCGATATTCCCTTTACCATGTTCTATTTGTCCTTTATGGCAATTCTGACGCTGCTGGGTAATTTGATCGCCGACATACTGTATGCCGTGGTCGATCCCCGTGTGCGGCTGAGCTAAGGAGGGGAAGAGATGAAAAAAAGCAACTTTAATGAAGCGCTGAAGCAGCGTGAGCTTCGGGAAATGGCAGAAAATGCCCGCCGCAGCGGCGAAAATGAAATGACCCTGGACGATGCTGCCCGTGTTAAGATTCTCAGCCCCGGAATGCTGGTATTTAAGCGGTTTATCCGCAATAAGCTGGCAATTGTGGGTTCTGTGATCCTCATTTGTATGTTCCTGTTCGCATTCTTAGGACCTTTCCTGTACCCTTACGGTCAGACTCAGGTCTTTACCGCCTACAAGCCCCTGAACATCAACTACGCCAACGCAGAAGAGCGAGTGGATTACACCGTTTATACCGCTGCGGATATGGGCATCAGCACCACCACCAAGAACCTGTTCAACTCCATTATTATCAATATGGAGAAGGAAGGTCAGAACCAATCTCTGATCCACGATCAGGCAACCGGCCTGGATGTGGTGGTAGATAAAGTGGGCGAAAATGTTTACACCATGTCTGTATACGAGCCTGCTAATATCGGCAGCTACGCACTGCAGAATATCGGCAAATACAACACCAAGTTCAAGAAAATTGCCTACACCGGCGAAGCTATGGACGCCGCCTTCGAAAGTGCAGTCGTTCAGGCTGCTACCTCTAAGCTGCCCAGCTTTGAGTTTGACGGAACCACCTATCTGGTACAGACCGGCGCCAATGCCAAGGAATTTGTTATCATGGGTGCAGGCGAGAGCAGTATGCACTACGCCGCCGAGGATCTGGGCAGTGAATTTGCCCAGTTGGTCAGCCTGTCCGTGCAGGAGGGTGCAGCTTCCTTCCAGTATGACGGCAAGCTTTACTCCATTGTTGCCGGCGCAGATGCCTCCTATGAGATCAACGCCGTAGGCGCAAGCGAAATTTCCTATGTTGCCTCCACTTTGGTTTTCGATGCCTTTGTTTCCGGCACCAATATGACCGAGCAATTCAAGGTAGACGCCCTGCTGGCAATCTACAGCGACGATTCTTTCACCTACAACGGCACAGACTATGTGACCGTGGATGAGGACGGTCAGTTTGTGATCAAAACTGCCGCCGGTGATCCCTTCGCCGCCGTTTCCTCCTTCGTTGTCCGCCGTTATAACGGCGAAGACACCCTGGATGTGGCATTCAAGAATATGACCCGTGAGGCCGTTGAACTGATCGAAGAGCAGAATCTGACCTCCACCACCTTTACTTACAGCCTTCCCCAGCTGGACGAGAACGGCCTGGTTGTTACCGACGAAGCCGGCAACCCGGTTATGGTGGAATCCGAGCTGACAGTTGTGGATAAAGTTACCGACTATGTGGTGATCTGCGAGCAGTACACCAATATGATCGACCGCTTCGCACCTCCCTCCTCCGCGCATATCTTCGGCACTGACGGCGACGGTATGGATATCCTGGCCCGTATGATGGCAGGCGGCCGCATCTCCTTGCTGGTTGGCTTTGTTGTCGTTATCCTGGAAATCCTTCTGGGCGTGATTATGGGCGGTATCGCCGGCTACTTCGGCGGCTGGGTGGATAACCTCATTATGCGTCTTGTTGATATCTTCTACTGCATCCCCTCTATGCCCATTTTGATCATTCTGGGCGCAATGCTGGACTCCCTGCGGCTGGAGCCCTATGTCCGGCTGATGTGGCTGATGGCAGTTTTGGGTATTTTGGGCTGGGCAAGCATTGCCCGTCTGGTCCGCGGTCAGATCCTGTCCCTGCGTGATCAGGACTTTATGATCGCTGCAGAAGCTACCGGCTTGCCTGTGCGCCGCCGGATCTTCCGTCATCTGGTTCCCAATGTTATGCCTCAGCTGATCGTTACCGCAACTATGGGTCTTGGCTCCGTTATTCTGACTGAGTCCACCCTGTCCTTCCTGGGTCTGGGTGTTAAGCACCCCATGGCAACCTGGGGCACTATGATCAACTCTGTGGCCACCAGCGCCCAGGCTATGACATCCTATACACACATTTGGATTCCTGTAGGTCTTTTGATCTGCTTGACAGTTATCGCCTTCAACTTTGTAGGCGACGGCCTGCGGGATGCCTTTGATCCCAAAATGAAGCGCTAAGGAGGTGGAAATATGAGCATTTTCAAGAAAAAAGGAAAAGACAGCAATTATATTTCCGCCAAAAGCTCCCGGCAGATCTCCAGCTTTAACCGCAAGATCACCAAGAAGCTGGAAAAAGAACGGGATGACGCATCCAAGGATCCTTCCCTGTATACCACCAAAATGAAAGATTCCAACAATATCGTGGAATTTGACAACGTGTGCACCTACTTCTTTACCGATATTGGCACGGTTCGTGCCGTTGACGGCGTAAGTTTTGAGGTTCCCAAGTGTTCCACCGTCGGTATCGTTGGCGAGTCCGGCTGCGGCAAGTCCGTTACCAGCCTTTCTCTGATGCAGCTTCTGCAGCGTCCCACCGGTCAGACTGTGGGCGGTGAGATCCGGTTCAACACCGGTGACGGCGAAGCTTTGAACATTGTAAAAACTCCCACCGCAAAAATGCAGCAGATCCGCGGCAACAAGATCTCTATGATCTTCCAGGAGCCTATGACCTCTTTGAACCCTGTTTTCCGCATTGGTCAGCAGGTTAACGAGGTTCTGGAGCTGCACCATCCGGAAATGTCCAAAGAAGAGGTCAAGGCCCGCACTTTGGAAATGCTGGAGCTGGTTGGCATCGCCAACAAAGAAGGCGTGTACAATATGTACCCCCACGAATTGTCCGGTGGTATGCGGCAGAGAGTGGTTATCGCCATTGCTTTGGCCTGTACCCCCGAACTGATCATCGCCGACGAACCCACCACCGCTTTGGATGTTACCATCCAGGCTCAGATTCTGGATCTTCTCCGGGATCTGAAGGATAAGATCAATTCTTCCATTATGCTCATCACCCACGATTTGGGCGTTGTAGCCAACATGGCAGATTATGTTGTGGTTATGTACGCCGGCCGTGTCATCGAAAAGGGCACAGCCTCTGATATTTTCCACAATCCCTGCCACCCCTACACCATCGGTCTGATGAAATCCAAGCCCGTTGTAGGCAAGGCAGTGGAAGAGCTGTACAACATTCCCGGCAGCGTTCCCAGCCCGGTTAATATGCCCAACTACTGCTATTTCAAGGATCGCTGCGAGATGCAGTGCGAGCATTGCAAGGGTCAGTACCCCCCGGAAATTCGCATCAGCGATACCCACATCGTTTCCTGCTACCGCTATTTAGAGCAGGGCGAGGTTCTGGGTTACCCCAAGTCTACGAATGTGGAGGAGCTTTGATATGGAAGAAATGAAAAAAGGCGCCTACGCACTCAACAGCTTTGACGGTGCGGAAAACGACGATCAGTATCTGCTGGTAGTCAAGAATTTAAAGAAATACTTCCCCATTAAGTCCAGCTTTTTCAAGAAAACCATCGGCCATGTAAAAGCGGTTGACGGCATTTCCTTCAAGATCAAGCGGGGCACTACAATGGGTCTGGTCGGCGAGTCCGGCTGCGGCAAATCCACCATCGGCAAAACCATCCTGCGTCTGCACGATAAGACTGAGGGCGAGGTTTTCTTCAACGGCGTGGATATCTTCAAGCTGAGCAGCCAGGAGCTGCGCAAGACCCGTCCCAATATCCAGATCATTTTCCAGGATCCCTATTCCAGCCTGTCCCCCCGTCTGCCTGTCTCTGAAATCATTGGCGAGGGCGTAAGAGAGCACAACATTGTGCCCAAGGAAGAATATGACGACTATATCTCCCGGGTTATGCGTGCCTGCGGCCTGCAGGACTATCACAAAGACCGCTACCCCCACGAATTTTCCGGCGGTCAGCGGCAAAGAATCTGCATTGCCCGCGCTCTGGCTCTGAACCCCGACTTCATCTTGTGCGACGAGCCCGTTTCTGCGCTGGACGTTTCCATTCAGGCTCAGATCATCAACCTGCTGCGGGATCTGCAAAAGGAATTTGGCATCACCTATCTGTTCATCTCCCACGATCTTTCCGTGGTTGAGCATATCTCCGACACCGTCGGCGTTATGTATCTGGGCAATATGGTGGAGTACGCACCCACCGAGCAGGTATTTGCCAAGCCTATGCACCCCTACACCCAGGCTTTGATCTCTGCAATTCCCGTTCCGGATCCGGACTATAAAATGGACCGTGTGGTTTTGGAGGGCAATATTCCCTCCCCCGCAAATCCCCCCTCCGGCTGTAAGTTCCACACTCGCTGCAGCAAGTGCATGGAAGTTTGCAAGCACTTTGCACCGGATTTCCAGGAGCTGGAGCCCGACCATTTCTGCGCTTGCCACCTGTACAATTCCCCGGATCGTCAGGCAGAATTGGAAGCCGCCATTCCCCAGGAGAACTAAATGAAAAAGAAAACCCACGACGATGATGACGGCCGTGTGGTCGCAAAAATGAATGTGGATGGGATGCCCTGGTATATGCGTGACGATCGGCCGGAACAGCCGGAAGAAAACGATCTGAGCGACCTGACCAAGGGAGAAACCTGGCATATTATCCTGGGCACAGTCAAAGCCGGCTTGCTCGTCGGCGGCGTGTTTCTGGTTGGATTTTTGCTGTTTATCCTGTTTTGCATTTATATCTGGTTTTAAAAAATGGGCGTGTTGCATGATTTTGCAACACCCCCATTTTGGCTTTGAATTATCAATTTTCCGGTGTTTCTTTCGGTTTTACGAAAGCCATCAGCTCTTCGCCGGTGATGGTTTCCTTTTCCAGCAGGTACAGGGAAATCTCATCGAGCAGGCTCCGGTTTTCCTCCAGAAGCTTTTTGGTTGCTTCATATTCCCGTGCCAGAATTCGCTGAACTTCCTTATCCACCTGAGCGGCAGTTTCCTGGGAGCAATCCAGATATGTCTGCCCCTCCAGATACTGATTCTGCACCGTTGCAGGTGCCATCAGGCCCAATTCCTCAGACATACCGTACAGCGTAACCATATTCCGTGCCAAGGCAGTGGCACGCTGGATATCGTTGGCTGCGCCGGTGGTCTGCACATGGAACACCACCTGCTCTGCGGCTCTGCCGCCTACCATGGTGCGCAGCTCAGCCAGAAGCTCCTGGGCGGTGTGGAGATATTTCTCCTCCTCAGGCATATACATAGTATACCCCAGCGCGCCGGAGGTATGGGGCACAATGGTGATCTTGCTCACCGGCTGGGAATGCTTTTCCAGAGCGGAAACCAGGGCATGACCCACTTCGTGGTAGGCAACCAGCCGCTTTTCCGTATCCGTCAGAACGGTGTTTTTCTTCTCCGTACCGGCAATGACCGTTCCGAAGGATTCCAGCAAATCTTCCTGCGTTACAAATTTACGCCCATTGCGCACAGCCCGCAATGCCGCTTCGTTGACCAGGTTTGCCAGATCCGCACCGACTGCACCGGCAGTTGCCTGCGCGATTCGCTGCAGGTCCACATCCTCAGCCAGCTTGATCTTCCGGGTATGAACCTTCAATGTATCCAGTCTGCCCTGGAGGTTGGGACGGTCCACGATCACCCGGCGGTCAAAACGGCCTGCCCGAAGCAGGGCTTTATCCAAGATTTCCGGACGGTTGGTGGCCGCCAGGATCACAACGCCCTTGGAGGAATCGAAGCCGTCCAATTCACCCAAAAGCTGGTTTAAAGTCTGATCGTTGGTGCTGTAACGGGCATCACGGGTATGACCCATAGCATCGATCTCATCAATGAAAATAATGCAGGGAGCAACCTTTGATGCCTGCTGAAACAGGCTGCGCACACGGCTTGCGCCCACGCCTACGAACATCTCTTCAAAATCCGAACCGGAGATGGAGAAAAAGGGCACGCCTGCCTCACCGGCTACAGCCTTGGCAAGCAAGGTCTTACCCGTACCGGGAGAGCCTACCAGCAGCACACCCTTGGGAAGCTTCGCGCCGATTTCCCGGTATTTTCCGGGATTATGGAGGAAGTCGATGATCTCGATCAAAGATTCCTTAGCCTCATCCTGACCTGCCACATCCTTAAAGGTCACGCCGGTCTGCTTTTCCATATAAACCTTGGCCTTATTGCCGCCCATACTGCCCATCATACCGTCGCCGCTCATACGCTTTGTCAGCGAGCGCATCAGCAAGAATGTGATCAAAAACATTCCGGCTGTGCCCAGAATCATAATCAGATTGGAGTTATCCTCCACGATGACCCGGTCCACCTTCACGTCCATAGCATCCAGCTCATTGGCAAGGGCCATCACATCGCCGAAGGGAAGGCCGGTATAGAACGCCTTCCTCTGGGCCGCAGGCTTAGCAGCCTCTTCCTGGGTCATATACTTGATGCGGTCGCCGTAGATTTCCACTTCCGTCAGCTGACCGGCTTCTTTGGCCTGGAGAAAATCGGAATAGGTCACTTCCTTATACTGGGCATTGCGCAAAGTATTAAAAATCAGAATGCCTGCCAGGACGACGGCTATGGTCACAATCAGGGAAAACCACATACCTTTTCGGTTCTTTTCCTCATTTTGGGGATTATTTTTGGGATTATTTTGATTATTTTCCAAAGGAACTACCTCCTTATAAACTGTTTGAGTGCTATCATATCACATTTTTCCGCCGACTGCAACGAAGCATACGAAATTTTGCCGTAAATTTTCTGTTAATTCTTTCCCGGTTGAAAAAAATTGTTGTGCAGAACAGGAAAATTTGATATAATGTAAAAAATATTGCCTTACAAGGGGAGAATACACTATGAAAGATCAGTATCGGCGGGAACCTCGCCGGGAACCCCAGGAAGAAAACGAAAATCAGCTGGAAGGCCGCAATGCGCTGACAGAAGCCCTGCGCAGCGGCAGAACCATTGACAAGGTATTCATTGCCGCCGGCGAAACAGACCGGGGCTTGCAGCATTTGGCAGCCCAGGCCAAAGAAGCCGGTGCGGTGGTCGTGCCTGTAGACCGGAGAAAGCTGAATGCTATGAGCACTACCGGTGCGCACCAGGGTGTCATCGCTCTGGCTGCCGCCCGGGAGTACGCCTCCATCGATGATATTTTGGAATATGCCGCACAGCGGGGAGAAGCACCGTTGATTGTCATTTGCGACGAGCTTTCCGACCCCCATAATTTAGGTGCCATCATTCGAAGCGCCGAATGTGCCGGTGCTCACGGCGTTATCATTCCCAAGCGGCGCAGCGTTGGTCTGACTGCCGTGGTGGCAAAGACCTCTGCCGGTGCGCTGGAATATATGAAGGTCGCCAAGGTGACCAACATCGTCAGCACGATAGAAGAATTGAAACAAAAAGGTGTTTGGATCTTCGGCACTGCCGCAGAAGGTTCTGTGCCTATGTATCAAGCGGATCTGACCGGTCCTGCCGCCATTGTGATCGGCTCTGAAGGCGACGGTATGAGCCGCCTGGTGCAAAAAAGCTGTGATATGACGGTGCATATCCCTATGAAGGGTCGGATCACATCCCTCAACGCCTCTGCCAGCGCATCCATTTTGCTTTATGAAGCGGTGCGCCAGAGATTATAAGGAGCTGCCTATGGATCACGAAGAATTGGAAGTCAACGGCAAAACGGAAGTCAATGAAGATAGCTTCGATTTGGAATCCATCATTGCCGAATTTGGTTCTTCCCCGGAAGAAAAGCCGGAACCTTTGGAAGAGCCGGAAGCTTCAGAGCAACCTGCCGCCCCGGAACCCCCGGCTGAAGAGCCGGAGACTGCCGATCCCCTTTCTCAGGAAACTGTCAGAATCGGTGTCCCGGAGGAAGAAGCCGCACAGGATCCCCTCACGAAACAGTGGGAGCCGGAATACGAGCAGGTTATGGGTGAATTTTCCCACTCCCCCATCCCCTTCCATCCCCAGAACCGTCTGCGGGAATTGAAAAAGAAACTGGTCGCCGGTCCGGAGCATCGCTACTACCGGCTGATGGAGCTGGGCACCGGCAAGCTGCAGGCGGCGATTTTTACCGCCCTTGTGATTATGCTGCTGTGCGCCGGTTCTACGGTGCTGTACCACTTCGGTCTGGTTCAGCCGGAGCGAATGAAGCTGATGATCTTCGGTCAGATTTTGGCCATGTTCCTCAGCGCATTGGTGGGCAGCCATCAATTGGTGGAAGGTCTGGCAGATCTTTTCCGGGGTCGTTTCTCTTTGAATACCCTGCTGATCTTCTCCTTCCTGCTTTGCACCGCTGACGGCATTATGTGCCTGCAGGCTCTGCGTGTTCCCTGCTGCGCATCCTTTACGCTGCAGGTGGTTTTATCCTTGTTTGACGCAATCCACACCCGTCGGGTGGAAATGGGTCAGATGGACATTCTGAGAAAAGCAACCAACCTCACCGCAGTCCGCCCTGCCGCAGAAACTCTGGATGGGAATCATGTTCTGCTGCGGGATGAGGGCGAGGTTGAGGATTTTATGGATACCTACAGCAAGCGCTCTGTTCCGGAGAAAATCCGCTCCTGGTATGCAGTTTTTGCCCTGCTGGCATCCCTGGGTGTGGGTGCGGCTGCTTATATGCTCCACGGCATCCCCACCGCCTTGCAGGTGGCCGCTGTCACATTGCTTGCGGCTATGCCTGCCAGCTTCTTTATCTGCCTTTCCCGCCCCGCAGACATCCTGCAAAAGCGGTTTTACAAGTTAGGCACTGTGATTTGCGGCTGGAAGGGCACTGCCGCTGTGAAGGGCTGTCATATGTTCCCGGTGGAGCATTCTGATCTGTTCCCTGCCGGCACTGTAAAAATGAACGGCGTGAAATTCTTCGGCAACCGTGAGCCCGACGAAGTGATTGCCTACGGCGCAGCCCTGATCTTTGCCGACAAGAACGGTCTTGCCCCCCTGTTTGACCAGGTTTTGGAAAGCCGCAATTGCCTCCATCTTTCTGCCCAGAATCTGGAGTTTTACAACGGCGGCGTCACCGGCGAGGTCCGGGGCGAGCAGGTTATGGTGGGCAGTCTTTCCTTCCTGCAGGAAATGGGCGTGGAAATCCCCGAAGGTATGCGGGTATCCCAGGCGGTGTGCATCGCCGTTGACGGTGTACTCAGCGGACTGTTTGCCGTCACCTATGAAAAATCCCGGATCGCCCAAAACGGTCTGCACGCTCTGTGCTACTACCGAAAAATCCGCCCGATAATTTCCGACGGCGATTTTATTCTCACTCCTGATTTTCTGAAGGCGAAATTTTCCGTCAAACCCAAGCGCATCACCTTTGCAGACAAAGATATGCGCACCGCTTTGGCAGAATTGAAGCCCAATCAGGAAGTTCCCGCCGCTGTTCTTACCACACAGCCGGAGCTTATTTCCCTTGCCTACGGCATTTCCGGAGCAAGAGCCCTGCGCACTGCCAGCATTCTGGGTCTTGCGATCCATATCGCAGGCGGCCTTTTGGGTATTGCCATTATGCTGACGCTGACACTGTTGGGAGAGATCGACCTGCTCACGCCGCTGAATGTGGTTTTGTACCAGCTGGTTTGGAGTCTGCCCGGCATCCTGCTGACAGAATGGACACGGCTGCTGTAACAAAACATTGCCTTCACGGCATATGTATGATTTAACAAAAACAGGTGCGTTGCCAAATGCGCCCGAAAAAAGACACATCAGCTAATCCCTTTCGGGGTCAGCTGATGTGTCTTTTATTTGGGAAAGGGCGCACGCTTTGATACAAATGCCCCCCCTAAAATGGATTTGAACCCTACCAAAAGGCATAAGCTAACATCTCCGTTTCAATCAGACCATACATCTCATTTACACAAAAGAAATGTAGCATCATATTAGATGAGAATCATAGCTGCTGAACAATACTTTACATGCTTCAAAAGTATCCGGGAACAAATAGTCCTTCAATTCCTCCGCAGTTACCCATTTATATTTGTCAATTTCGCCTTCTCGTACTTTGGGAATACCCACAACCTCGCCAAGATAGAATACAACCTCTTTCCGGGCAAAACTCGAAATTGGGTATTCAATGGATGCAGATCGGATTGTGTCCAGTTTGGCAGTAAGTCCCGTTTCCTCGTACAGTTCACGCAGTGCTGTTTGCACATCCGTTTCTCCGGCTTCTATATGCCCCTTCGGCAAACTCCAGCATTTAGAAAATGTTTCAAAAACAAGTAAAAACTCTTGTTTCCCATCCTCAATCCGATAAGGTAGCACTCCGCATGATTTTTCAAAACAAGAAATGATGCTTACATCAAAATACTGCTCCTGAAAGTGAACTGCTTCTGCGATTTGACCTTGATGATATACACTCCCAACTGGGGCTACAACCAGCTTGTCTTCACAGTCGTTTTTTCTACGGATTGCAGCCACAACCTGTCCATCAAATTCAGCAATCGGTTCGCTGATGCCCAAAATATAAACATCCTGCTCTTCTCCGTCACCGCCGATGATGCCGGGAATGTAACCGTAATTGATGGGATACACAATATCACCATGATGGTAGCCGATAGGGCGATCCACCACAACGTGGACAACTTTTCCCATATAATCCATTACAATCTGGTTTCTGATTTCTGCGAATTTCATATATAACTGTCTCCGAAAACAAAAATTGTGCTGACATCTTACCACAATCTATTACTCTACGCAACACCTAATCAAGTAATAGACCTTTTCGCGTTTATGCGTACCGATACCCCCCGGACTGTTGCATTTCATTCTTCGAGTCCCTTCCGCCCGGAGGGCAAAATAAATGAGGGATACCCCAAGGGGTATCCCTCATTTATTTGGTACACCGGAAGGGACTCGAACCCCCAACCCTCGGAACCGGAATCCGATGCTCTATCCATTGAGCCACCGGTGCATCTGCTGTACAGCCTTACTATTATAGCAAGCTTTGAACGGTTTGTAAAGAGGGGATTTTTAAAAAATTGGGAGGAGATTTTCGCTAATCTTGGGGAAAATGGTTGTTTTTCAAAAAAGTGTGTGCTATAATCGAAGAAAATACATTAGGAGGATAATCCTATGGCTGACATTCAGAATTTCCGCAAATCTTTTCGGGGTTTTAACCGCAAGGATGTGGTGGACTATATTGAATATTTGAATAATACCCACAAGTCCCAGGTGGAGCAGCTGAACAATCAGCTGTCTGCGGCATTGTCCCGCCCCACCGATTCCGAATTGCAAACCCGTCTGGAAGCAGCTGAGGCTCGCATTCAGGAGCTGGAGAAGGCCTTGGAGGGCAACGAGATTCCCGAAGAAGGATCAAGCTGCACCCAGCAGGAGCTGGAGGCTTACCGCCGGGCAGAGAAGGTGGAACGTCAGGCAAACGAACGGGCAAAGTTCATATACGAAAAAGCCCACGAAGTGCTTTGCGATGCCACCTCCCAGGCAGAAAGTGCATCTGCATACATCGGTGCGGTCGCAGATCAGGTGACCCAGCAGCTGAAGGATTATCAGCAATCTGTGCAGGCAACGAAGGAAACCTTCCAGCAGGCAGTGGCAACACTGCATGCCATTAGTCCGGAGCCGGAGGAAGTATGATGCATACGCCCCCTCGTTTTTCGAGGGGGCATTGCTTTTTGTCCCATATCCGATAAATGATTGTTTATCGTGCTAACGCCCGATAAAAATTGACAATTGACAATTATGGAGTCCGCAAAGCGGACAATTTTAAATCATTTCCGTAGGAAATACCTTAATTGTCCATTGTCCATTGTTCATTGTCAATTAGAGCTTTAGCGATATAAATTCTAATTTATTGGGCTCAGGCGAAGGACAACAACGGTAGCATCATCGTCTTTGGCTTCCGGCTGCCGGCTATTGAGAATCCCGGTGGCCAATTCTATGGGCGAGCAATCGCCGTTTTCCATACAACAGCGCAAAGCTTCTCTCTGTCCTACGCCGTCGCTGACCATAACCAGCCATTCACCACGGCGCAAAGAAATTCGCTCTACCCGCTCCTGCTCCAAAACAGAAAGACCGGGCGGAGGTGTGGTTGCGCCGATTTTCTCCGCACCGTACTTCGTCGTCAGGTATGACGGTGCTGCGCCCCACTTATACAGATTCACTTTTCCGGAATCCAGCATCACCTCTGCCAAATCCACCGACACCACTCCGGCTCTATCCCGCAGGGCGCACAAGCTGTTCAGGCTTCGCAGGGCATATTCTGCCGGATAGCCAGCCGCCAGCATCCTGTGTAGCAAAGATGCGGCAGATCTGCCTTCTGCCACAGCGCCGATTCCCTGCCCCATTCCATCGCACAGAAGGACATAGTATTTTCTGCCCACACCGGCAAAACGCAGGCAGCGGTCGCCATTATCCTGCTCTGACCGATTTCCGTAGACCGTCACCTCCGGGTGGAAATGATTACGGGACTGCTCTGCTCTGCGGGGAAGCTGGTCCGCCAAATCCTGCAAGAAGGCAGACAGAAACCGGTACTGCTGCACCACCGCAGCCCGGTACTCCTTTTGCCGCTCCCGGTCTGCCCGGATGGAGCGAAGCTGCTCCTGGCAACGGTGGAGCTCTGCCAGAACTCTGCCGGGCTTGCGGCAGAGAACCGGCAATTCATCGGTTGACAAAAGGGGCTTATGCAGTGTTACCGAGGGAATCTGGCTGAGCCGTTTGGAATCCCGGCAGCTTTTACGGTAGGCACAGCTGCTGCAAGCCCGCTCCGCCGCTCTTTCCACCAAGGCTTCCTCATCCACCGGTCCGGACTCCACCTCAAGCAGAAGCATTTCTGTTTGGGTCAGCACACTGGCCGCCAATTCCAGCCGCACCTGCGCCACTCCGGTTTCTCCCCTTCTATGGGCAATTTTTCGGGGCATGGGCAAAAATACCCCTAATACACCGCCCAACAAGATTCCCGGCAAGGGCTGGATATCCCAGGAACCGGTCAGGCTCATAACTCCCACATACACAAAGGCCGGGACTGTTGCCGCCAGGGTTTTGGGGTATCGGGGCAAGAAACGGACCAAATACCCCAATGTCATCACTGCGGTCATAGGAACAGGGGTGATCTGCGCCAAATCCAGCGCCAAACCGGAAATGGCAGCTGCAGGAAACGCCCCGGAGCCTGCAATAAATCCGGCCGCAACATAGCCCAATCCCAAATAAGGTATGGGCACGATCTGCGCCAGCGACAGCACAAGAAGTCCCGTTGCCATCCAGTCTAAAATCGGGTTTCTGCCCTGCAAAACTCTGGCAAACAGCACGGAAGAACCGGCTCCCAGCACCACACGCAGAAGATAGATGGGAACAGGCGTTTGATCTTTGAGAATAACCTGGAAAAGCAAACCGGAAGCTGCAATCAGAAAGCCCACTGCCGCCGGCAGCAGCAGCGGTGTGCGCGGAGATAGCCGGTGTTCTCCCAACAGCAGCACAGCCACCAGGCCGGTAACGATCCAAAAAATACCTATGTAACCGGAATCTCCCCAGAAAACCAAATACCCCAATGCACCGCCGGCAGCACTAAGCACCGTTGCCCAGCCGCTGCAAGCGCAGGTCAGCGCCATCGCCAAGGGCAAGCAGCAATTGCCCAGACTTGCCGCACTCAGGCAAAAGCCTGTAAGGGTATACAGAAAAACCCGGATGATACTATGGAAGCGTGGATCCACGGTCCATCGGTGCAGAATGCGCTGCATACGGCTGGCATAAGATTGCAGGGAAACTATCATTTGTGTCACGACCCCTTCGAAGCGGTAATAGATAGTGAAATTCTACCATTTTGAAAATAAATAATTTGTCGGAACAGGTTTTCCAAGAAAGATTCTTGCACTTAGAGCCGGGAAGATGTATAATAGAAAAAAATCTGCCAACCGAAGGAGGCGCACAGGCGCATGGGAATCGAATATGAACTGAAATTCCGGGCCAATGCAGATGCTTTGGCTGCCATTAAGCAAGATTTTTCCCTGTGTCCCCAGCAGGAGCTGCAGATGCAGACTACTTACTACGACACCCCCTCCTGTGCCCTGTCCGCCCGGCATTACACCTTGCGGCAGCGGCTGGAAAACGGCAAACGGGTTTGCACTTTAAAAACCCCGGCTCAGGGCATCAGCCGAAACGAGCTGGAGCTTGTGTGCGATGATTTTTCCTATGCCATAGAGTATTTTTGTAAAAATGGTGCACCGGAGGATTTCCCCCAGCTGATCGCTGAAGGACTGATTCCCGTCTGCGGCGCAAAATTTCAACGCATAACTATGTCTTTGGGGCTGGATAATGCTACTACTGTAGAGCTGGCGCTGGACAGCGGCATCCTCACCGGCGGTGGGCAGAGCATCCCCCTTTGCGAGGTGGAAGTGGAGCTCAAATCCGGTTCTAAGGAGTTTGCCGATCTTTATGCCACCATCCTGGCTGACCGTTACGGTCTTATTCCGGAGGGCAAAAGCAAATTCCGTCGGGCATTTGACCTGTACCAAAAAGGAGGATCTGTATGAGCGCTCTTGACAGTTTTTTTGACAAATACGACCGGCTTGTATTTTTCGACACCGAAACCACCGGTCTGGAATTCAGCCGGGATGAAATTATTGAATTTTCCGCTGTGGTATTAGAACGCATAAACGGGCAAAGCGTTGTGACCCGGGAATACGATCAACTGATCACCCTCTCCCCCGGTATGGTCGTTCCCCCGTTCATTGAAAATCTCACAGGCATTTCCACTGCCGACATTGCAGAAAAAGGTATCTCCAAGGCAGAGGTCTGCCGGGATATTGCGGATATGTTTCAGGGAAACGCCCTGCTTTTGGCGTACAATGCCCATTTTGATTTAAGTTTTCTTTTCTATTTGCTTCTGAGAAACGGTGATCCCACCGCTCTGAAGGGCAAAGACAAAATTGATCTTCTGACGGTTTATAAAGACCGGCACAGTTACCCCCACAAGCTATGCAATGCTATTGATGTCTACGGTCTTGCCGGCAAGGTAGTCAACTCCCACCGGGCAATTGACGATGTTTTGGCTACGGTGGCAGTTATGGAAGCTATGGCAGAGGAAAAAGACGATCTGCATCGCTACATCAATCTCTTCGGCTACAACTCCAAATACGGCCTGCAGGGTAAGCCTATCGGCTCGATTACATACAAGTCCCAGGATTATGATCCGCCCAAGCCGTTATATGAATTATGAGGTGAACCATTATGATCAATCCCCAGGCTTATGATTTAGGTGCTAACCGCTCCTGCATCCGGGAGCTGTTTGAATACGGCAGACAAAGAGCTGCCATTGTGGGTGCTGAAAATGTTTTTGATTACTCTTTGGGAAATCCCAGCATTCCCTCTCCCCCGGAGGTCAACGAAACACTTGCTCAGCTTTTGCAGGAAATGGATTCTTTGGCTTTGCACGGCTACACCACCGCAGTGGGTGATCTTGCCACCCGGCAGGCCATTGCCCAGGATCTGAACAGCCGCTACGAAACAGATATCACACCCGGCGAGCTTTTCATCTGCGGCGGTGCTGCTCCTGAGCTTTGCGCTGTTTTAAAGGCTGTAACCGTTCCCGGCTCCAAGGTTCTGGCAATTGCTCCGTATTTTCCGGAATACAAGCCCTTTGCCGAAGCTGCCGGGGCAGTTTTCCAGGTAGTTCCCCCGGATGTGCCTGACTTCCAGATTCCCTTCGGCGAATTGGAGGCTATGCTCACAGAGGATGTGACTGCCATCATCGTCAATTCCCCCAACAATCCCTCCGGTACTGTATACACCCAGCAAACACTGAAAAAACTGGCTGATCTTCTGACCCGCAAGAGTGAAGAATACAGCCACCCCATCTACATCATTGCAGACGAACCCTATCGGGAGTTGTGTTACGACGGCATTGTTGCCCCCTTTATTCCCACCATCTACAAAAATACAGTCGTCTGCTATTCCTATTCCAAATCCCTTTCACTGCCCGGTGAACGGATCGGCTATATTTATGTTCCCCGGCAGGCAGATGACGGTCAGGCTCTGTATCTGGCAGTTGCCGGTGCAGCCCGGTCTGCAGGTCACGTTTGCGCACCCTCTATCTGGCAGAAAGTGATCGCAAAATGCACCCATCTGCGCCCGGATCTTTGCGCCTATGACAAAAACCGCAAGGCTCTTTATGAAGGTCTTTTGGATGCCGGTTACCAGGTAGCTAAACCGGACGGTGCATTTTATCTGTTTGTAAAAGCCCCCGGCGACGATGCGGTTGCCTTCTCTGAATTTGCCAAGAAATACGATGTTCTGCTGGTTCCCGGCGACGGGTTCGGCTGTCCCGGCTGGTTCCGGCTGTGCTACTGCGTCAGCTACGATCAGATCCAGCGCAGTCTGCCGGTATTTGCTCAAATCCTCCGGCAATGGAATAATACATAAAAAGCAAGGTGATCAAATGGCTTCCAAGGCCGACTATATTGCCGTAATTGACTCCGGTGTGGGCGGTATCAGCGTCCTGCGGAAGTTGATTCAGCTAATGCCCCAAGAACGATTTTTATATTTCGGTGACTCTGCCAATGCCCCCTACGGCACAAAGTGCGTGCAGCAGGTTCAGGCTATGACGGAAGCCACCGTAGAACGGCTTATGGGTCGGGGCATCAAGGCACTGGTGGTTGCCTGCAATACTGCCACTGCCATTTCTATTGAATTGCTGCGAAAAAAATACCCGGATTTTATCATCGTGGGAATCGAACCGGCTGTAAAACCTGCCATCCTGCGGCATCCTCAGGGTACTGTTGGCATTATGGCTACACCCGTAACGCTCCAGGGCGACAAACTCAAAAATTTGATTGCCCAATATCCCCATCCCGACATCCGGATGATCCCGGCTCCGGGATTGGTGGAATTGGTGGAAGCCGGACTTGCCAACGATCCTCAGACTGATGCATTTCTTGCCAATGTGCTCGGTCCTTTCATTGGAAAGCTGGATGCGTTGGTTCTCGGATGCACCCACTACCCCTTTGTTATCCCTGCTATTCGCCGGACTTTAGGGGAAAACACTGAGCTATATGACGGCGGTGCAGGAACTGCCCTGCAGACCCGGCGCAGGCTGGAGGCCGCGGGATTGCTTTACGAGGGTCCCGGCTGCGTGGTGTTTGAAAACTCTCTGGAGGATCCCGGTATTATTGAACTGTGCAAATCATTACTTACGGAGGAGCATTATGGATAACATTTTGGTTATTGGTATCGCCGGAGGCAGCGGCAGCGGCAAAACAACGCTGATGAAACGGCTGGTGGAACGGTTTGGGGACGACGTTTCCGTTCTTAGTCACGACAATTACTATAAGCGGCACGATGAACTGACCTTTGAAGAACGGGAAAAGCTCAATTATGACGAGCCGGATGCTCTGGACACCAGCCTGCTGGTATATCAGCTGGATCAGCTGCGCCACAATATGGCAATAGACTGCCCGGTTTATGACTTCGTTCTTCACAACCGAAGCAACGAAACCGTCCACATCGAGCCGAAGCGTGTTATCATCGTCGAAGGCATTATGATCTTCGTAGATCCGGATCTGCGGCAGCTTATGGATATCAAAATTTTTGTGGACACCGATGCGGATATTCGTCTGTGCCGCCGTATCAAACGGGATGTGAACAAGCGGGGCCGCTCTTTGGAATCGGTCATCACCCAATACAAAGAAACCGTCAAGCCTATGCACGAAAAATATGTGGAACCCAGCAAGAAATATGCTGATTTGGTAGTTCCCGAAGGCGGCAAAAACCAAGTGGCTCTGGATATGATCGAAGGTCGGATTATCCGCCATTTGGAGGGCTGATATGGGAGTTACGCTAAATTCTCATTGCGTTGACTGCCTGATGGGAAAGCATCTGAAAGCCGCCCGTGAACGGGGCGATGCGCAGACCGCCTATGCCTATGCCAAGGCCATTATGCAGCTGTTTTTAGATGCGGAAGAAGACGCATCCTCCTCCCGGCTGGGTGCCAGAATCAATCATCTGTGCGCAGAGTATTATGATGTTCCTGCAGATCAGTTTCGGGCAGAAAAAGAATACTCCAACCAGTTTGTTTTGCAACGGCTTGACGGTATCCGGCAGCAAATCCGGCAATCTGACGATCCGGTTCTGACTGCTCTGCAATATGCTATCTTGGGAAATTATATTGATTTTTCCGCTTTGGGTAAATCGGTCAGCTTTGAGCATCTGGATCAAATGCTTCTGCATCCGGAAAATTTTGCCTTTGATTTGGGTTATTATGAGTCTTTCTGTAAGGATCTGGATAAGGCCAATTCCCTTTTATACGTCACGGACAATGCCGGTGAACTGGGATTTGATTGGCTGCTGGCGGATGAAATGATGCGCCGTTGGCCCAATTTGAAGATCACCTTCTGCGTTCGGGGAATGCCAGTTTACAACGATGCCACAAAAGAAGACTACGACTATATGGGTATCCCCTACCCGGTCATCAGCAACGGCAGCGACATTGCCGGTACGGATTTGAAGTATGTCAATCAGAAAACACTGGATGCTCTGGGTAATGCGGATGTTATTTTGTCCAAGGGTATGGGCAATGTGGAAACATTATACGGCGAAGGTTATCCGGTTTATTTTGCCTTTTTGGTCAAGTGTAAGCGGATCGCGGAGGTTTTCGGCAAGCCGCATATGACCCCTATGTTTGTAAAAGAACCCTAAAAAATTGGGACTGTTTTTACAGTCCCAATTTTTATGTTATAAAATGTGAAAAATGTTATAATGTGTGAAATTGCTATTGATTATCCTATGATTTTATGATAGTATAGTACAGTGAAAGATGGCGGGTTTCCGCCGATCCAAATGATTTCTAAGAAGGAGATTTCTGATATGATTATTACCCAAAAGAAACCCATAGAAGAAGTTATGGCTCTGGTGGGCGATGCCAAAACTGTGGCCATCTTGGGCTGCGGCAGCTGCGCTACTGCCTGCCAGACCGGCGGCGAAGCACAGATTGCAGAGCTGAAGGCTACCTTGGAAGCTGCCGGTAAGACTGTTGTCGGCACTGCTGTTGCCGACTACTGCTGCATGGCTCTGGGCGTTAAGAGCAAGCTCAAGCCCATGGTTGCTGCCAATCCGGACTGCCTGGTTTGTATGTCCTGCGGCGACAGCGTGCAGTGCGCTGCCAAGAACGCCGGTTCTATCCCCGTATATCCCTCCAACAACACCATGTTCCTGGGCGAAGCTGCCCGTTTCGGCGTTTGGGAAGAAGCCTGCCATTTCTGCGGCGAATGCGTGCTGGGTCAGACCGGTGCGATCTGCCCCATCAGCCAGTGCGCCAAGAGTTTGGTAAACGGCCCCTGCGGCGGTCAGAAAAACGGCAAGTGTGAAGTCAACCCCGAAAACCCCTGCGCCTGGATCAAGATCTATGAGCGTTTGTCTGCTACCAATCAGCTGGATAAGCTGATGACCACTCGTGAAGATAAGGGCTATGAGGCTGTTGCCTATCCCAGAACCATTACATTAAGGGGGAAGAAATAATGAGCATTTTGAAAGACGCACTGGAATCCGGCAAATTTGGCGTTACTGCCGAAATGGCGCCTCCCAAAGGCTATGACTTCTCCGAGCAGATGGAAGCTGCCCAGCTTCTGGCCGGTAAGGTTCACGCCGTCAATGTTACCGATATGCAGTCTGCAAGCCTGAAGGCTTCCGGCATTGGTCTTTGCATCAAGCTGAAGCAGGCTGGCGTTGAGCCCATCCTGCAGGTCACCGGCCGTGACCGCAACCGTATGGCCATTATGGGCGATATCCTCTCCGCTGCCAGCTTCGGTATCGACACTATGCTGGCACTGACCGGCGACCACCCTGTTGTGGGCGACTGCAAGGACTCCAAGCCCGTTTACGATTTGGACTCCGTTGGCATTTTGAAGATGCTGTCCAAGATGGAAGAAACCGGCCTGGACTGCGGCGGCAACGAGATCGCAGGCGGCGCTCCCAAGTTCTATAAGGGCGCAGCTGTTACTCCCCTGTATGAGCCCCTGTTCCTGCAGGTTAATAAGCTTCGTCAGAAGGTAGAAAACGGCGCAATGTATGTGCAAACTCAGGGCATCTTCGATTTGGACAATTTCAAGCGTTTCCTGGAATTTGTGGATAAGGCCGGTATCAAGACCCATATTATGGCCGGTATCATTCCGCTGAAGTCTGCAGGTATGGCAAAGTATATGAACGACAATGTTCCCGGTATTGCTGTTCCTCAGGATATGATCGACCGTCTGGCTGCCGCTGCCGAAGAAGGCAAGGCTACCGGCGTGAAGGGCTTGCCCGGCAAGCTGGGTATCGAAATGGCTGCTGAGATGATCGCCAAGATTAAAGACGAAAAGCTTTGCGACGGCGTACATATTATGGCCATCGGCGCAGAAAAGAATGTTCCCGTCATTCTGGACAAAGCCGGCATCGCAATCTAACATAAACAAACATCCGGCAGAGGAAATCCTCTGCCGGATACTTTTACATAATCATATAAATGAATGCTGAATGCTAAATGCTAAATGCTAAATGCTAAATGCTGAATGAATGTGTCGCCAAAGGCGACTTTTTTAAATGATTTTCGAAGAAAATACCATAATTTAGCATTATGCATTATGCATTTGGCATTTGGTTATTTATCTTCTTCAGGGGTCAGATCTAATGTAATGCTCTGCACATGGGATTCCAGGCGGGTATATTTCACACCGGCGGCATCCAGCATCTTTTTCGATGCCAAATTACCCATCGTGTCCTTATACTTATCGGAAAGGTACACAATTTCCCGAATGCCGCTTTGGATAATAGCCTTTGCGCATTCATTACAGGGAAACAGCGCAACATAAAGTTTACTTCCCCGAAGGTCACGGCCATTGGCATTGAGAACCGCATTTAATTCTGCGTGAACCACATAAGGATATTTGGTTTCATTTTCCGCACCGGTTCTTTCCCAGGGAAATTCATCATCGGAACAGCCTTTGGGCATACCGTTATATCCTGTAGAAATAATGATATTATCCCGGGACACGATACAGGCGCCCACCTGCGTGCTGGGGTCTTTGCTTCTGCGGGCCGCCAGCATAGCAACACCCATAAAATATTCATCCCAGCTGATATAATCTGTACGCTTCACGGTGTTTCCCTCCTTTATTTCTGTAAATGATTGTTTATCTTACTATGAAAACTATCGAATCGGGTGTCATTCCGAGGGTCGTTAGACCCGTGGGAATCTCTTGGTACAATCTTACTTGTTCAGGTAAGCTTGCGATAGAAGAAACTGCCTACTATGAGATTGCCACGCCCCTGACGGGGCTCGCAATGACAC
>JAZRLK010000004.1:0-6997 GCA_045646805.1 Faecousia sp.
GGAATACCCCGTTTTAAAATTATGCAAATGCCTTGATGCAAGACACTGGCATAATTTTAAAAGAGAAACCCAAAGTGAGGTTGATATTTATGAAAAATTACGAACGGCGTTGGTTTGGCACAATGCTGGACTGTTCCAGAAATGCAGTTATGACCGTGGATTCCGTAAAAAAGTGGATCGATATTACTGCAGATCTTGGCTACAATATGCTTATGCTTTACACGGAAGATACATACGAGGTAAAAAATCAGCCTTATTTTGGCTATATGCGGGGCAGATACAGCATTGCTGAAATGAAGGAAATCAATGCTTATTGTGCAAGCAAGGGTATGGAGCTGATCCCCAATATTCAAACGTTAGCACACTTAAATGCCATTACCCGCTGGCCTGCTTATGCCCCGATCATTGATCAAAAAGACTTTTTGCTTGTAGGCGATGAAAAAGTTTACGACCTGATTGACGATATGTTTGCGACCGTCTGCGAAACCCATACCTCTCAATATGTCCATGTGGGTATGGACGAAGCCCGCGGATTGGGACGCGGACAATATCAGGATATTCATGGCATCTGCAATGTTGCCGAGATGTTTGTTTCCCATATCAAGCGTGTTGCAGAAATTGCCCAAAAGTACGGCAAGACCATTCTGGTATGGGGCGATATGTTCCACACGCTGATGGGACCGGGCAAGCACGAAAATCTACCGGAGGATTTCGACAGAACGATATGTGATCAAATCCCGGAAAACGTGGAGATCGTCTGTTGGGAATACAATGTTCCTACCGTAGAGTATTATGATGGACGGATCAAATCCCATAACCGCATTCGGGAAAACTGCTGGTTTACCGGAGCGTTCCGCTCCTGGCTGGCATTGACCCCCCGGAATGCCTATACCCTGAAGCATATCAAGTCGGTAATGACAGCCTGCGAAATGAATCAGGTGCAAGACCTGTTTTTTGGCATTTGGGGCGATAACGGTGCGGAATGTTCCAAATTTTCGTTTCTGCCGTCGCTGTTCTGTGCAGCGCAGCTTTATAAGGGCATTACGGATGAAGAAGAGATCCGGAAAGCCTTTGCAGAAAAGTTTGGCGTTTCCTGGGAGGATTATATGCTGCTGGATTTGCCGGACAGTCCCAATGGACAATCTGACGGCCTGTATACCGCAGATAAATATTTACTCTACAATGATCCTTTTATGGGGCTTATGGATTCCACATTGGACGGCACAGAGGGAGATTCCTATGCTCTGTGTGCAGAAAAACTCAGTAAAGTACCTATGGATCATCCTTGGGCATATTTGTTTGAAACCCAAAAAGCACTCAGTGAGGTTCTTGCCATCAAGGCCAATTTAGGCACAAGAACACGCAGTGCATACCACGCAAAGGACCGTGCTGCGTTGAAAGCGGTCATTGCGGAATATGATGCCATAGAAGAAAAACTGGCTGTTTTTTACGAAGCCTACAAGAAACAGTGGTACCACGATAACAAAGGCTATGGTTTTGAGGTTCAGGATGCCCGTATCGGCGGCTTAAAACAGCGTATCCGTCATTGCAAGGAAATGCTGATTGCCTATGAAGCCGGTGAGCTTACGAATATTGACGAATTGGAAGAAAAACAGCTTGACTTTGAAGGAAACGGTGAAAACTTCAGCAAAAAACATTTGACCTACGGATATTGGGATAGAATTATCACAGCGAATATAGT
This sequence comes from Faecousia sp., assembly GCA_045646805.1. Classification (GTDB taxonomy): domain Bacteria; phylum Bacillota; class Clostridia; order Oscillospirales; family Oscillospiraceae; genus Faecousia. Next base: position 1,703 of record JAZRLK010000004.1, read on the forward strand.
TTAACTTCTCAGATAATCAAAAATGAGAAAGGTGTGTTGTTATGAAGAGAATTAGAGCCCTTTTGATGGCGCTGACATTGCTGTTATGCTTGATTTGTACCTTTGGTATGAGCGTGATTTCTGCAGATGCAGTTACGATTTCTAATCAGGAATATGAGGTTTACTTTACCGGTAGACACAGTTCATTCCTTTGCAACCAAAAGTCCATTGGAAATGCAGTGGGGACAGAGTATTTTCTGACCTATACGGTAGAAAGCGCCGAATCCAGCGGCTTGCAGAACGGTTTCTTAGGGACCTCCGCCCCGGAGACCCAGTTCCCTTACATCGATGGCAACGGTATGATGTATTACCAGCAGAGAAAGAACGAAAGTGAAACGCCGGAGCTTTTGATGGAAGGCTATACCTATTTCATCAAATACACAGTTACGGAATCCGGTTTCCGTTATGTGGCAGCAAGAGCTAAGGGAAATTCCTCCGAATATGTTGTTATCGAGAGAAAAACATCGGATAAAACACCTAAGCGCTCTAATTACGGCTACTTTGGTTTGTGGTTTGGTAACGGTCTTACCAATGCACACCTGACAAATGTTCGCTTCTATGATGCCGCAGGCAATGATTTGGGCGTATGGTCACCCAGATCCTTGGCAACTGTGGTCAAGAGTGAACCGCTTGAAAAGGATACCGAAGTCGATCATTGGTATCGTGTGGAAGCTGCGGATCTGACGAACCTTGCCATCTCCAATGATCAAGCACTTACCGGCGATAAGATGTTTATTGAGTTTTCTGTTTCAGAAGCCTCCTATACCTGTACCCAAGCCGGTATTTCACTTTCCGACTATCCGGACGGAACTTACCCCCATTCCAGTGGTATGATGAAATATCAAACAGTTGCCGGTGAGGCGGATTGTTTGCTGTTGCAGCCCGGTGCAGATTATCTGATCGTATTGAAAAAGGGAAATTACGGCTTTACCGCCTATGCGCAGATCACCTGCGACGGGATCACCAGCGTAAAGGTATTCCCCAATATCACGGGCACTTATAAAAAGGATGCGCAGTATTTCTCCCTTTGGTTCGGAACAGGTGGAGAAGCTAAGACCAGCTTTGCCTTAGAAAATTTCAAGATCTACGATGCTGAAAAGAACAATCTGGGTGTGCAAAGCAACAACAAAACCTTGCAGGTCCAGCATTTCGGCGCCATTTTGGATTATAAGGCCTGTGAAGGATTTTATTACTGCCCTGAGGATGACAGCGCCTACACCCTGTATGCAGATCAGACATTTGTATATGAAAAAGCTGACCAGCGTGTTAACGGAACTTATGTAGTTCGTGATGGCAAAATTACACTCACTGCGGATAATAAAACTGAGATTTTTGACTACCTATACAAGGGCTTTACAGTCAACGATCATGATTACAGACGGTTATATACCTATCGGTTAACTTTTGTTGCCGGCAACGGAACGGAAGATACTGTTCAGGTATTTAATATGGCAAATGGATATAAGCCCGTGAAGCCGGAAGATCCCAGCTTGGAGGGATATACCTTTGCAGGTTGGTGCACGCTTGACGGCACGCAATATGATTTGGATGCCACTGTTTTACAGTCTGTAACGTTGTATGCAAAGTGGACCAATGGTGCCGGAATTACTTATCTTGCTTATGAAAATGCACCTGTAACGCCGGATGATGGAAATGTACTTACGTGGATCATCTGTATTGCCGTTGGCTTGTTGGCTGTGGTCGTCAGCGTACTGATTATTTGGGGAGGGAGAAAGCGTGTTAACAAAAAGAAATAAGCGGCTGATCCCGTTTATCCTATTTGCCTGTACCGTTCCGGTTATTAACTGGCTGGTGTTCTATGTGTATCCCAATGCATCTTCCATTGTGATGGCATTTTTGGATGCCGAGGGCAATCCCTCTCTGGTAAACTTCCAAAGATTATGGACAGAATTTCAGTTACCCACTTCCACCATTCGAATTGCAGTCAAAAATACACTGATCACATTTGCTATTTCGGTGGCATGCTTTATTCCCCGTGTATTGGTTTCTTATTTCATTTATAAGAAAATACCCGGATATAAGCTTTATAGAATTTTGTTTTTCCTGCCCTCCATTTTGTTCTCAGTTTGTGTAGCTATGTGCTTCTCCAGAATGGTTGGAACAACAGGATTTATTGCAGAATTTGTTAAGAATGCCTTGGGTCTTGACCGCACCCCGGAGCTGCTGGCGGATTCCCAATTTGCCAATTATACCATTTGGTTTAATATGATCTGGTTGGGCTTCCCCGGTGACTTGATTATTTGGGGCGGCACCTTTGCACGTATTCCGGAGGATGTGCTGGAGTCTGCAAGACTGGACGGTGTTAACTGGATCTCTGAGTTTACTAAGATCGTTGTACCTATGGTCTGGCCTACGGTTGCACTGAAAATGGTTCTGACTGTTTGCGGTGTTCTTGGCGCATCCGGACAGGTATATCTGCTTACCAAAGGTAACTACGGCACGATGACGCTGAGCTGCTGGCTGTACCGTACCCTGATGGAAAGCTCCGGTACACGATACACCTCCAATGTGTATAACTATTTATCAGCGGTTGGTCTTGTTATGACGGTAATTTCTGTTACCATTGCGCTGGTAGTGCGTAAATACACAGACAAGGCATTCCAGAATGTGGATTATTAACCGGGAGGGGGCAGATTATGAAAAGATTAAATACCTTGGGTAGAAAGACCCCCGGTGAAGTTGCGCTCCACATCTTGGTCTCGGCATTCTTTGCCGTAGTGGCCTTCACTTATGTATATCTGTTCTTCTGGGCTGTGATGTCGGCTTGTAAAACCCATACCGAAATCGTTATGGATCCGTTTGCGCTTCCGAAACAGTGGAAATGGGATCACTTTATCGAAGTGATCACTACCTTGGAAGTGAACGGAAACGGCTTCTTAGATATGCTGTTTAATAGCTGTTACTTCTCCGTGTTGGGCGCATTTTTATCCACTTTTGTTACGATCACCTTCGCATATTGCTGTACTGTGTACAAATTCCCCGGAAGTGATTTGCCCTATACGATCATTTTGATCATTATGACGCTTCCTATTTACGGTGCCGGCGGTGCAACCTATGCGCTCTATCGTAATTTAGGCTTGGTGGATACCTATGCACACATTATCTGCTCGGCGGCGGGTATGTCAGTGAACTTCTTGTATTTCCGTGCGTATTTTAAGAATATGTCTTGGACATATGCAGAAGCGGCAGAGATCGATGGCTGCGGACCTTTTAGAATTTACTTCAGGGTCATGCTGCCTCAGGCAAAGCCCATTTTTGGCGCACTGTTTTTGACCACATGGTTGGGTTCTTGGAATAACTACGAGAGCGCTATGCTGTATTTGCCCAATCTTCCCACATTGCCGGTTGGCATTTATCAGTTCAATACAGAAATGATCTACCGTGCAAGACTGGATATTTTGTTTGCAGCTTGCGTACTTGTTTCAATCCCCGCAATTATACTGTTTACAGTATTTAACAAGATGATCACTACCAATGTTTCGGTAGGCGGCATCAAAGGATAATAGGAGGAAAACAAATGAAAATGATGAAGAAAATCACAGCGCTGATGCTGGTACTTATGATGATCGCAGGCTGCTTTGCTGCTTGCGGCAACAATACGCCCAAGGGAAGCGGCGATGCCAAAAAGGATATCGAAATTGCCTATTGGAACGCAGGTCTGGGTGACCAGTGGCTGAAGGATGTGATCGCAGCCTTCAACGCAAAATACCCGGAGTATCATGCATTCTATACCGCTTCTGCATCTGCAGCAACCGTGAACTCTACTTTGGAGCTTCCTACCAATACCGTGGATCTGTACTTTACCACAGAGCGAATGAATCTCACAGATTTTGAGCCTCTGGATGATATTCTGAACGCCACAGCCCCCGGCGACAGCAAGCCTTTGATTGAAAAGTTCAATGAGGACTACCTGAAGAATTCTCAAGCGGCTGACGGCCATTATTATCAGATCACCTATGGCGGCGGCATCATTGGCCTGATTTATAACAAAGCTCTGTTCCAGCAGGCCGGCATTACCGAATTGCCCCGTACCACCAATGAGCTGGCGATCGTATGTGACAAGCTGTATAGCGCCGGAATTACCCCTCTGTGCCATTTCTCTCCCGAAGGCTATTACCAGTACTTCAGCGATGCTTTGATTTATCAGTATGACCGGGAGGCTTACACCGAGGGCTTCTATTCCTGCACCGATGCCAATGGTGTTAGCCCCAGCAAGGAAGTATTTACAACCAAGGACGGCCGTTATCAGGTACTGAAGGCTTTCGAGAAGATCATCACCACAGACTATGTGATGGAAGGCTCTAACTCTATTGACCACGTTACTTCTCAGACTATGTTCTTGAACAACTCTGCTGCTATGATGATCAATGGCTCTTGGATCGCAAACGAGATGGCATCCGTAGAAGGCAGTATGGAGAACTTTGCAATGCTGCGTACCCCTGTGCTTTCTGCCATTACCGATAAGCTGACTACCGTAAAATCCGATGCCCAGCTTCGTCAGGTGATTACCGCCATCGACAATGTGCAGGATGGTGTGAAGCAGCTTTCCGATTATCAGTCCGGTGAAGGCTATAATGTAGAAGGCATCGAGGTTTCCAAGGAAGACTGGGATTACATTTATACCGCCCGCTTCACAATGCCTGCAAACTACTCCGGCGAAAGTGCTATCATTCCCAAGTACAGCGAAAATATTGCTGGCGCAAAAGCATTTTTGACCTTCCTGTATTCCGATGAAGGCTACCGTATTTACGCAAAGGCATTGAAGAATCCTATGCCTATGTCTTTGTCTGACGGCTCTCAGCTCGATACTTCCGATTGGAATGCATTCCAGATCAGCCAGCTTGAGATGCTGGAAGAAACCGTAGCAATGCCCACATACAGTGTGGCATCCCGTCACGACATTTTTAAGGCTGGCGGTGCTACCAAATACGCAGGTGTTCCTTATATTGCAAGATTGTGTGCATCTAATAAGGCAGACCGCAAGGGTGCCGATGCTATCTGGGATGAAATGATCGCAAAGGTAAACGACGAATACGAAAACAAGTGGTTAGCAAATATCAAATAATAGAGGGTAGGATCATGATGAATGCAATCAAAAAAATCGCATTGCTCCTCGTCGTATTATTGGTAATCTCTCCGGTTATACCAGCTCAAGCCGGTACAGTGGATAAAACCACGAACTTGATCGAAAACGACCAACTCAATAGCACAGACTGGTTTGACGCAGAAGACGCC
>JAZRLK010000005.1:0-22198 GCA_045646805.1 Faecousia sp.
GCTGAGGTAGATTACATCCTGATGAAGCGCGGTCTTGTTCCGATTGTGGAACAGGGCAAATTCCCGAATACCGCCCTCGTAGCACATAGTCTCGGTGCGGACTTCCTCCTCACGGGCGTCGGTGATGGTGATGGAAAGACCGGCATTGAGGAAGGCCTCCTCACGCATACGCTCGTGGAGGGTCTCGTAGCTGTAGATCACATCGTCGAACATCTCCGGATCTGGCTGGAAGGTGACCTCGGTTCCGGTTTTTTCTGTTTTGCCAACGATCTTCATTTCCTGGGTGATGTGACCCCGGGCAAACTTCATTTCATAGATGTTTCCGTTTTTGTGGACCCGAACCTGCAGCCACTGGGAAAGGGCGTTTACAACCGATGCGCCCACGCCGTGCAGACCGCCGGAGACCTTATAACCGCCGCCGCCGAATTTACCGCCTGCGTGGAGCACAGTAAATACAACTTCTAAAGCAGGTTTGCCGGTCTGGGGCTGAATATCCACGGGAATACCGCGGCCATCGTCGGTAACAGTGATGGAGTTGCCCTCATTGATGGTGACAGTAATATGCTTGCAGTAGCCTGCCAAAGCCTCGTCAATGGAGTTATCCACGATTTCATACACCAGATGGTGTAAACCGGAGGTGGATGTTGAGCCGATGTACATACCCGGCCGCTTCCGGACTGCCTCCAGGCCTTCCAGAACCTGGATTTGTTCCGCACCGTATTGCGTTGTTACCTTTGTTTCGTCAGACATAAAGGGTCCTCCTAAGTTTAAGTAAATGCTAACATAAAAGTGTCATTGCGAGCCGCAACGCGGCGTGGCAATCTCTTGGTAAAATCTTACTTTTACACAAGACTGTAATAGACGATTATTCTAAAATTAAGGGATATAAATCATCCCAATTTGGATTTATAGTTTCAATCAAAGCGTTTTTAGCTTTTCTATTCCAGCTTTTTATCTGTTTTTCTCTTTCTAAAGCAACACGGACATCACCTGTATATTCAAAATAAACAAGTTTCGTTACTTTATATTTTGCAGTAAAGCTTGTAGGATCAGCGTGGGATTTATGTTCAAATACTCTTTGAGGTAAACGGCTGGTAATACCTGTATAAACTACTGTATTATTTTTATTTGCCATCATATAAACATAATACTTCATACGATCATATTACATTATCATCAATTGTACCGAGAGATTGCCACGCCCCTTCGGGGCTCGCAATGACACAGCTTGTTAAAATTTAAACTATCTCGCCGTGGGAGATTTCCACGGTTTTACCCAATTTTGTAAATCTACCCGGTTCGCAGCAGGTGATGAACACCTGCCCCTGGGTGATTCGGTTTAAAATAAAGTCCTGCCGCCCGGCATCCAATTCAGACAGTACATCGTCAAGAAGCAGCACCGGAATTTCTCCGGATTCTTTATGCATCAGTTCCCGCTGGGCCAATTTCAAGCTGACAGCGGCTGTACGAGTCTGACCCTGAGAACCGAAGGATTTCACGGAAAGTCCGGAAAGAGTCACATCAAAATCGTCCTTATGGGGTCCGGTCAGGCATTGGGCAGATTCCAATTCTGCCCGATAGTGGCTTTCCAAATGCTCCAAAAGCCGATCCGTCAGATCTTTCACCGGGGCAAAGGGGTCTGATACAGTTGAAACCGTCTTATAAGTGAGGAAAAATTCCTCTTTTCCCCCGGAAAAGCTTTCGTGGCAGCTTTTTGCCGCCTTCCCCAAAGCCTCGTAAAATCTTGCCCGGTAGGAGATCAGCAGTGCACCAACCTGGCAAAGCCGGGTATTGTACTCCGGCAGAATTTCCATAAGCGCAGGATTTTCGTAGCGGTCTTTTAATATTTTGGATTTTTGTTCCAAAATCCGGTTGTATTCATTCAGCGCCGCCTCATAATTGGGACGCAGCTGGCACAGGGAAACATCTCCCAGCCTGCGCCGGGGCGCAGCACCGCCTTTGAGAACCATCAGATCCTCCGGGCAGAATAAGACTGTATTGAGCACGCCGGAAATTTCCGCTGCGCTCTTTTTCTTTACCCCGTTTCGGGTAAGCTGCCGGGGTCTTTGCCCGGCAAATATCAACCACCGCAGCTCCTGATGGCGCTCCTGGGAAAAAACAGAGCCTTTGATTTCCCCAAAATCTTCCCCGAGATACACCAGTTCGCTGTTTTTCTGGGTGCGGAAGCTTTTTCCCGATCCCAGATAGCCGATGGCTTCCAGCAGATTGGTCTTTCCCTGGGCATTATCGCCCACCAGAAGATTCACACCGGGATCAAATTCCAGATTCAGGCTGTGATAGTTCCGGAAATTATGAAGTTGGATATTTTCAAGATTCATAATTTCCTCCGGAATTTAGGAATGAATGGAAATGATATAATCAATTCCCATAAAGGAGAATTTATCGCCGGGGTACAGCTTTTTACCCCGCATAGTGCATACTTCCCCGTTGACGCTGGCTTGACCATCCTGGATCAATGCCTTAGCCTCACCGCCGGAGCCTACCGCATTGGCAAGCTTCAAGGCAGATTCCAATTTAATAAACTCTGTGCCAATCACCACCGGCACAAGATTGGATTTTTTCTTAACTGTAACTTTCATAGATACTCCATCAATTTTTAATTCTTACAGGCAGAACCATATAAGAGAAGTCGCATTTGCTGCTCTCAACAGGGGTAAAGACGATGGGGCTCAAGCCGTTTGTCAGCTCCATAACCACTTCTTCATCGTCAATGGCCCGCAGAGCATCGGCAAGATAGCGGACATTGAAGCCGATTTCCAGTTCCTTGCCGTCGCCGGCGATGGTGCAGCGGTCCTCAGCAACACCGATGGTGTTGTTGGTGCGCAGCTGCAGCTCCTGGTTGCCGAATACGCAGCGCACAGGGCTCTTATATTTTTCAGAAACGATCAAACCAACACGCTCAATAGAAGAAGAAAGATCGCCCACATTGGTCACAAGCTTAATGGGACAGCCGGTGGGAACAACCCGGCGCCAATCCAAAAACTCGCCTTCCAGCAGACGGCAGATCAGCGTTGCATTGCCCAGCTGATACAAAATGTGCTTGGAACCCAGTGTGAAAGATACATTGTCATCCTCGCTGAGGATCTTTTCCATTTCCTTCAGACCCTGAGCAGGCACCACAAAGGAGAGATTTCTGCCGGTGGGTTCTTCCGGGTGGTAAGTTTTTCTTGCCAGACGGAAGCCGTCAACGGCAATGGCGGAGATGGCGTTATCTTCAATTTCAAACTTCACACCGGTATGAATGGGTCTGCCGGTATTCTCAGAAACGGCAAAAATCGTGCCGGAGATCAGATCCTTCAGAGCGCTCTGAGGGATGGAGATGGATCTGCCGCTGTCCACATCCGGCAATTCCGGATAATCCTCAGCGGATTCTGCGGAAATATTGAAGGATGCGTAACCGGCGCGGATGGCTACCTTATAGGTGCTGTCCACAGTCACAGTAACAGGGCCTTCCGGCAGACGGCGGATAATATCGCCGAACAGACGGGCGGGCAGCACGCATTCGCCCACTTCACTGACTTCTGCATCAATGGAATAGGTAATGGCAGTTTCCATATTGTAGCCGGTCAGGCTCAGATCTGCGCCGGCGCGGCACAGGATACCTTCGATTACGGAAAGTGTGCTCTTTTGGGCAACGGTTCTTCCGGTAATATTCAGGCCTGTCAGCAGCATACTTTTTTCACAGGTAAAACGCATAATGAAAACCCCTTTTTTGTAAAATAATAAATAATATATAAATAAATCGTATTTATTTGTAGTAGTAACAGTAGTAGTAGAAAAATATGTGGAAAAGTGGGGAAAGCGCTACTGCCCCAACGGCTTTTTTTCCACAGGCAGGTTGTGGAAAAATAAGATCTTTTCCACAGGGTAAAATGGGATAATTTTTGCAACTGTTTTTCCACAAGTATTTTATCCACAATTTCACAACCTGTGGAAAACTGTTACAGGCAGGAATTGATATTGGCAGTGATATCCCGGATGTGGTTTTGCAGGGAGGTATCCCCTGCTTTGAGGGCGTTTTCCACCTTGTTGATGGAGTAGAGCACGGTGGAATGATCCTTGCTCAGCTCCTTGCCGATATCCGGGGTAGAAAGATTTGTCAGCTTGCGGATGAGATAAATGGCAACCTGACGGGCTTCGGCAGTGCCCCGGTTTTTCAGCGTGCCCCGCAGAACGGATTCGTCCACAGAATAGAATTTGCAAACCTGATTGATAATCAGGCTGGGAGTGGGCAGGGCGTTGCCTTCGTTTTTAAACATATCGTCGATTGCCCGGGAAATGTTGGGCAGATCCAGAGGCATATTGTTCAGATCCCGGTATGCCATAATTTTCTTGACGGTGCCTTCAATCTGCCGCACGTTGTTGGTGACATTTACGGCAATGTAGTCGCATACATCCAAAGGCAGCTCTAAACCAAGGGAGGTTGCCTTCTTTTGAATGATGGCCATTCTGGTTTCATAGTCCGGCGCTTCAATGCTGGCAAGCAGACCCCATTCAAAACGGGTGCGCAGACGGTCTTCCAAAGTGGGCATATCGCTGGGCTTCCGGTCGGAGGTCATCACAATTTGCTTATGATTCTCATAGAGCGTGTTGAAGGTGTGGAAAAATTCTTCCTGAGTGGAATCTCTGCCGGCGATGAACTGAATATCGTCAATCAAAAACAGGTCTGCTTCCCGATACTTGGTGCGAAATTCGATGTTCTTACCGCTGCTGATGGCAGTAATCAGTTCATTGGTAAATTGGTCGCCTTTGATATAAACGATGTTGATATCCGGATTGTTCTTCCGGATGCCGTTGGCAATGGCGTACAGCAGGTGAGTCTTGCCAATACCGGGAGGGCCGTAGATAAACAGAGGGTTGTACACCTGGCCGGGGTTATTGGTAACAGCCATAGCTGCGCCGTGAGCGAACCGGTTGGAAGGACCTACCACGAAATTATCGAAAGAAAACTGGGGATTGAAATCCATGGAAGTTCCGATCTTGGATTTGTCTTTATTTTTGTAAGCATCCAGCTCTGCATCGCCGAAAACAACCAGTTTTGCATCGGAATCGAAAATTTCCTTCAGTGCGTCCTGAATATAGGAGGTGTAGCGCTTGATAATGGCATTGCGGCGAAATTCTGAGGGAGAATACAAAATCAGCTTATCCTCCGTAAGTTCGATGACCTGCGCATCGTCGAAATAAGCAGAAATGCTAACGGCTGTGAGTTGGTTTTCCATATAACTCAGAACCTTTGCCCATACATAGTTCGATGAATACATTCTATAACCCCTTTCTCTGTTTAAACAGGAATTTTTATTGAAAAAGGCATACTTTTTGAGCCTATTTTATCACCCTAAATTATACCATACACTTGTGGAAAAAACAAGGATTTTTTCCACAGATACATTATAAAATAATAAAATAACAAAAATAAAAAAGACAAAGCAAAAAATCACATCATTTTGCCTTGTCTTTTTATGAATGATTGTTTATCTTACTATGAAAACTATCGAACCGGGTGTCATTCCGAGGGTCGTTAGACCCGTGGGAATCTCTTGGTACAATTTTACTTGTTCAGGTAAGCTTGCGATAGAAGAAACTGCCTACTATGAGATTGCCACGCCCCTGACGGGGCTCGCAATGACACAGAGGTACGATACTCTGTGCGTTAGTAAGATAAATTCTAATTTATTTTAAAACGCGGATGGTTTCAAAGCCGTAATAGCGGAGGGCGCAGATGATAGATTCATCGATCACTTCGCCGCTGACGGCAATGGGTACTGCCGGCGGACAGCTTACACCGGAAAAAGCGAGGATTCTACCGAAGCTGTTCTGAATCTCAACGGTTTCCGACGGGGCATATAAAACCTCCCGGGGCTGCAGCTTTTGCACCGGCACAGAAAAGACCGGAGGAGCTTGCAAGATTGTCTGCCTGCGGGGAATAGAGAGCAGAATTTCTTCTATTTTTTGCAGGTCCTCATCTTTGTGATCCGGGGTCAGCATCAGCACGGTAAAATCCGGATCGTGAAATTCGGTGTATAAATTATTTTCTTTCAAAATCCGGGCAAAATCATCTCCGGTGTAACCGTAAGACTTGGTGCTCAGAGTGATTTTCAGCGGCTCATTTCCTTGTAAAATAAATCCGTTTTGCAGAAGTTTGAATTTTAAATTTTCAACTTTCTTAATAAAAACTTGCAGTTTTTCCCGGTAATCACCGGATAAAACCAAATTTAAATAATCCAAAGACTGCAAAATCAAATAGCTGGGGCTGGTGGAGCCAAACATAGAAAGGGCTTCCTTTGCCCGGCTGATAAGCCCACTGGGGGCACAATAGCTGATATGCAGATAAGCCGCACCTGTGAGGGCGGAAAGGGTCTTATGGGCAGAGTCGCAGCAGATATCTGCGCCCAGGTCCATAGGGTGCCGGGAAGGCTCTAAAAACTTCAAATATGCGCCGTGGGCATTGTCCACCAGCAAAAGACAGTGATGCCGATGGGCAACCTCTGCCAGGGCAGAAATATCCAGGGTATTTCCCAAATAATCCGGGCTGGTTACATAAACCGCCGCCGCAGGATTTTCCTTCAGAAATGCATCTAAATGTTCCGGTTCTATGGGGCAGCTTAAATAGGAACAGTCAGAATAGATCCAGTCAATATCCAGCCCCAAAAGAGCCGCAGCGGTGATAAACACCTGATGGGCATTGCGCCCGGCGGCAATTTTCGGGGGCAAGCCCCGTTCTGCGGCGTAAAGCTTTGCTAAATACAGCATCGCCCGGATGCATTGGGAAGATCCTTCTGTGCTGTAGAAAGTATTTGCGCCGAAAATCGAACCGGCGTTTTTCTCGCTCTCGGCAATGATGCCCCCGGCACAGTACAGGCTGTCTGCTCCGTCAAGCTCGGTGATGTCCAAATGCTCAAAGCCCAACCGGGGAACGCCTTTATGACCGGGCATATGACCCCGTATAGGGTCTTGTCCGGCATAAAGCCGGACAAAATCGCAAATCGGGGTATTCATCAGGGATTCAATGCCCGGTGGATGGCGACCATAATGGCACACTCCATCCGCTTGCGGAAGAGGATACAGCCGTATTCATACACACCGGTGACGGAGCCGGTGGCGTGATAGGCGTTGGCGGCGCAGCCGCCGGAGCAGTAAAGTCTTGCCCAGCAGTCTTTGCATTCCGGATGAGCGTAGACATTGCAGGCGGCAAATTCGCCCTGGATCTCTTTGTTGGTCACGCCGGACCAGATATCGCCCAGTTTAAATTTCTCATCGCCCACAAACTGATGGCAGGGGTAAAGGTCGCCCCAGGGGGTGACTGCCATATATTCCGTTCCGCTGCCGCAGCCGGAGATCCGCTTGTAGATGCAAGGGCCGCCGGTCAGGTCGATCATATAGTGATAGAAGGTGAAGGGGTCTTTTTCCTTGTCCTTTTGGATCATCAGCTCAGCCAGCTTGTCGTACTGATCCAAAACGATGGGCAGATCCTCCATAGTCAGAGCAGCTTCGTCGCCGGGTGCGCTGACCACCGGCTCCATACTCAGTTCCCGGAATCCAAGCTTCAGCATTTCCTGAATGTCTGTGAGAAAATCGGGGTTTGCGTGGGTAAATGTGCCGCGCATATAGTAGTTTTTGCCCTCTCTGGCTTCCACAAATTTCTGGAATTTGGGAACGATCTTCTCCCAGCTGCCGTTGCCGGCATAGTCCACCCGGTAGCGGTCGTGGATCTCTTTTCTGCCATCTAAGCTCAGCACCACATTGCTGCATTCCCGGTTGGCAAATTCAATCACATCGTCGTCAACCAGCACGCCGTTGGTGGTGAGAGTAAAGCGGAAATTCTTGCCCTTTTCCTTTTCGATGCTGCGGGCATATGCAACCAGATCCTTGACAACCTGGAAATTCATCAGCGGTTCGCCGCCAAAAAAGTCCACTTCCAGATTCCGCCGGGTTCCGGAATTTTCAATCAGAAAATCCAATGCCCGCTTGCCCACTTCAAAGCTCATCAGAGCCCGCTCGCCCTGGTACTTACCCTGGCTGGCGAAGCAGTAGGCGCAGTTTAGGTTGCAGCTATGGGCGATGTGTATACAAAGAGCCTTGATAACACCGGAGGTTTTTTCCTTCAGCTTTCCTGCCATAGGCGCAAAGGTATCCGGCGCAAACAGTTTGCCGGAATTTTTCAGCTCCAAAACCTGGTCGTAGCACCGGGCAATTTCATCAGATGCAATGTTGGGGAATTTTTCCGCCATAGCCTGCAAAATATCTTCCCGGCTCTTTTCTTCAAAAAGGGCAATGATCTCGTAGGCAATTTCGTCTACCACGTGGACTGCGCCGGAGCATACATCCAAAACAATGTTGTAGCCCCCGGATTTATATTGATGTATCATATCATTTCTCCTAATAAAAACGCCGCCAAACGGCGGCGTTTTGGTTTATGTGCAATTATTTCTCGCACTGCTGATTTGCGATGCCGCAGCTGGTCTTGCAAGCGGACTGGCAGGAAGTCTGGCATTCGCCGCAACCGCCATTCTTCGCGCTCTCACACAGATTGCGGGTTTCGATGGTCAGAATGTGTTCCATAGTGTTAACCTCCACAAAAAATGTTCTACCTTATGTTACCATAATAAAAGTATAAAGTCAACACAACAAAAAACGATTCCGGTAATTTTTTCTTTCGTTTGACACAGGACAAAAATACCGCTATAATAAAGAAAAAAACGGAGGGTTTATTATGCATTTGGATCACGATCATATTTCCGGCGGTCATACCCACGACCATAGCCATACCCATTCCCACGAGCATACCCACGACGGTGTTGCCCACAGCCATCCCCACGAGCATCAGCACAGCCACGATCATATTCATCCCCACGACCACGATCATCTCCACGGCGCAGACCACACCCACGATCATAACCACGATTGCGGCGGTCACTGCGGCAGCTGCGGCAGTGCCTGCGGTCATACCCCGATGGAAGAATTGAAGGCGCTGATGAAGTATATGGCAAACCACAATGCCGCCCACGCCAGAGAGCTGGCTGAGTTGGCAGCCCAGTTGGATAAGGCCGGCAATCATATGGCCTATGAGCAGGTTATGGCAGCGGTGTCTGATTTCGAAAAGGGCAATATGCGCCTTTCTTTGGTGCTGGCCAGCCTGGAGGGTTAATTATGTGTCTTTCAACGGTATATAAAAACGAAAAAAAGCCGGATGCTATGGTAATGAACAATGTTATGAGCATCCGCTGCGAGGAAGATACGGTGATCCTCACCGATCTGATGGAGCGCACCGTGGCAGTCCAGGGCTACCTGGAAAGCGCCAATCTGGTGGAAGGCTTCGTAATTATCAAAACAGCAGAATAAAACAAGGGAGTGTTGCAAAATGTTGCAGCACTCCCTATAACTATGTATTTGTCTACATCCTGCGGATGTAGGGGCGGATAGTCGCCCCTACGGATTCTACCGATAGATTTGCGTATTTTGTAACACGCGCCTTTGATTATAATTTATTATTTATTATTTCTTCTTTATTCTTTTCACTGACTGTACAGTTGTCGATTTTTAAATAATAAATAATATTGAATAAATAAGAAAGAATAAAAGATTGCTTACGGGTTTTCCTCGGGGAAGGCGTATTTTGCCCGGTATTGCCGGAAGCGCTCGGAGAATTGGGCGCTTTCTTCCAGCTTGCCGCCCTTCAGTGCGCCCAAATATTCGTGGGCTTCCAGTTTACCCTCAGAAACCTGGAGCATTTCCACCGCCACGTTGGAGCAATGATCCGCACTGCGCTCGTAGCTGGTGAGAATATCTTCCAGGACAAAGCCGTATTCCACGGTGCAAAGACCGTCACGCAGGCGGCGGACATGGCGGGATTTCACTTCCTTAACCAAGGCATCCACAACCTGCTCCTGGGGCTCGACCTTCATCGCCTGATAAAGGTCCTGCTGTTCAAATGCCTTGACGGAATTGGTAATCACATCCATAACGGCAGATTCCAAAACTGCCAGCTCTTCCATCGCCTGCTTGGAGAAGCGGATGTTTTTCTGACTGATCTCCCGACCGGCTTTGGCAATATCCATAGCGTGGTCGGCAATGCGTTCAAAGTCGCTGATGGTATAAAGGACCGTGTTCAATGTGCGGTTATCCTCCACCGTCAGTTTCCGACCGGTCAGCTGAACCAGGTAAGAACCAAGGGCATCTTCGTAGCTGTCGGTGATATCCTCCAGCTGGCGGACTTCCTCGAATACATCCTCATTAAAGTTTTTGGTCAGACTGACAGCTTTTTCCATAGCTTCCCGGGAAGCGTGGGCCATCCGGACAGCCACATCCATAGAACGCTGGATCGCAACAGCAGGAGTTGCCAGCAGACGGGTATCCAGCAGAACGGGAGCCTGATGAATTTCCTGCCGGGGAATGGTCAGATATGCCAGCTTTTCCAGAAGCTTGTTCATCGGCAGCAAGATTACAGTAGCAGTGATATTAAAGCCGGTGTGGATTACAGCGATGTCCATAGGTCCTGCATCCCTTGTGAGAATCTCAAGTGGGAAGAACAGGTTGACTCCGTAGACGATCAAAGCGATCAAAACCACGCCCACAATGTTAAAATACAGGTGCACCAAGGCTGTACGCCGGGCATTGCGGTTTGCGCCGACAGTGGAAAGCAGGGCAGTCACGCAAGTACCGATGTTTTGACCGAGAATGATGGGAAGGGCGTTGCCCACAGTGATCGCACCGGTGGAGCAAAGACCCTGCAAAATACCAACAGATGCGGAGGAGGACTGGATAATTGCCGTCAGCGCAGCACCTGCCAGAATGCCCAAAATGGGATTGGTGAAAGAGCCCATCAGATTGGCAAACCAAGCCTCTTCCTTCAAAAAGGCCATAGAATCGCTCATCAGTTCCATACCGGTCATCAAGGCCATAAAGCCCAGCAGGATCGTGCCGATGCCCTTATTTTTCTCACTCTTGGTGAACATAAACAGCACAATGCCGATCACACCCAGCATAGGAGCAAGGGTGCTGGGCTTGAAGATCTGGATCACCAGACTATCGCCTTCCAGAGCCGTCAAAGAAAGCAGCCAGGATGTGACGGTAGTACCCACATTAGAGCCCATAATAACGCCGATGGCCTGCTTGAGCGTCATAATGCCGGAGTTAACGAAGCCAACCACCATAACCGTGGTCGCAGAAGAAGACTGAATCACAGCCGTGACCGCCATACCTAAGAAAAAGCCGCGGAACACGGTGGAACTCATTTTTGCCAAAACAGTTTGCAGCTTACCGCCTGCCAGCCGTTCCAGGGCTTTGCCCATAACATCCATACCGAACAGGAACAGCGCCAGACCGCCAAGCAAAGAAATTACCTGCAGAAAATAATAGGAAAAGTTCATAATTTTTCCCTTCCTTTTTTTGTATAAAATCCAATAAACGGTGATTTTGGGAAGAAAAGTGTATTTTTCAGAACCGAGGTCCAAATAAAAGCACAAAAAAACTCTGTGCCGTTATCTCCTCCCATTGTAAATAATACACCACCAAAATTCAAATTGCAAGAAATAAATGGCAGCACCGGGAAATTGAAACCTGCAAATGCTTGCAAAATGTGGAAGATATTGCTATAATAACCCGGAAAGTATTATTTGGATAAGGGTTAGGGAACTTCCTATGAAAAATAATTTTATTCTAAAGAATCTTCTGTACATCATCCAAGGCGCAATCGTAGGCGTGGGTGCAATTCTGCCCGGCGTCAGCGGCGGTGTTCTGTGTGTTGCGTTCGGCATCTATGAGCCGATGATGGAATTGCTGACCAGACCTGTGCAGGCCATCAAAAAATACTACAAGATGTTTATCCCCGTGGGCATCGGTTGGGGCGGCGGCTTCGTCCTGCTGGCCAAAGTGGTGGAATGGTTCTTCGGCATTTCCGCACCGGCGGCGCTGCTTCTGTTCTTCGGTCTGATCTGCGGAACCTTGCCCCAGCTGTTTAAAAGCTCCGAGCTCAGCGACAGCAAAAAAAGCTGGACGCCCTTTATTCTCAGTCTTGCATTAGCTTATCTGCTTCTGCATTTCCTGGAAAACGGCACCAGCATTACCGTTGAGCCCTCTTTCTGGGTGTATCTGATGTGCGGCGGTATTTGGGGGTTGAGCCTGATTATCCCCGGCCTGTCCTCCTCTTCTTTTTTGATTTACTTGGGAATTTACGAGCCTATGACAGCGGCTCTGGGTGCGCTGGAGCTCTCTGCGGTCATTCCTATGATGGTTGGCATTTTGGTGACAGCTGTGACCTTTGCCCGGCTTGTCAGTACGCTTTATAAAAAGCATTATGCTGTGGTTTCCCGGATCGTTTTAGGCTTCGTGATTGCGTCTTCTTTGAAGATCCTGCCTTCGGAATTTAAAGGACCCTGGGAATTGGTAATTTCTCTGGTCTGCTTCGCCGCAGGCTTTGCCGTGGCCCTGGGTATGGACAAAGCTCAGGCAAAACAGAATAGTTAACACGCAGAATCTATGATAGAATATGTAGGGGCGACAATTTGTCGCCCGCGGGCGGCTAATAGCCGCCCCTACATCCGCAGAATATGGCAAATACATAGTTAAAGGACGCATTGCAGAATTTTGCAATGCGTCCCTTGCTATTTTAACGATATAAATATTGCAGCCATTTGAATTTTTCTTTTTCCGACAGCCGGGTGATCAGAATCGCAACGCAAATGGATGCTGCTAATGTAATTAAAAACATAAATGCAGAAAAGTCGATGTGAAATAGTGTTCTAAGTATTGTATTGCCGAAAAGCACGATGCTCTCCATCAGAAAATGGATGAAATAAACCAAAACACCGGCGGTACGAAGTTTCCCAAAGAAGGGCGTTTTATCCTCTCTCACACGATCGAACCGAACGGCAAAAGAAAACAGGAAAAACACAGCCGGAACCAGAAATGCATACATATTATAGTCCCGGGGAAGCTGGTTGAATTTCAGCAGGAACACCTCGCCAAACAGCAAAAACATAGAAAGAACAAAGCCCGAAACGGAAATCCAGGGAGCGATTTTGATGTTTCCGCGGGCGAATGTTGCACCCATCAGAACAAATAAATACCCCATAAAAACGCCGTTTCTGGTGCGGATGAAGAAATATTCGTAACTTTTAATAGATAAATCTATAATCTGCACATTGCGAAGCGGTGCCAAAAGACCGTAGTAGGAATCCCCGAAAAGACCGGCAGTGTACAAAATAACAGCCAATCCCCAAAGATACGGCAGCTTAATCCCAGCCCGCAGCAGCAGATACAGCATCAAAACCGCAACCACCGTGCTGCCCAAATACCACAAATGAACCTTTTCACTGTTAAACAGCAGAATATACCAGATTGCCAGCAGCCGCAGGATTTTAAAGCAGTAATTTTTAACTATTTCCCCATCGGGCTTTTGGAAATCGATCTTTCGGAACAAAAAGAAGCCGGAGGCAGCCAAGAAAAAGGGAACTGCGATTCTGCCAATATACTTTTGCAGACCGAAATTCACATACTCCGCCATAGGAAAAGCATCATTGGGAAAGGGCTTTATATGAACGATAAATACCAAAATGCAGCAAAGGAATTTTATCAGAT
Source organism: Faecousia sp. (assembly GCA_045646805.1). Lineage (GTDB taxonomy): Bacteria > Bacillota > Clostridia > Oscillospirales > Oscillospiraceae > Faecousia. Next base: position 13,597 of record JAZRLK010000005.1, read on the forward strand.
CGATCATATAATAGTTACAAACCCGGTCTGCTGCCCGGAGTGACTTTGTTTTTTCCATACCAAATCTCCCTTTCTGCGCAATAAAAAAATTATGGCACAGAAAGGGAGTATTGTCAACCTGTGAAAAATGCTACGGCATTGTGTTGTCGATGCCCAAGACCAGGATTCCCAGATTATCCCGGTAGATTTCGTCAAACTGCTCCAGCGGCAGAGGATTGACCCCTTGACCTACTTCGATGGTGTAGCCGGGCTTGCGGAAATTCTGGATAAACCAGTCTTTATAGCCTGCAAAGCTGGAATTGAACGCAGGCTCTGTCAGGGTGTAGCCGCTGACCTGGGCAAACTGTTCCCCCAGCTCCCTTGCGCCGGGTACTTCATAGTCCTGGAAGCTCCAGTAAATTTCCTTGCCCTGAGAATGGAAGGCTATCACCAAATCCGGGTCAAGAAACTCCGTATAACCTGCCAATGCCCGGGTTTCAAATTGATTCAGCGGCGCACGGCCTACATAGTCCCGGGGACCGGGTGAGGTAAAGCCCTGGGAAAATTTAATTTCCCGGGCCTGCAGCCACAAAGCCGGGTAATTCAGATTCAAATCTACACCCAGCAAATTTGCCTTCCAGCCATCGGGAAAGGGTATAGACGGATAGTTTTCCGCCAGCCGCCGGGCAAGATCATACTGGATATCTCCCTCCTGAATCTGGCCCACCACCAGATCCACCCCGTCGGGATTCACCATAGGCACAAGGTAAACCGTGGCTGTTTCTGCCAGCTCGTTGGCATCCCGGTCGAAGATCGTTCCGCCGGACTGGATCGCCTGGGCAAATTCCTCTGCAAATTTCAGCAATATCAGCGATGTGATCCATTCGTTGGCGTGATGGGCGGCAGAATATATTACTTTTCGTGGTCCTGTGCCGATGACCAGCGTGCGCACCGGTCTTTGAAAGGCTGTGCGGATGAGAACCTCGGTGCGGCAAAATGGGTACTGGGCTACAATGTCCAAAATCATTCGCTCACAGCTTTCTGCTGTGATGGGTACGGTTGTATTGACTATCGCCATATGCATCCCCTCCCACTAATCTATGCAGTTTCTCCCCGATTGTTCCAATAAATTCAATGCTGAATGCTAAATGCTAAATGCTGAATAAATGTGTCGCCAAAGGCGACTATTTAAATTTCATTTTCGAAGAAAATACGATAATTCAGCATTCTGCATTATGCATTTTGCATTTGATTGTTTATCGGGCGTTAGCACGATAAACAATCATTTATCTTGTCCTTTTTGGATGATATTTTTATACAGATCTTTCGTACCGATTGCAATTTTGATTTAGCTGTGATAGAATCCAATGGATGAAATATGAAAAAATTTACAGGAGGCATTACTATGAATGTTTTGGTTACCGGCGGCGCAGGCTACATCGGTTCCCACACCTGCGTGGAACTTCTGAACGAAGGCTACGGCGTTGTCGTGGTGGACAATCTGTGCAACTCCAACCCTGAAAGCTTGAACCGGGTGGAACAGCTCACCGGCAAAAAGGTGAAGTTCTACGAAGGCGACGTTCGGGATGAGGCTTTGCTGAAGAAAATCTTTGCGGAAAACGAAATCGGCTGCGTGATTCATTTTGCCGGTTTGAAGGCTGTTGGCGAAAGTGTTGCCATGCCCTGGGAATACTATGATAACAACCTCAACTCCACCCTGGTTCTGACCAAGGTGATGAAGGAAGCAGGTATGAAAAATATCATCTTCTCCTCTTCCGCCACCGTTTACACCGCCGACAACGAAATGCCCCTGAAGGAAGACAGCCGCACCGGTCACTGCACCAACCCCTACGGCTGGACCAAGTATATGACCGAGCAGATCCTCTCCGGTATGGCTTATGCCGACAAGGAATGGGGAATTGTTCTGCTGCGGTACTTTAACCCCATCGGCGCTCACGAAAGCGGCTGCATCGGCGAAGATCCCAGAGGTATCCCCAACAATCTGATGCCCTACATCACCCAGGTTGCCATTGGCCGCCGGGAAAAGCTCAGCATTTTCGGCAATGACTACGATACCCACGACGGCACCGGCGTACGGGACTACATCCACGTGGTAGACCTGGCAAGAGGTCACGTGGCAGCTGTCAAATATGTTGCAGAAAACAAAGGCTGCGATGTATTCAATCTGGGCACCGGAACCGGCTACAGCGTGCTGGATATGGTCAAGGCTTTTGAGGAAGCCAACGGCGTGAAAGTGCCCTATCAGATCACCGACCGCCGCCCCGGCGACCTGGCTACCTGCTATGCAGACCCTGCCAAGAGCGCTGCCGTTCTGGGCTGGAAGGCTACCAAGAACCTGACCGATATGTGCCGGGATTCCTGGAACTGGCAGAGCAAGAACCCCAAAGGCTACAGCAATTAAATGAATGGGCGTACTGCATGATTTTGCAGTACGCCCGAACTTTTTGCGGATTTATTTTTTCTTTTTCAGCAGGTGGCGGACAAAATAGAATACGCCGATATACACAACAAACAAACCTACAACCGTCAGCGGATAAAACACCGGATGACCGCCCAGCAGGTTATAGAAGATGTCATACGGTGTGCCGTCACCCCGTCTTAAAAACATATAATTATAGTCCAAAATATTGTTGGCAGTATAGGCGGCAAAACAGAAAGCAAACAAAATACCAAAAGTAATGGGGCTGTTTTCTTTTTTCAGGCTGGCAAGACCGGCAATGAAAATGTACAGCGCACAGAAGCCGGAAATGCTGTGGGTAATGCCGGATACCACATTGTCCATACTCAGCACCGGGTAGCTGCCGTAGTTGTTGCCTGCGCCGTAGGTGCCCAAAACAGCACCCAGCAGACCGAAAATGCTTACAAAATCCAGGGCTGCTTCCTTGGTACGGCCTTTGGCAAAGGCTGCCAGAGGAATGGTAATCAGCTGAATGCTGCAAAGAAACAGAGGCAGCTCGTACAAAACAGGAGAAAACGAACCTGACCGCAGGCACAGCACAGCGATTTTGAAAAGCTCAAAGCTGTCGATCAAAACTGCCGCCCAGATCAGCACTTTGTTTTTCTCTTCCGGTTTTCCGTTGCGGTATTTTCTGCCCAATGTGATTGCCAGGGTGGTCATCACCACCATCAGGGCAGTCACAAAAGTCAAATGCTGCCAGGATAAAAAGCCTTCTGCCGGGCGGCTGTAGCCGTCGATCCCTAAGAATTCTTTCATTTTCTTTTATACTCCCAAAGCCTGTTGGCTTTTATTTGCAAAGAGCCTCAGCCAGTTGGCGAATCTGCGTCCGGGAATCGTCGCTGAGGGCGCACTGCACCTTAACCTTCGGCTCCAGCCAAGTGATATCCTTACATTCTTCCAGCATCTTTGTCATAATTTTGGCAGCCTGGGGTGCCCAGGAACCGTTTTCCATCAGACCGATGGTGCGGTTTTGGAAATTACGCTCTGTCAGATGGTGGATAAATTCCTTCATAAAGGGGAAAATGTCGCCATTATAGGTGGTAGTTGCCAGCACCAAACGGTCGTACCGGAAGGCATCTTCCACAGCTTCCGCCATATCATCCCGGGCAAGGTCTGCAATGCTGACCTTTTCGCAGCCTAAGCTTTCCAGTTCTGCTGCCAGCAGCTCCACAGCCGCTTTGGTGTGCCCATATACAGAAGTATATGCAATCAGCACGCCCTTATCCTCCGGGCGGTAGGAAGACCAAATATCATACAGATTGATATAGTAGCCTAAATTTTCCGTCAGAACCGGTCCGTGGAGGGGGCAGATGATAGCAATATCCAAAGTTGCCGCCTTTTTCAGAAGATCCTGCACCTGAGGTCCGTACTTACCCACAATGCCGATGTAGTACCGACGGGCTTCACAGGCCCAATCCTCATCGGCATCCAGCGCACCGAATTTGCCGAAGCCATCAGCGGAAAACAGCACCTTGTCATAGCTATCGTAGCTGACCATAACCTCCGGCCAGTGGACCATAGGCGCAGCCACGAAAGTCAGTTCGTGCTTGCCCAAAGACAGGGTGCTGCCCTCGGATACGATAATCCGCCGGTCTGCAAAATCCTGACCGAAGTAATTTTTCATCATCACAAATGCCATCCGGGAGGATACGATGGTTGCCTGAGGATAGGCCTCTGCAAAAGCGGCGATACCGGAAGAGTGATCCGGCTCCATATGATGCACCACCAGATAATCCGGATTTTTACCGGTTTTGGCAATATTTTCCAACCATTGGGGAACAAAACGGCTGTCTACCGTGTCCATTACGGCACATTTTTCATCGGTGATGATATAGGAATTATATGCCATACCGTTGGGGACAACATACTGCCCCTCAAACAGGTCAACATCGTGGTCTTGTACGCCTATGTAGTGAATGTCTTTGGTAATCATAGCGGTCTCCTTGGTTTTTTCTTTGATTATACACAATTTCGCAGAAAAATGGAAGACCCAGAATTTTAAATTTCCCGCAATCGCCGAATACACCGGCCAGGTGACAGAACCGGAAAAATATGCTATAATAAAATAAAGGAGTGATTTTTATGGAACTTGTACTGCTGACAGCCTTGGGCGTAGGCGGTGCGACGGTCATCGGCGCAGTCTTAGGCTTCATTTTTAAGAACATTTCCCATAAGTTCAGCGATATTGTGCTATCCTTCGCAGCCGGCGTGATGCTGTGCGCTGCGGTGCTGGGTCTGATCGTGCCGTCGCTGGAATACGCCGAAGGGGCATTTGCCCTGCCTGTGGCGGTTTTGGGTATTTTCTGCGGCGCACTTTGCCTGAATGTGCTGGATAAGATCGTGCCCCACCTGCACCGGCTCTCCGGTGTGGATCAGGAATCCCACCCTTCCGACAGCCAAAAGCTGAACAAGGTTCTTTTGTTTGTTATGGCCATTGCTATCCATAATCTGCCGGAGGGCATCGCCGCAGGCGTAGGCTTCGGCACAGGCAACAACGAGGATGCTATGATTATCGCCGCCGGTATTGCTTTGCAGAATGTCCCCGAAGGTATGGTGATCATCGGGCCTATGCTGGCGGCAGGTATGAAGCCGGGCAGAACCTTTGTGATTGCGCTGCTGACCGGCGTTGTGGAAGTTCTGGGTACGCTTTTGGGCTTTTTTGCAGTCAGCATTTCCGCAGCCGTTTTGCCCTTTGCCCTGGCATTTGCCGGCGGCACGATGCTCTATGTAATCAGCGATGAAATGATTCCCGAAACCCACGCCCACGGCGAGGAACGGGGCGCAACCTATGCGCTGCTGGCAGGCTTTTGCCTGATGCTGGCAATGAGCCACTATCTGTAAAACCACCAGCCACTTGCCTCCCTCGTTATGAGGGAGGTGGATTCGCCGCAGGCGAAGACGGAGGGAGTTAACTCCCCCTGTCATTTGGCAAAGCCAAATGACATCCCCCTCAAAACGAGGGGGACGAGATTGCGTCGGTGGCAAATTAAAATATTGCATTTGGCTTTTATCTGTGATACAATTCCCTGTTGGAATGTAATAGGAGAAAGAAGGAATAAATCTTTATGGCAGCACAAGAGAAGATTCGCAATATTGCCATTATCGCCCACGTTGACCACGGCAAGACTACCCTGGTTGACGAGATGCTCAAGCAGGGCGGTATTTACCGGGAAAACCAGGCAACGGTAGACCGGGTTATGGACTCCGGCGACCTGGAACGGGAACGGGGTATTACCATTTTGGCAAAAAACACCTCCGTCACCTACGGCGAGTATAAAATCAACATTGTAGATACCCCCGGCCACGCCGATTTTGGCGGCGAGGTTGAGCGTATTCTGAAGATGGTCAACGGCGTCATTTTGCTGGTTGACGCCGCAGAAGGTCCTATGCCGCAGACCCGTTTCGTTCTGCAAAAGGCGTTGGAACTGGGTCACAAGGTCATCGTAGCGGTGAACAAGATCGACAAGCCCGATGCCCGAATCCACGAAGTAATGGACGAGGTTCTGGAGCTGCTGCTGGATCTGAACGCCACCGACGAGCAGTTCAACTCCCCCACCGTATTCTGCTCCGGCAGACAGGGCACTGCCGCCTACGGCCCGGATGAAATCGGCACGGATCTGAAGCCCCTGTTTGAAACCATTGTCAATTATATTCCCGCACCCCAGGGTGATGCATCTGCACCCCTGCAGATGTTGGTATCCAGCATTGATTATAATGAATATGTAGGTCGGATCGCCGTGGGTCGGGTAGAGCGCGGCACCATTAAAGTGGGTCAGGAAGTGGTGATCTGCGATTACCACGACAGCGATATGAAGCAAAAGGGCAAGGTCGTTGCCCTGTATGCCTATGACGGACTGGGCAAGGCCCCCATCACCGAAGCATCTGCAGGCGAAATCGTGGCATTGTCCGGTATGGCGGATATCACCATCGGCAGAACGCTGTGTGCGCCCGAAGCCATTGAGCCCCTGCCCTTCGTGAAGATCTCCGATCCCACCATCGAAATGACATTTGCGGTCAACGATTCTCCCTTTGCAGGCAGAGAGGGCAAGTTCGTCACCTCCCGGAATCTCCGTGACCGGCTGGAAAAGGAGCTTTTGAAGGATGTTTCTCTCCATGTTACGGAGCAGGGAACGGACGCCTTCAATGTGGCAGGCCGTGGCGAAATGCACCTGTCCATCCTGATGGAAACGATGCGCCGTGAGGGCTTTGAGTTCTCCGTATCCACACCCCGTGTGCTGACAAAAGAGATCGACGGCAAGCTGTGCGAGCCTATTGAACGGATGATCGCCGACGTGCCGGAGGATTGTATGGGCGCGGTGATTGACAAGATGGGTCGCCGGAAGGCAGATCTGCTTTCTATGACGCCTATGGGCAGCCGTTTCCGCCTGGAGTTCTTAGTTCCCTCCCGGGGTCTTTTCGGCTACCGCAGCGAATTTTTGACCGACACCCGGGGCGAAGGCATTATGTCCTCGGTTCTGGATAGCTATGCGCCTATGAAGGGTCAGATCGAGCGGCGGCTGACCGGTTCTCTGATCGCCTTCGAAACCGGCGATGCCTGTTCCTATGGTCTGTTCAATGCCCAGGAGCGGGGCAGCCTGTTCATCGGCGCAGGCACACCGGTCTATGCCGGTATGGTTGTGGGTATTTGCAGCCGGAACGAGGATATGACTGTCAATGTGTGCAAAAAGAAGCAGCTGACCAATATGCGTGCCTCCGGCTCTGACGAGGCTCTGCGGCTGACTACGCCGAAGATCTTCTCTTTGGAGCAGTGCCTGGAATTTTTGGCAGACGATGAGCTGCTGGAATGCACCCCCAAGAGCCTGCGCATCCGCAAGCGCCAGCTGGATCACGCCATCCGTATGCGGGAACTGATGAAACGCAGAAACCAGGAAAATTAAAACAACCTGCAAGAGAGCACCTCCTTTCGAGATGCTCTCTTTCTTTTTTAGTAGGGGTGGCAATCTGCCGCCCGTGGGCGACTATTAGTCGCCCCTACATTCAAGCTGAAAACAGTTAGCTAAATTCAAATTTAGCAAAAAAAATTGAATAGGTTTCTTGTAATTTCAAAAAACAGTTGTAAATTTGACTGAAATGATGTAAAATGGTATAGTCTATCAGAATGCTTATTTTACAAACATAGAATTTGGAGGGTTTTTTATGGAAAAACCGATTGTACTTGTAATTATGGACGGCGTAGGTAAGGGCGACGGCGGCAGCGGCGATGCTGTTGTGCAGGCCAATACTCCTGTGCTGGACCGTCTTTTGAAGGAATGCCCCCATACTTATCTGAAGGCTCACGGCACTGCTGTTGGTCTGCCCTCTGATGAGGATATGGGCAACTCCGAGGTTGGTCATAACGCACTCGGCTGCGGCCAGGTTTATTCCCAGGGCGCAAAGCTGGTGGGAGAATCCATCGAAAACGGCAGCCTGTTTGCTTCCGCAACCTGGATTGACCTGGTAGCCAATGCCAAATCCGGCAAGGCTCTGCACTTTATCGGCCTTCTGTCCGACGGCAATGTGCATTCCAACATCTCCCATCTGATTGCCCTGCTGAAGCAGGCAAAGGCAGAGGGCGTGCAGAAGGCTTACTGCCATATTCTGCTGGACGGCCGTGATGTGCCTGCCACTTCCGCGCTGGAATATGTGGAGCAGCTGGAAAATGTTCTTGCAGAACTGAACACCGACGGCTGCGACTACGTCATTGCCTCCGGCGGCGGCCGTATGCAGGTGACGATGGACCGTTATGAAGCCAACTGGGGTATGGTGGAAAAGGGCTGGCGCACCCACGTTCAGGGTCAGGGCAGAATGTTTGCTTCTGCCGCCGAAGCCATTGAAACCTACCGGGCTGAAACCGGCTGCATCGACCAGGATCTGCCTGCCTTCGTTGTGGCAAGAAACGGCCAGCCTGTGGCAAAGATCGCCAATGGCGACAGCGTGATCCTCTTTAACTTCCGTGGCGACCGCGCCCAGGAAATTTCCATTGCTTTCGATAGCAAGACTTTTGACAAGTTCGACCGTGGCGACTACACCGGTGTAAAGTTTGCCGGTATGCTGCAGTACGACGGCGACCTGAATATCCCCGAGAACTATCTGGTGCAGCCTCCCGTGATCCAGAACACTCTGACCGAAGTGCTGTGCGCTGCC
>JAZRLK010000006.1:0-2518 GCA_045646805.1 Faecousia sp.
CTATATGCAGGCACTGAAAGACTGCATTGATGACTGGACCCGCAAAAAAATCCGGGAGGAAGGTACCGTCTGATATTCCCCACACCGGAGGCGAAGTAATTCGCCTCCGGTTTTCATTTCGGAATCGTAATGGTCAGCACAATCTGGCTGTCTGTTTCTCTTCGTTCAGAAATGGCTTGAACGCCGCTTTTTTGAATGCGGCTTAAATTTTGTGTTACATTTTTTAAAAATAAGTCCACATTTGCCTGGGGTGCTTTTTTCTCCCCGGCTTTCAGAAGGTCATCGATGTATTGCTCTGTTCGGGTCACGCTCAGACCCATTCGGGCTATGTAGTCGATGACCTTCAGCTTTTCATCCTCCTGCTTCAGTTTCAGTAGTGCCCGGGCGTGCCGCTCTGACAGTCCTGTTTGACGGAGTAATTCCAAAACCGGGGCAGAGTGCCGCAGCAGGCGCAGCTTATTAGCAATGGCACTTTGACTTTTTCCCAGAACTCTGGCAGTCTGCTCCTGGCTCATAGACCAGGTGGACATCAGCATACTGATTCCCTTGGCCTCTTCAATGAAATCCAGATCCTGCCGCTGGAGATTTTCCACCAGCGCAACCATTCCCGATTCCTGATCTGTCATATTCATCACGATGCAGGGAACTTCCGTCAGCCCGGCTAAAATCCCTGCCCGAAGCCGTCTTTCTCCGCAGATCAGCTGATACCCGCCGGGAGCCCGGCGGACAGACAGCGGCTGCAGGATTCCGTGCTTGCGAATGCTCTCGCAAAGCTCCTGTAAAGCATCCTCCTGAAAGACGGTGCGGGGTTGGGCCGGATTGGCACGAATTTGTCGGGCGGGCAGAAAAATAACCCGCCCGGTTTCCATATATGTGCGAATTTTTTGGCATTGCATAAGATGGTCCTCCTTGGTGTTTTTCTTAATTTTATATTGCTTCTCAATCAAAAAAACACGAAACCAAGGCTAAGAAAAGGGGAAATCACTCGACAGTAAATTTCCCCCGATTGCATCCTTTTGCAATGTATGCTACAATGATACAAAATCCCATATATGAGGGTGAAAATATGAGAAAATTATATTATGAAGACTGTCATTTACGGCAGTTTTCCGCAATCGTCACAAGCTGTGAAGAATCCCCCAAGGGCTACCGTGTGACCCTGGATCAAACTGCCTTCTATCCCGAAGGCGGCGGTCAGGCCTGTGATACCGGCGTTTTGGGCGGGGTGAATGTGCTGGACGTGCAGGAAGAAGGGGAATGTGTCATCCATTTCTGCGATGGACCGTTGCCTGTGGGAGAGCAGGTGCAGGGGGAAATCAACTGGGAAAGACGGTTTGATCTGATGCAGCAGCATACCGGCGAGCATCTTCTGTCCGGTGTGATCCACCGTCATTTTGGTTACCACAATTCCGGCTTCCATGTGGGGGCAGAGATGATGGAGGTGGATTTCGATGGCCCGATTCCCCAGGAAATGATCCCCCAGCTGGAAGAGGAGGCCAATGCCCTGGTTTGGGCTAATCTGCCTGTCATTTGCGGCTATCCTGCCGCCGATGAGCTGCCGAATATTGCCTACCGTACAAAAAGAGAGCTGCCCTGGCCAGTGCGGATCGTGGATATCCCCGGGGGCGATACCTGCGCCTGCTGCGGTATCCATACGGCCTATACCGGTGAGGTGGGGCTGATTAAAATTATCTCCTGCGTAAAATTTCATAGCGGTGTGCGGATGGAAGTGGCCTGTGGAAAAAGAGCCTACCGTTATATGGCGCAGATTTTTGAGCAAAACCGCCAGGTATCCCAGCAGCTTTCTGCCCAAATGAACCAAACGGCAGATGCGGTGCGCAAACTGGCAGAAAATTACGGCGCGGAAAAGTTCCGTGCAGCCGGGCTGGAAAAGCAGATTTTCGCCGCTATTGCAGAAACACACCGTGGAAAAGGAAATGTTTTGCATTTCCAGCCGGGATTGACCGGCGGCGGTGTTCGGGAATTGGCGGATAAAATAGCGGAAGCCTGCGCCGCAGTGGCAGTGGTCCTGTCCGGCAGCGATGATACGGGCTACAGCATTGGCATAGTCAGCGCATCGGGTCCGGTAAAGGAATTGGGTGTCGAGGCAATGCAGGCCCTTCGCGGTAAGGGCGGCGGCAGAGAACCGGCATTCCAGGGAACGGTCAAGGCCACCCGCCGGGAGATTGAGGATTTCTTTAAAACCAGGAAATTGTGGAATTAAACTAAATTTTATCCCCAAAAAGTGTGCATTTTTGCAAAACAGCTACTTTACAATTGCGTTTTCTTATTGTATAATGAAGCAGTATGGGGAAATATCCCCGTGAAAAATCTATAATGCTGCATTGAAAAAGCAGCGATAAAAATGGAGGAAATCACCATGTCTGTAAAAGTTGCTATTAACGGTTTTGGTCGTATTGGCCGTCTGGCTTTCCGTCAGATGTTCGGCGCTGAGGGCTTCGAAGTTGTTGCTATCAACGACCTGACCTCTCCCGCTATGCTGGCTCACCTGCTGAAG
>JAZRLK010000007.1:0-5062 GCA_045646805.1 Faecousia sp.
GCTTCCCTGGGCGCTTCCATCGCCATCGCTTCTTCCGATGTGCCCTGGAACGGACCTGTTGCCACCACCAATGTTGCCCACGTTGGCGACCGTTATATCGTCAACCCCTCCGCCGACGAGCGTGAGGCTGCCGATTGCTTCGTTTGCATCGCTTCCACCTTCGAGAAGGTTGTTATGATCGAAACCGAAGCCAACGAAGCTCCCGAAGCCATCGTTCTGGAGTCCATCCGTGTGGCTCACGAAACCAATATGGAAATCGTCAAGTTCATCAACGGCATCGTTGCTGAGATTGGCAAGCCCAAGTTCACCTTCGAGAAGGCTGCTGTCAACCACGATCTGCTGGATGATCTGATGGAGTACGGTCTGGAGAGAATCGAGTACGCTCTGGACACCGACGACAAGAACATCCGGGAAGAGCGTCTGACCGCTGCCCGTCTGGACTTCCAGGATAAGTTCGCTGAAAAGTATGAGGACTTCGAAACTCATATCGAGGTCTGCCTGTACAAGATGCAGAAGAAGGTTGTCAAGAAGTGGCTGCTGGCTGGCAAGCGTGTTGACGGCCGTGGTATGGACGATATCCGTCCTCTGGACGCACAGGTTGGCCTGCTGCCCCGGGTACACGGTTCCGGTCTGTTCGCCCGTGGTCAGACGCAGGTTCTGTCTATCTGCACCCTGAACACCCTGTCCGCTGCTCAGAAGCTGGACACCATCTACCCCGAAGAAACCAAGCGTTATATCCATCACTATAATTTCCCCTCCTTCTCCACCGGTGAAGCAAGAGCTGCCCGTTCCACCTCCCGTCGTGAGATCGGTCACGGTGCTCTGGCTGAAAAGGCTTTGCTGCCTGTGATTCCCAGTGTTGAGGAGTTCCCCTATGCCATCCGTGTGGTCTCCGAGGTTCTTTCCTCCAACGGCTCTACCTCTCAGGGCTCTATCTGCGGCTCTACCCTGGCTCTGATGGATGCCGGTGTGCCCATCAAGCGTCCTGTTGCCGGTATCTCCTGCGGTCTGATTTCTGACCAGACCACCGGCGAATGGAGAACCTTCACCGATATTCAGGGTGTTGAGGACTTCCACGGCGAAATGGACTTCAAGGTTGCCGGTACTACCGAGGGTATTACTGCCATCCAGATGGACCTGAAGAACAAGGGTCTGACGATGGAAATCATCGAAGACGCTCTGGAGCGCTGCCGTGTTGCCCGTCTGCAGATTCTGGACGAAGTAATGCTGCCCTGCATCGCTGAGCCCCGCTCCGAGGTTTCTGAGTACGCTCCCAAGATGCTGAGCATCAAGATCCCCGTGGACAAGATCCGCGAGGTTATCGGCTCCGGCGGAAAGACCATTCAGAAGATCTGCGCCGACACCGGTGCTAAGGTTGACATCGACGACGATGGCTCCGTATTCATCTCCGCTGTGGATTCCGAGGCCGCTTATGCCGCCAAGAAGATGATCGACGATATCTGCTTCGTTCCCGAAGTTGGCAAGCTGTACTACGGCAAGGTTGTCCGCATCCTGCCCATCGGCGCATTCGTTGAGATCGCTCCCGGTCACGACGGTATGGTTCACATCTCCAAGCTGGAGAATCGCCGTGTAGAAAAGGTTGAGGATGTTCTGAACCTGGGCGATATGACTTGGGTGAAGTTCATGGGCTTCGACGAGAAGGGCCGTGCAAACTTCAGCCGCAAGGACGCTCTGAAGGAAATGGAAGAAAACCAGTAATTTTTGTAGGGTCACCTCGTCAGAGGTGACCCTATTCAGTTGCGTCAAAATTTTTTTGACGCAACTGGCAGAGGTAAAAGAAGCGCCAAAGACAAACAACTCGCCTTCGTCGGCGTACAGGTGGTACGGTAGAAGGCGAGTTGTGCAGTAAGTCAAAATGCCTTGCGCAGCAAGGGTTTTCTGCAACTCCCCCAGTCAAAAAACTGCGTTTTTTGCCAGCCCCCTCAAAACGAGGGGGCCAAGATGGAAATACTGCATTTTGACGGTTTTGGGGTTCTTTGCCGCTCTGAGTAGGGTCACCTCTGACGAGGTGACCCTATTATTAACTGATTCCGTAGAGGGCAATTGTGAAATGATATAGGGCGGAATCCCGTTTGCGGTAGATGCTGGATTGCTCCACCCCAAGCTGCTCGCACAGGTGATTCACCACACCCCGCTGAGGAGAGATGTACATACTGCGCAGAATCATTTCCTCTTCTGCCGTTAGGGCAGAAAGGGCCATATTGGTAGTATCCACCCAAAGCTTGGCGTTTTCATAATTGCGGGCCAATTCTTCCCGTTTGATCATATTACCGATCAGAATGTCCTCCTGCCGACTGGGGGAGGTGGATACCCGGATGCGTTCTGCAGATGTACCCCGCAGACCGGAAGAGCTTTTTTCCAGGCGTTTGATTTCCAGCGGAATGTTATCCATCGACTGCTTCATAGCCTCATATTTGTTTAAACGCTCAATGGCTTCATTTTTCCAGTTCATAGGTGTTTGCCCTCCTCGTTTGCGTATTTTTCGTAAAATTTGTGAATCTGCTCCCAGTTTTTTAAAAACCAGACGGACCATATCCGGCAGTTTTTGTTTTCGCAGTCTCCGGGATTTCTGACCCGGGTGCAAGTCAGACAGGGACTTTGTGTTTTACTCATATTCCTTCACTCCTTTGCATCTTCTGCACAGCGTTTCGTCGGGCTCGTAAATTTCCCGGCGGCAGCCCTGGCACCAATTTACCGGAAGATCCTGCTGGATATCCCGTAGGTAAATAACAGGCTTCAGGGCAATTGGCATTGTCTTTTTTGATTTTAAATATACGACCCCATTGCACACCGTCACACCTCCTGCGTCCGCTTTCGTTTAGCGGATTTCTTGGTTTCGTGTGATTATATTAGTACTTGAACGAGTACTTGTCAAGGTGGCAATGGGGTTTCTTATTAGCTTTGTGTACTTGTACAAGTACAAGATGATAAAATTGGATACTTTTACCAATTTTGTACAATATCCCTTTCGGATAATTTTCTAATCCTTGGAAATACTTCCATTAAAGGCGGTGAATTGGATGAAAGAATTTTCCTGCAAAACGAAAATTATTTCCGGAAGCGGTGCTTGCGGCGCATTGCGGAAATTAAACAGCCGGAAACTGTTTCTGGTAACAGACCCGTTTTTTGAAGAAAACGGCACAGCGGCGAAAATTGCGGATCTGTCCGGAGCTTCGGAAGTGGTGCGCTACAGCGAAGTTACCCCCGATCCTACGGTAGAGCAGGTGGCAAAGGGCACCGCGGCTTTAAAGGCGTTTGCCCCCGATACGGTGGTAGCCTTGGGCGGCGGCAGTGCTATGGACTGTGCCAAGGCTATGGTGTATTTTTCCGGATTGGGTGTAACATTTGCCGCAATTCCCACAACCTCCGGTTCCGGTTCGGAAGTGACGGATTTTGCTATTGTGACTTGCCAGGGTGTGAAGCATCCGCTGGTGGACGAAAAATTGCGGCCGGACTGGGCAATTTTAGACGGCGACCTGCTGCGAAAGCTTCCCCCAAAACTGATTGCTGACACGGGTTTTGACGTGCTTTCTCACGCACTGGAGGCCTGCGCAGGCTGCAATAGCAGCGCTATGACCGATGCCTTGGCAGAAGCAGCCTTTGCATCTGCCTGGTTTGCGCTGCCCCGTTCCTACCGGGGGGATCAGGCGGTGCGGCTGCAGATGCACGAAGCCTCCTGTATGGCAGCTATGGCATTTAACGATGCAGGCTTGGGCCTGTGCCACGGTATGTCCCACGCTATGGGTGGTCTCTTGCATTTGCCTCACGGGCGGCTCAATGCCATCTTGCTGCCTGCGGTGGTGAGCGTAAATCAAAGTGCCGCAGGGGCAAAATATGCTGCCCTTTCCCGCCGGGCAGGGATTGGCGGCAGCAGTGAAATGATGGCAGTGCGGAATTTGAAAAACAGCCTGATGGCTTTGCGCCGGGAGCTTGGATTGCCTGCCAATCTGGCGCAGGCGGGGATTTCCCATCAGAAGATCCGGGAACTTTCCGACCAAATTGTAAAGAGCACACTTTCTGACCCCTGCTGTGCAACGAACCCGGTTCCTGTGACGGAGGATGTGGTGCGCCGAGTGCTTTGCGAGGTGACGGGATAGTGGGAAACCGCTTGTATTCCGTGGGCCTGGATGTGGGAACCAGCACGACCCAAATGATCCTGTCGGAAATCACTGTGGAAAATCGGGCATCGGGCTTTACCGTTCCGGAAATGGAAATTGGACAGCGGCGCATCCTCTATCGCAGTGATGTGCATTTTACACCGCTGATGGGAGAATCGTTGGTGGACGGAGAAAAAATACGGGATTTGGTTGCCGGGGATTATGAAAAAGCCGGAATCTCCCGTCAGCAGGTGGATACCGGCGCGATTATCATCACCGGCGAAACATCCCGAAAAGAAAATGCGGCGGCTGTTTTGCAGGCACTTTCCGATTTTGCCGGGGAATTTGTGGTGGCAACGGCAGGACCGGATCTGGAGAGTGTGCTGGCGGCAAAGGGTGCCGGTGCGGTGGAATATTCGGAAAAAACCGGCAAAACTGTGGTGCATATGGTCATCGGCGGCGGAACCAGCAATTTGGCAATGATCCGGGCTGGAAATATTGTCAGAACAGGCTGCCTGAATGTGGGCGGCAGACTGGTCAAGCTGGATGGGGTGGGTGCAGTTACCTATATTTCGCCGGTTTTGACAGGGCTTTGCTCCTTCAAAGTTGGGGAGAAACCCACCCCACAGCAGTTGGAAGAAGTGGCAAAATTGCTGTGCCGAGCGTTGGAAATGGCATCGGGGCGGCTGATGGCGGATGATCTGCTTGAGAGATTGTCTACCCAAGAGGCGGAAAATCCCTGGATGCCACCGGAGGAAGATGTGGTGGTGAGTTTTTCCGGCGGCGTTGCCGATTGCATCGAAACCTGCCGGGAAATGTTGGCATTTGGGGATATTGGACCGCTGCTTGGACAGATGATTGCCCAAAGCAGCTTGTGCCGGGGAGATTATATTCTGGGAGAGCATACCATCCGGGCAACGGTGATTGGGGCAGGCTGCCATAGC
>JAZRLK010000008.1:0-4032 GCA_045646805.1 Faecousia sp.
AGCGGCCTCTCACGCCGTTAACATCGGTTCGAATCCGGTATGGGTCACCAAGGATATCAAACGGTTAAAAGCCGAAGATATAAATAGTTCGTGTTGATTGCGATGAGGGTCCACCTGTTCCCATCCCGAACACAGAAGTTAGGCTCATTTGCGCCGACAATACTTAGCGGGCGACTGCTTGGGAAGATAGGTAACGCGAACACAGAAAGCTCCGACTGAAAGGTCGGAGCTTTTCTTTATATAATAATTCCGGTCACCCCTATTGGGGCAACCGGATTTTTTTATAATTTAAAATCTTCTTGATTGTATTGCGAGAAGTCAATGGCCTTGGACTTAAGTGGGATTCTCTTGCAAGGATCATAACGAAATTTTCTGCAAGGTTTTGCAATATTAACTACGCCTTTTTTTGCGCACAATACTTGATCATCATTTAATTTTGTGGCGAAACGGCAGTATGTGCAGGAACGTTCTATTTTTTTTCGGAACAGCATAGGCTTTCCTCCCAGTTTCTTTTGGTTCATTATATACCATCTTGTTGAGAATTTCCAGTACTATTTTTGTATAGTAGACAGCCGGTCAAGATAGCAAAACAGAGTGATATTCCTGATATTACCATTCCTTTGGTTGTGGCAGATTGCGAAAAAATAAATAAGGCTATTACATAAGAGATTGGGATTGACAATGCGGTTTGAAACAATTTCCCTAAAAGGTATTGTTTGGTCATCAAGCTGCCTGCAACATCTGCTGTTTGCATTGCGACGCAGATACCCCCAAGACTTAATAATGCGGTTGCGCAGCAAAAACAAAACAAGGCGTTTGGAAATTGCATAAGTAAAGCGCATCCGTTCGTTAGTTCCAGCAGTCCGGAAATTACAATGGCAGTTTCAGCTGGCAATATCCAAAAAATCCATCTACTGAAGACTGCGATCATTATGCGGAAAATCACAACCCATCCGCATATTTTTGCAATGGCTTTTATGGATGTTTCTATAGAGACTGTACTTTTTATCATAGTTGAATTACCGCAGGATTGTGCAACTGACGGTTGCAACAGTGCGGTCACAAACGATCCAAACAAAATAATGCACCAAATCAGCCAGGGAATGATGAAGGAATTAAATATGCAACCAACCATACCGAAAATAAAGGATGGACCTGGATTATTGCAAAAAGACAACATCCTTTGAGCGGTGTTTTTTTGAAGATTTCCTGCAAGATAAAGGTTTTCTACCGCTTGGGCGCCAATTGGATATCCACCCAGAAATCCTAAAACCATAGCAGTTTCTGCGCCTTCTGGGATTTTAAACAATTTTCCAATGGGGCGAAAAAATTTTCCAAGAGGCTCGCTGAAAGTTCCTGTAATAATTCCGGTCAGGAATATAAATGGAAAAAGTGCCGGAATTACAGTTTTTATACAAAGTTCAATGCCAGAGACTGCGCCGCTAAGGGCTGTTTTACTATCGAGAATTATGATGATTGTGCAAAGAGCGGAGAGTGCACCCCACAGATATTTTTGCTTTCCACGCATTTTTGTATCACCTCTTATAGGAAACTATGCGCCATATGTTCAATTCATCCGTACTTGCTCATAGTATTTTAACAACAGGAGGTGCATTTATGAGGCAAGGTCGATTTGTGGAACGGATGATGCATGTGATGGATTTGGAATCAGAACCAATTCCGGGAAAGCCACTGATAGAAATTGTTGGCAATACAACTGCATTGATAGAAAATCATTGTGGGATCATTTCCTACTCGAATGAATGCGTTTCGGTAAAAACAAAGGGTGGATGTATTTGCATAAGTGGTTCAGGACTTGTTCTAAATAAAATGTCAAAAGATTTACTACGTATTTGCGGACGGATTCAAAATGTGGAACTGCGGGGGAGATTATAAATGAAAGGTAAAAAAGAATTTTTTGGTCCCGTACGTATTCGGTTAACCAGTGGAGATATGTCGTATGCATTGAAGCTATTAATAAATTCGAATATTACTGTGTGGGATGTGGAAAGGGAATCGGAACTTTCTGCACTTGTGAGCATGTCTAATGCAGATTTTAAAAAAGCTATGAAAATACTAAAAAAGGCAGGCGCGAGTATTGAAATACGAAAGCGGTCCGGATCTTGGGGATTGTTATATAAAATGTGTAGAAGATCATTATTGATTGCAGGCTGCATCGTAATTGCTATACTAACAGTTATGTTACCAACAAGGATTTTCTTTTGGGAAGTTGCGGGCAATGATAATATACCTGCAAATTTTATCATTGCGCAGTTGCAGCAAGAAGGTGTATCCTTTGGATGTAAACGCTCCGAGATTCGAAGTGAAAAAATAAAGAATCAGCTTTTGGCTCAGATACCACAGCTGGAATGGGTCGGTGTTACAACCTCCGGCTGTGTTGCAAAAATATGGGTATCGGAATCCCAAACGATTAAAGAAAATGAAAAAGATGAAGCATTTGGAAATATCGTAGCCGTATGTGACGGTATTGTGAATACGGTAACGGTTACGAAAGGGAATCCTATCTGCAAGCCAGGTCAAGCTGTGCAAAAAGGACAGGTTCTGATATCCGGATATGAGGATTGTGGGTTTGTGCTGAAACATTCCGGTGCAGAAGGGGAAGTTTATGCCAACACTTATCGGAAGATAGATGGTGTTTCTTTGGTTTCCGGGGCACAAAGAATGGATTTGAATTCTGTTTTTAAAAAATTTACCATAAGAATCGGAAAAAAACTTATAAAATTATCGAAAGATAGTGGAATTTCCCATACCACTTGTGTTAAAATGTATATGGAGAGGTATGTGACCTTGCCGGGTGGTTTCCGTTTGCCGGTTTCGCTGATTACGGAAACGCACTATGCGTATGCGTTGAGCACCTGTATTTTATCGGAGGATGATTTGGCGTGGCTATCCGGGGAAGTGGAATCCTACCTGCTAAGCCAAATGCTTGGCGGAACAATTCTGACCAGCGAATTTTCTTTGCACACAGCAGATGATTTATGTAAGTTCCGCGGTGCATACAGCTGTGCAGAACAAATAGGTATGAATAGAATCGAGGAGATTTTTTCTAATGGAAAAAACAGTTGAACGCATTGTAAATGCAGATCGTGTGGAAGATCTGATTGCAGTGTTCGGATACTTTGATGAGAATATCAAGCATATCGAGGAGGCACTTGGTGTCACCATTGTCAATAGAGGTACGGACTTAAAGGTTACAGGTGACGAAGAATCTGCTTATAAGGCGGTCAGAACCCTTGAGGGGCTTCTTTCTCTTGCCGCCAAAGGTGAGACAATTGACGAACAGCGTGTCAGATATTTGATCACATTGGTTCAGGAGGGGAATGAATCTCAACTCACACAAATGGCAAAAGATGTTGTGTGCATCACTGCCAAGGGAAAGCCCATCAAAGCCAAAACGGTTGGTCAGCAGGAGTATATGAAAGCCATTGCCAAAAGCACGATAACCGTTGGTGTTGGTCCTGCCGGCACAGGTAAAACATATCTTGCTGTTGCTGCGGCAGTTGCTGCATTTCGTGAACGCACAGTCAATCGGATTATTTTGACCAGACCGGCTGTTGAAGCAGGAGAACGGCTGGGATTTTTGCCTGGAGACCTGCAAAATAAAGTAGATCCCTATCTGCGGCCGTTATACGATGCTCTCTATGATATGTTGGGAGCGGAAACTTTTCAGAAGTACCAGGAACGAGGCTCCATTGAAGTTGCCCCTCTTGCTTATATGCGGGGCAGAACGCTGGACGATAGCTTTATTATTCTCGATGAGGCTCAGAATACCTCCCGAGAACAGATGAAAATGTTCCTTACCCGTATGGGCATGGGTTCAAAAGTTGTTGTTACAGGTGACATAACACAGATTGACCTGCCACGGGAAAAGAAATCCGGCCTTAAAGATGCAATGCAGATACTCAAAAACATAGATGATATTGCCATAGTAAGACTCAGTGAAAAAGACGTTGTTCGTCATAAACTGGTTCAGGATATCGTAAAAGCCTATGAAAAAGCTGCAGCGGAAAA
>JAZRLK010000009.1:0-4659 GCA_045646805.1 Faecousia sp.
CCCCCTCGTTTTGAGGGGGATGTCACCGAAGGTGACAGGGGGAGTTATATACCTTTATCTAATTAACTCCCTCAGTCAAATTGCCTAAAGTCGGCAATTTGCCAGCTCCCTCATAACGAGGGAGCCAAGGGCTTTGTACAAGCCTTTAAACCGGTAAATCAAAATATTTTTCTTGCAGCTGCATGGGGAGGATATCTCCGGGAAGCTGCAATTTTTCTGCCACTTTTTGTTCTGCGGTGGTGGCAAAGAGGGGTAAATTGCTTAAATTGCACAGTTTTTCTATGTAGCTTTGGCTTTGCAGAACCGTTTCGGGGGTGGTTTCCTCGCCAAGATTGGAATTGTTGATAATATCCGTAAAGGCAAGTCCGCAGGCCTGCTCGATTTCCCGCATTACTTCCAGCGCCTCTTCCGGGGTTGCCGTCAGGGGGCGGTAGCAGTTGGCGACGAACACCATCCGGTAGTCATTTTCCGCCCGGATAGCAGGCACATACCGCCCCAGGGCATATGCGCCCCGGTCGTCACCGCCGATATCCATAATGGCGTAAACGCTGCGGTCCTCCACCAGCCGGTAGGCCTCTGCCGGAAGGGCAGGCAGGTCTACATTGGAATTGGCAAACTGGGGGCTGATCAAATCAATTCCGGCGTTTTTCAGAACCTGCTCGCTGTCTTTGGTGCGGAAGTAGGGATTGACGATATCCAGATCGCCGATGCAGACCTTTTTCCCCTCCGCTGCCAGATGCAGCGCATAATTGACGGCAATGTTGGTTTTTCCGCTGCCATAGTGACCGGCAAACAAAGTTAGTCTTTTATGGTCCATACTTACAGCTTCTTTCGGATGATTTTGCCGCTGGTGGTTTTGGGCAGCTCTGTGCGGAATTCCACGATACGGGGATATTTATAAGGCGCAGTGCGCTGCTTGACATAGTTTTGGATTTCTTTTTTCAGTTCCTCAGTGCCTTCTGCGCCGGGGATCAGCACGATGGAGGCTTTGACCACCTGACCACGGACTTCATCCGGTGCTGCGGATACGCCGCATTCCAGCACATAGGGCAGCTCCATAATGACGTTTTCGATTTCAAAAGGTCCGATGCGGTAGCCGGAGGACTTGATCACATCGTCAGCCCGACCCACATACCAGAAGAAGCCGTCCTCGTCCTTCCACGCCAAATCGCCGGTGTGGTAGAAGCCGTCACGCCAGGTTTCTGCGGTCACTTCGTCATTGCCCTCGTAGGCATAGGCAAGACCGCAGGGCAGACCCTGGGAAATGTCGATGCAGATTTCGCCGGTTTCGCCGGGCTCTACATCCTTGCCCTCGGAATCCAGCAGGTGCACCTTGTACAGGGGAACAGGCTTACCCATAGAGCCGACCTTGTGGCTGTCGCCGGTGAGGTTGCCGATGATAATGGTGCTCTCGGACTGACCGAAGCCTTCCTTAATGGGCAGGCCGGTATGGAGCTTAAACTGCTTGTAAACCTCGGGGTTTAGCGCTTCGCCTGCGGTAGAGGCATATTCAATGGAACTTAAATCGAACCGACCCAGATCCTGCTTGATGAGCATCCGGTACATAGTAGGCGGTGCGCAGAAGGTGGTTATATGATATTTGGCAAACATGGGCAGAATCTTCTCCGCATCAAAGCGGTCAAAGTCATAGACGAAGATTGCCGCCTCGCACAGCCACTGGCCGTACAGCTTGCCCCACATAGCCTTTGCCCAGCCGGTATCGGAAATGGTCAGGTGCAGACCGTCGGGGTTGACACGGTGCCAGTATTTTGCGGTAATGAAGTGACCTAAGGGGTACTTATAATTGTGGGCAGCCAGCTTGGGATAGCCGGAAGTGCCGGAGGTGAAGTACATCAGCATAGGGTCAGAGCCGCAGGGGGCATCTTCCTCCCGGGCAAAATGGGAGGAGTATATGGTATACTGC
The DNA here is from genome assembly GCA_045646805.1 of Faecousia sp. Taxonomy (GTDB): domain Bacteria; phylum Bacillota; class Clostridia; order Oscillospirales; family Oscillospiraceae; genus Faecousia. The sequence goes on from JAZRLK010000009.1 coordinate 1,925, forward strand.
CCGTCAAAGTCCAGCCAGCCTTCCCGGCTGCCGCCCACCATAATTTTCTTTTCCAAAGTGGGAACTTTTGCGGCTGCTGCGTCTACCTCGTCGGCAACAGAGCCGTCGGCGGTGCAGAGGATAGCTTTGACCTTGCCTGCCTCAAACCGGTAGGCAAAATCCTTTTCCAGCAGCTGATTGGTGGCAGGAATGGCGATTGCGCCTAACTTATGCAGACCCAAGATGGCAAACCAGAACTGATAATGGCGTTTGAGCACCAGCATCACCCGGTCGCCCCGGCCGATACCCAGGGATTTAAAGTAGTTGGCGGCTCTTGCGGATTCTTTCTTAATATCCTGGAAGGTGAAACGGCGCTCTGTGCCGTCTTCGGAAATATGGAGCATTGCCAGCTTTTCCGGCTTTTTGCGCCCCAATTCATCGATAATATCAAAGGCAAAATTGAATTTTTCCTGGTCTTTAAAGGAAATGGCAGTTAGCTTGCCGTCTTCCACCGTGCGCTCGATAAATTTGCGGTAAACACGGGGCTGCTTATCCGATACGGCAGTTTCGGGATCGGCTGTTTCCTTGGCAGCAGCCTGCTCGCCGTCACGGGCGGCAGAATTGCTCAAAACAAAGGCGTAGAATGCGCAGTCCTCACCGTCTACGGCAATCATACCGTGGGGCGTGGCAGAATCGTAGTAAATACAGTCGCCGGGGCGGAGAATTTCGCTGCGGCTGCCAATCTGAATCTTCATACTGCCCCGCAGAATGATATCGCACTCCTGACCCTCGTGGGTGGTCAGCTGGATATCTTCAAATTCTGCGCCGGGGCGGTACTTCAGCTCCATATAAAGGGGAAGACCGATACGGTTTCGGAATCCGGCTGCCAGGTTGTAGCCCACCATATTATGGGCTTCTTCAATTCGCTGACCTTCTCCCTTCCGGGTCAGGGCATAGGAGCGCAGCTTGGGGCTGCTGCCTTCCAGCAGGTCGCCCATATCCACGCCCAGAATCAGCGTGCATCGATACAGAAAGGCAACACTTAAATTCCGGCTGCCGGCTTCGCACTGGATATATTCTTCTGTGCTGACACCGGTGCGCTGTGCCATCTCCTCCTGGGATATGCCGGAAATTTCCCGCAATTCCCGGATACGGCCTGCAACCTCCCGGATCTTATAATCCATACCTGTCATTGAATGTTCCATAATTCACCTCAAAAAAATAACAACTCATCTCAGGAAGATTCCTTGAGACGAGCTGTTTTAACCCGCGATACCACTCAAATTGCATCTGCCTCACGGCAAGATACCACTTACTGAGTGCTTGCGCACTCATAGCACTGACGCAGCTTGCTTCGGGGAGGCTCTACGCAGCTTTTTGCCTTCTTCCTCCCGGCTCCGGAGCGACTGTCTTACCGGCTCTGCCATGGCTTGCACCAACCGCCATTTCTCTACAGGCAGACCTTCCGGCCGGACCTCTCCATCTATGCCTTTATATCTTTCAGAATCATACCATTTATGATAAAAATTGTCAAGGGTATACCCTATATAAATAATAGCACTATCGCAAGAACCCTTGCCTCCCTCGTTATGAGGGAGGTGGCAAATTGCCGACTTTAGGCAATTTGACTGAGGGAGTTAATTAAATAAATGTAGATAACTCCCCCTGTCACCTTCGGTGACATCCCCCTCAAAACGAGGGGGACAAGGACTGTTTTTCCACATTGTCCATTGTCAATTGTCCATTGTCAATTGTCCATTGTCAATTGTCCATTGTCAATTGTCAATTGTTTTACAGTTTGTTTCTCATAATCTTACCGCTGATGGTTTTGGGAAGCTCCTTGCGGAACTCCACGATGCGGGGGTATTTATAGGGAGCAGTATGATTTTTGACATAGTTCTGAATTTCTTTTTTCAGTTCTTCTGTGCCTTCTGTGCCGGCGGTCAGCACAATGCAAGCCTTAACCACCTGACCCCGGACTTCATCGGGGGCTGCGCACACGCCGCACTCCAGAACATAGGGAAGCTCCATAATGGTCGATTCGATTTCAAACGGTCCGATCCGGTAGCCGGAGGACTTGATCACATCGTCCGCACGGCCTACATACCAGTAGTAGCCGTCCTCGTCACGCCAGGCCACATCGCCGGTATGGTACATTCCATCGTGCCACACGGAATCGGTAGCTTCCTGATTGCGGTAATAGCCCAAAAATACGCCGCAGGTGGGCTTGGGATCGGTGCGGATGACAATTTCGCCGTTGATACCGTTTTCCACAGGGTTGCCGTCGGCATCCACAATATCGATGCCGTAACCGGGAACGGGCTTGCCCATAGCACCGGGCTTCAGCTGCGTGCCCAGCAGGTTTGCGATACCCAGGGTCATTTCGGTCTGACCGAAGCCCTCGTGGATCCGCAGGCCGGTGGCCTTCTCGAACTGATAGAAGACCTCGGGGTTCAGCGCCTCGCCGGCGGTGGTAGCATGGCGGATGGAAGTCAGGTCGTACTTGCTCAGGTCCTGCTTGATCAGCATGCGGTACATAGTGGGAGGCGCGCAGAAGGTGGTGATGTTGTACTGCTTAAACATGGGCAGGATCTTCTCTGCGTCAAAGCGGTCGAAGTCGTAGGTAAAGACAGCGCCCTCACACAGCCACTGGCCGTAGAGCTTACCCCACAGAGCCTTGCCCCAGCCGGTTTCGGAAATGGTGAAGTGGAGGCCGTCCCGCTCACACAGGTGCCAGTACTTGGCCGTAACGTAAT
>JAZRLK010000010.1:0-15195 GCA_045646805.1 Faecousia sp.
AATTGACAATGAACAATGGACAATGGACAATTAAGGTATTTCCTACGGAAATGATTTAAAATTGTCCGCTTTGCGGACTCCATAATTGTCAATTATCAATTGTCAATTGTCAATTTTTATCGGGCGTTAGCACGATAAACAATCATTTGGCGAAGGAAATGCCGCCGGGAGATCCCGGCGGCATAGGTTATTTTATCCGGAGCAGCTGCAATCACAGTCCGTTCTGTCACAATTGCGTGGGGCAAATCTTTCGGCTGGGAATGGAATCCGGGAGAACATCTCGCAGGGGTCTTCTCCGCAGCCAGGGCTATCACAGCATTCCTTGGTGGGGATGCTGTATTCTGCCATAGGAACGATCAACTGCGCATCCCGTTCCAGACGGATAATGGAAAACTGCCCCAGGCTCACATACAGGCGGCGGTTTTCGTTGCCAAGAACCAATTCCTCGTCAAATGCAGAGGAAATACAGCCGGGAATCTGCACCAGACTGCACTCCCGGCAGTCGCAAACATCCCGGACCCGGGACGACAGCACCATTGGATCCAGAACCTCTATCGTGGGCACCAAATAGTCATTGGCGAATTTTGAATTTTTAAAGTGGTTTTTTGTCGGTTTTTATTGGTTTTTCAGTTGTTTTAAGAATATTTTTACAACTCCGTCCCGATTGACGCAAATCCGCTCTATGACCTTTCTCATATCGACATTGGTCACATTTTGCAGGCTTAGAAAGTTCTCAATTTCTGCCCGGTACTGCTCCGCTGCCTGATGAATATTCGATTGAATTTTTCCGTCAACCAAAAGCTGCTCCAAACTGCGCTCAATTTCTTTGATTCCTTTATTCAGGGTTTCCAGTTTCTGTTTGAGCTCTTCTATGTCTATCAAGTCGTTTGCGTACATCTCCTGATAGCGCTCTTTTTTGATATTGAGCTTCTTTTGTTTGGACTCCAATTCCCGCTTTATTTCTTCCGGATCTTCCTGAGTCTTTGAATGCTTGGACGCCTCACCGGTAACCTCAGCGATAAATGCTTCCCTGTCTGCAATCTGAGATGCCAAATATGCACGAATCTGCTGAAGCAATTCTGGCTCATCTATAATCACACCGTTATCACACTTCTCAGCCGTGAACTGGTCATTGGTAGGACATCGCCAGTACACCCGGGTGTTTACATAGGTATATGACTTTCTTGAAAATGACCGGCCACAGTGTTCACACTTGATCAGTGTGGAGAACGTATGTTTTGCGCTGTATCTGGCGTCCCTGAAAGGCTCCCCGCAGTCATATTTAATACGGCGCGCGTCCATAATCTCCTGTGCCTTTTGGAAGGTCTCCGGGGCTACAATGGCCCAGGAAGGACGTTCGTGGAAGAAATGCTCTTCTTTCGGGATATTCACTTGCTTTCCGGTCAAGAAATCCTCAATCTCATATTTGTGATTGACCAAAATTCCACAGTATAATGGATTTACGAGAACCCGTCTAACGCCCCGTGGATTCCATTCACTACCGAATTTGGTTTTGTCATGCTCCCGATTCAGCGTCATACTGATGGTTCGGCATCCCAAACCTTGCTCAATGTATAGGCTAAATATTTTGCGAACGATTCGAGCTTCATCTGAGTTAATTTGCAGGGTAAAGTTATCAATTCTGTCATAGCCGAACACCCGCTGGGGAACACGGCCTTTTTCCGCATTGATCTTTTTTCCCCATTTGACACGCTTACTAAGATTATTGCTTTCCTCCTGCGCCATAGCAGAAAACAGGGTCAGCACAAACTCACTGTCTCCCATAGAATCCATATTGGCTGTGAGAAACAGGGTGTTGATCCCCATGGATTTCAGCTTGCGGATGCTCTGCAAAGCATCCACTGTATTTCTGGCAAAACGGCTGATGTCTTTCACAACAACCATCTGAAACAAGCCCAGCTCCGCATCCTGTAAAAGCCGTTTGAATTCTTCGCGCTTTTTCAGGGATGTACCGGTAATGCCTTCATCGGCATAGAGTCTATATAGCTGATGTCCGTTTCTCAGGGCGTACTCTGTAAAAAACTCTTTTTGATGATTTAAGCTGTCTATCTGTTCTTCTTTATCCGTGGAAACACGGCAATATGCTGCAATTTTCATTTGTTGGTTGCTCCTTTCTGTCAACCAACCCATATCCAAGTCTATTATGCTATAAATCTACTGAAATGTAAATAGCGGAAATGGGTTAACTGACGGGTTTGGAAAGGAGCTTTTCCAGCAAAATCATCTTCAGCAGTTTTTCTGTTTCCTGAGATGAATTGGGATTTTCAAATATAAATGTAAGTTCCTTTTTTGCCATAGAATACCTCCTTACCAAAATCTATTCTGCTTTTCTTGCAGTTAGTATTTTAGTAAGTGGCATACATTAAAAATTGCACTTAGGTGTAATTTAGGACATAAAATACCGCCATTCCATTCGGAATAGCGGCATAGCGATTTTGTCATTTAAGCCAAGATAATTGTTTGCAGGTTCTGCCGAAGAACAATTTAATAACTTCTTCTTGTTCAGTTTTTGAGATTGAACCGGTAATAATATGACATAATCAGTTCCTCGCGGGTACTGTATGCTTTGCAAGTAAATTGCCAATGACACCATCCAATGCGGAAGGATCTGTCAAGCACTTCCGTATTCTGTTTTTATCATCCTTTGTCAACGGAAGGCCTTCCATTGTCATAGAACTGTCAACTTCCCGGATAACTCTCTCTATATTTCCCACAGGTGTCACCTTCTTTCCATACTTATTATACCATACTATAAATAGAAACGCAAAATCACTTCATTATTTTTAATCAATAACCAATGTATTGTTTTCTTCCTTTATAGGGATAAAGATCGTTCTTTCCGCAAATTGCTCTGTTGGGCAATTGGGAGAATGGAGTGTTAGGTACATCTGCCCGTCGGTATCTGTGAAAATCATTCCATGGCCGCCGTCATATTCTTCTTCCCTCTGTTTGCAAAACAGTCGTTTATCCTCCTGCACCCAGGGGCCCAGAATGTTACCGCTTTCACTTCTGGCAATACCAACACAATAGCCGCCCAAGCCAAAATTAGACCAAAGCATTAAAAGCGTTCCGTTTTTCGTTGTATACAAAAAGCATCCGTCGGTAACATAATGATTGGTCCAACTTGGACTATCTGCTCGGAACAGCTCCACAGGCTCGGTTTCAAAGTGTGTCAGGTCAGCAGACAGTTTGGCTGCCGCCATCGTACCGACCTTGTCAGGAGTAGATGTCCACTCATGGACAAATACCATCCAAGGCTGTCCCTCCGGATCTACATACAAAGTGCCATCGATGGCATCCCAGTTTGCTGGCGTAATATGACCGTTTGTAATCTCAACAAAAGGTCCTTCCGGAGATTCTGCCTTCAAAATTGTGCAGCCTCTATGACCAGTTTTTTCCCAGTAATAGGTTGCGAACATATAGTAGAAGCCTTGATATTCATGGACTTCCGGTGCCCAAAAGTTTTTGATTGCACCGCTAGGCTTTTCATAAACAGGTGCGCTCGTCTTTACCCAACAGCCGTCTAATCTGCCACTGTGATTTGTATAACAAGCCCATTGTGTACTTTCCCAGTTACCATTGCCATCCGGCAATCCCGTGCCATAAAGATAGTAGCTATTACCTTTACGAAGTACGAAAGGATCTCGTACACCTTCTAATCCTGATATAATCATCATTTGCTCACTCCTATTACCGCTCGACAATGAACCCTAACTTTTAGATAATCACACTATCTACGTCGGTTTTTTCTCGCATATACTTTGCGTACGGTTCAAGCAATGCGATATCTAAAAACTTATCATTGCCATACCTCTGTATTTTTCCAAGCTGTTGCACTTTTGAAATTCCCAAAGGGTGGTACGGCTCTAAATGCACAGCAATAACATTTTCCATGCTATTACATAACTTCACAAGGTTATCAAAATGTACAGCATTCACATTTATGTTGGGAATCATCGGACATCTTAGTATAATCTTGGCTCCCATTTGGTTAAGCGAATGCAAATTTTCAAATATCTTTTTATTTGAAACACCCGTGTATCTTATATGCTCTTGCTCAGGAAAAATCTTAATGTCATAAAGCCACAGATCTGTGTAGCTATTGATCAAGGACAAATCCCTGTCGGAAAAACCGCTGGTTTCAATTGCTGTGTGAACACCTTGCGCCTTTGCACCTTTATGCACCGCAACAGTAAAATCATACTGTGCAAGGGGTTCACCACCGGATATTGTGATACCTCCACCGGATTCGTCGTAGAAGGGTTTATCGCAAAGGACAACATTATGGAACAATATCTGGAATATATTGTAATATAATAAAGCATTTTTTCAACACGAACTACAAAGAAACACAATATATTTGCTCGTAAAATCAAGCCATCGCTTTTCATTACACTCAAAAATATTGGTACGTGCTTGTAGGGGCGGCTATCAGCCGCCCGCAATGGGCGACACAAAGGTCGCCCGCCCTACAATTATTTTACAAATTACCCTGTTAGTATCTGTAAAAGGCAGGAGATTATACTGGCTGTTTCATATTTTAGGCTCAGCGTTTTTTAATCTTGCGCTTTGATAATGAGAGGGTGATTCACCGAAGCGCTGCTTAAAGATTTTCGAAAAATTATAGATATCGGAATACCCCACAGAAGTGGCAGTGGTGGTAACGCTGTACCCAAGGCGGAGAAATGTTTTTGCCTGATTCATGCGGTATTCAATCAAATATTGTTGGGGAGAGACCCCCATCTTCTCTGAAAAAGTTTTTGAAAAATAGGTTCTTTCCAAATGTACGCTGTCTGCCATTTTCTGTACGGTCAAGGGCGTCATATATTGGGAATGAATTAGATTCAACACCCTATCAACAGGATTTTCTTTGGTTCTGTTTTCCTCCATCAGAAAGGAAAACAGCGTCCACAACTGGGCGAGTATAAATTCGGTCTTACCGTTATGAAGTTCATGGCAAGCTTTCATGTGCTGAAAAATATGCAATGCTCCGGGAATATCATAATAATCGCCAAGCCGCAAGGGTGGAGTCCCAGTGAAGCCTACCCAAATGTATTCCCAAGGATCTTCCGAATCCGCTTCATAATACGTTTCCACAAAGGGCGGAATCACAAACATCATGCCGCTCGAAAGGGCATATTGCTTGCCGTTGATTTGAAAAACGCCCTTTCCGGAAACAACAAAATGAAAAAGCCAATGGGTGCGTGTCGCCGGCCCAAAACCATGGGATTTTTCGCAAGATTCGTACCCAAACTGGACGGGATTTACTCCGGCATATTCTTTATTCATAATAATCTCGGAATGCATACAAAGTCCCTAAAACAACAAAATGATAAATTATATATCTTATAATAACATTTCCTGCAAACCAATGTCAAGATATAATAAAGCCAACCAATTTTATGGAGGTCACCGCTATGAAGCTAACTTTCCTCGGTGCTGGTAGCACCATTTTCGCAAGAAATGTAATTGGCGACTGTATGTGTTCTGAGGTTCTGCGTGACAGCGTATTTGCTTTGTACGATATCGACGGCAAGCGTGTTGAGGAAAGCAGAACGATTTTGGAAGCCATCCGTAAAAACAACGGCGGCTATGGCCGTATCGAGTGCTATGTGGGAGAAGAAAACCGCAAAGAAGCACTCAGAGGGGCAGATTTTGTTGTAAACGCCATTCAGGTCGGCGGTTATGACCCCTGCACCATCATCGATTTTGAGATCCCTAAAAAGTACGGCCTGCAACAGACCATCGGTGATACCCTGGGCATCGGCGGCATTATGCGTGCTCTTCGCACCATTCCTGTGATGCAAAGCTTTGCTGACGATATGGCTGAGGTTTGCCCCAACGCTTTGCTTCTGAACTATACCAATCCCATGGCTATGCTCTCCGGATATATGCAGCGCTACACACCCATAAACACTGTCGGTCTTTGCCACAGTGTCCAAGTTTGCTCGGAGAGTCTTTTGAAAGCTCTGGATATGGACGACAAACTGGAAGGCCGAAAAGAACTGATCGCCGGCATTAATCACATGGCATGGCTTTTGGAGATCAAGGACAAAAACGGAGTGGATCTGTATCCTGAGATTAAATCCAGAGTGGATGCCTATCTTACCAAGCCCGATGCTTCCGACAAGGTAAGAATGGAGTACATCAAGCATTTCGGCTACTACTGCACTGAATCCAGTGAGCACAACGCCGAATACAATATGTTCTACATCAAGAGCAAATACCCCGAGCTGATCCAGAGATATAATATTCCCATCGATGAATACCCCCGCAGATGTGTAAGCCAGATCGAAGGCTGGCACAAGGAATATGAAGATATCCTGGAAAAGGGCGTAAAGGAACACACCAGAAGCCATGAATATGCCTCCAGAATTATGGAAGCGATCGTGACCGGCAATCCCTACCAGATTGGCGGCAATGTACTGAACAAGGGGCACTTGATCACCAATCTTCCGGAAGATGCCTGCGTGGAAGTGCCCTGCCTGGTAAACGGAAGCGGCGTTCATCCCTGCTTTGTTGGTGCTTTGCCCGTGCAGTGCGCCGCGATGAATATGACCAATATCAATGTTCAGCTTCTGACCATTGAAGCCGCAGCAACCAAGAAGAAAGAGCACATTTATCAGGCCGCTATGCTGGATCCTCATACCGCCAGCGAGCTGGATATTGATACCATTAAGAAGATGGTTGATGATCTGATCGAAGCCCACGGCAATTATTTGCCTAAATATCAATAATAAAAAAAGCGAGGTGAAACTGAACTGCCCCAGTTTGTGCGGACAGCACAAAAAAGCACCTATGTAGGATATATTCAGTTTTAAGCGGAGTGGCGCAGCGTCAGCGGCGCCACTCCAGTTTTATTCTGGATACGCTCATAGTTGTAGAAGTGAATGTATCTGTCAATCAGATCGTTTGCTTCCTTGAATGTCTTTGGCTTGTGCCGGTAGATGCACTCTGTTTTCAGAATGGAGAAGAAATTTTCTGCCATTGCGTTGTCATAAGGATTTCCTTTCCTTGACATTGACGGCGTTATGCCGTAAGATTGAGTTAGCTTAAAATATGCTGTGGATGTATATTGAAAGCCCTGGTCGCTGTGGAGCTGCAACTCCGCAGCGACTCTCTTTTTCTCTTTCTTCATAGCCAGCCGGATCGTGTCCAGAACAAGATTCACCGTTTGCTGTGTGGCTGTCTTATATGCCACAATACTGTTGTCATATAGATCCCGGATCATGGATAGGTACAATACACCTTCCTTAGTATGGATGTAGGAAATATCCGTGACCCATTTTGTATTTGGTCTGTTTTCCTGAAACTGCCGATTCAGCAGATTCTCATACTTATGCACCTGCTGGCTAAGATTAATCCACTTTCTCCGGCGACGAATCTCTGACAAAAGACCATACTTTTTCATGATTCTAAGCACAGTTTTCGGATTTCTCTGAATATTTCTATCTCTCAGCCATCTCCAGACCCGTCTGTACCCATATGTTTTGTCTGTCTTGTTCTGACATTCCTTAATCGTTTCCGCTAACTCTGTGTCACGCTCTGGCCTACCCATCCGTTTAACAAAATCATAGTACCCACTGCGTGATACTTCAAAGAACTTACACATAACAGACACCGGGTACTCGTTCCGGTGACGATAGATTACTGCATATTTGACCTTAGGCCTCACTTCCTTTCTGTGGACTGCAGAAAATCCTGCAACAACTTCACTTCCATCTTTAACCGCTTGTTTTCGTACTTGTACTCTTGCAATGTTTTTGCCGGTTTCCTTCCACGGAATTTAGGCATACCTTTCGCTGCCTTCCTCCGCTGCCGCTTCAGTAGATTGTGTACAGGCCGATCTCCCTCTAATCCGAGTTCATCCTCAATCTCTCTGTGGCTCATTCCGGCTGCCAGCATGCCCTCAATTGCGGGCAGTAAGGCAACCATATTGGTGTATCTTCGTTTACTCATAATGAATCCCCCCTGATGTAGTTATTATCCTACATCAGGGGGGGATTTTGTCTATTGTCCGTTTTTACTGGTTCTGTTCAAAAACCTCTGGGGTTATTCTTATCTAAAATATACCCTGGTTTCCTGCATAGCAGAAAACCAGGGTATATGTAGACTCTTTAACAAACCGCAACGGCACAGGTGTTTTCTGCTGCTTCAGTTTTCAACACGCACAGTTACGACTTCAAAAGGCTTCAAATGCAAGGCAACCGAATTATTCTTAACAGTTAAGGCTCTTTCTGGTTCTTCCATCAGATTGCAAATACTAACCTTTGCACAATCATAGCCAATCTTCAGGTTTGTCTTGGCGCTTCTGTTCTGACATTCGTAAAGGCGAATGATTGTTCCTTTACCGTCCTCTGTTTGCTTGATTGTTTCAATAACAACATTTTCGGCATCCACCGTTGCCATGCTAAACTGACTGGGCAGTCTTGCCTCTGCATTAGCTGGAACGACAGCTACCAGAGGATTATTCATCAAATACGCTTTCTCATACACCTTGCTGTGACGAACATCATCTGTGTGGGGATACAGGGTATATGTAAATTCATGCAACCCTTTGTCGCAATCCGGATCCGGATAGATTGGGCATCGCAGCATTGTAATACCGATTTCCTGTTCCCGGAAGCTATGACCGTATTTGCAGTCGTTAATGACTGCCAAGCCATAGCCGCTGTCAGACATATCTACAAATTTCTGTGCACAAACCTCAAATCTGGCAGTATCCCAACTGGTATTGGTATGCACAGGGCGTTCACAGTTACCAAACTGAATATCGCAAGTAGCCTTCTCGGCATTTACATCCACAGGGAAGTAGGATTTCAATGTGATATGTTCCGTGCGCCAATCCAGCTTGGTATCAATATCCAGTTGATCCATATGCTCATAAAGCCACAACGTTTGCTCAATTGTAGAATCAGCAAATTTACGCACAATTCGGACACCGGATCGCTCTGCATCTGTGACAATGTCGACACTTTCGTAGGTATCAATCAGATAGCTCTTTTCCCGGTAACTGGGGCTTAGCTCCCAGGCATCGAAGTTGCTGGGGAAATCCTCATATGCAACCAATTCACCGGCAATCTTTCCTGCAGGAAGCACTTCCCTGCCGTTTTGCTTATCATAGAATCTGCTGATATACATACGATCATCGAATTCCATCCGGAAATAATCATTTTCCATAAACGAATCGGATACTTGCACACTATTGTTGCACTCTACTGGTTGAACCAGCGCATAACCTCTGGCCGGAACATTCTCTATATATCGGGTTGCTCCATCCAGCTGAATTACACCTCCGGTAGCAAACGGGGTATTGTTCATCACCAATATACCGTTTTCACCGCAAACTTCTGCAGCGATTACCGCAAGGCGATCCTGCATCAGCTTTTCGCACTGCTGCAAAACCTGCTCATAATCCCTATTGGCATCTACATAAACCTGCTGTATAGAGGATCCCGGCAAAATGTCATGGAACTGATTGGTCAATACCATTTCCCACATCTGCGCCAATTCTTTTGCAGGATACTGGGTTCCCAAAAGCTTTTCAGCCATAACACATACGGCTTCGCAGTTTTGCAGTGCAAATTCCGCTTTTCTGTTATTCTTTTTAATTTTCGCCTGAGATGTGTAGGTTCCTCGATGGTATTCAAAATAAAGTTCGCCAACCCATTTGCTCCGTTTTCCTTCTGTTTTTTCTTGCATCCGATTTAAGAATTCCGTTGCTGTTTCAATCTTTGTAGTCGGGCAATCGGGAATACCGCAGCTCATTCTGCGGAGCATCTGCAGATCTCTGGCAGTAGGGCCACCGCCACCGTCGCCATAGCCAAAGGTCAAAAGGGCATCTTGTGCAATATCCTTATCCAGATAACGTTTCCAGCTTCCCATCACATAACTGGCATTGGCTTGCGGAAGATAGGTGGTGAAATTGGCAACCGTCCCATCTTCCCGTATTTGCTGGGATGTCATAAAGTGGGTGAAGATTTCTGTGCCGTCAATGCCTTTCCAGTTAAATGTGTCGTGAGGCATCATATTGGTGTCGTTCCAACTGATTTTACTGGTAACGAACTTGTCTACACCGCTCTTGCGTAAGATCTGCGGCATCGCAGCAGAATATCCAAAAACATCCGGCAACCAAAGAACCTTGCTATCTACGCCAAATTCCTCTTTGAAGAACTTTTTGCCGTAGAGTACCTGGCGTACCAGGGATTCACCGGATGTCAAATTGCAGTCCGCTTCCACATACATGGCGCCTTCCACTTCCCAGCGACCTTCTGCGACCCGTTTTTTGATTTCCTCATATTTTTCCGGGCATTCCTCTTTAATCGCCTTGTACAGCGGCACTTGCGAGGACATAAACTTATACTCCGGATATTGTTCCATCAGCTTCAATACTGTAAAGAAAGAACGCTGTGCTTTCTCTCTGGTCTGGCGTACTGTCCACAACCATCCAATATCAATATGGGTATGACCAATCGCAGAAACCTGAACATCCCCTTGCTGGCAGAACTTATTATAGAACTCGTCTTGCATATACGCACAGGCTGCACGCATTGACTGCCGCAACCCATCCTCTGAATGCCACTGCAGTAAATTGAGCGCATTGTTGAGGTGTTCCAAAATTGCCGAATATGTGTGTGTTTTACTGTCCGAAAAACGCAACACATCCGCAGGAACGACCAAATCATAATAAAGCTTCTCTGCCAATTCATCAATCTCAACACACTGTACATGAAGCTCTACAGGTTTTTCTGCCTTAGGGTACAAGCCCAATGCATCCGTCCCATCTACTGTACCTGTATACGCATATATATGCACATCCAATTCCGGGACATCCGGCAGCACAACGCTGGTATGATTCAGGTCCATTCCCTGCTGAGGAATACCATTAAAATACACAATAAATTGCGGATTGGAAGCGTCCCATCCGCTTCGATTTGTTTGAACCGTCAGTTCAAGTCGATTATCAGGACTGGACTTTTGGGGCAAGGTAATGTGTTTATAGAACCAGGCATGCTGATCAAGAGCACCGCCCCATACATCATTTTCCCGAAATATGGTGGCATTACTTTCATCCATCTGGGGACACTGACTTCCTACCTTATATTCAGTTGTTTGGTACAGAACATCTGTAACTACCGAGTTGGATACAACGATCTTACTTTCAATATGCAGCAGCATCGTTCTTATCCGCTCATACAAAGCTTGTTTATTCATTGATAAACCTCCCTAATCGTTTTCTGCCGGGGTTTGGTTTGCCACAAAAACTATGGTTCGAATCACCATAACCAATGCCATTATGCCAATAGTGCCGTAATACACCAGTGCTTGATCCAGCAGGAAGCTGAGAATAAATCCAACCAAGGCCGCAATGCCTCCGCTCCACAGCAGAAAAGAACCTACCAACTGGGCTGCACCGCCGAATGTTGCGGCAGCTTCATACCGTTTGATGTGGCAGACCATACGTACAACGATCATCATCAGCAGCCATAACACAATAATCAGAAAGAAACCGCCAAAAATATTGACCGCATACATCATATAATCCATCTGTCCATTGCTTCGGAACGACTGATAAATCAAGCTGTCCGCACCTGCCGCCCCGGCTTCCATACTTTGAATTTTGGAGTAATTTCCTGTATAGATTACCTGCATACCTCCGCTATGGAAGCCTACATAGCAGTTATCCTTCAGTAAGCAAAGGAACTTTCCTTCCGTGTCCTGGGACAGCAAATTCAAATAATATCCGTGAATAGTAGGTGCCTTTGTATTAAATTCTGCTATTTCCAGCTTGGGGTAATAGCTACTCACATACAGCAGGTACACCTGTTCATAATAGTCCTCGTTTTTTTCCTCTTCCAGCTTTTTCAGGCTCTTGGCTGTTTCCTCGTTATACAGTAGTGACTGTGGATCAGAGATTGTCTGCAAATATGCCAAATACTCCGGGCATTTTTCGGTGAGATTCAATTCCTTTCCGCTGTAGCTAACTGTAAAATCCGTATATTCCTTCTGCACATGGGCCGGCTGGGCGAGGTAGCTCTCGTAAGAGATAGTCTGTCCATTATCCGCAGTGCAGGACAAAGTAAATTCATCGTAGATGCTTCTTGTATCCCGCAGATCCACAATCAGCTGGTAGCCCGTTTGCCCTGCTTCATATGTATTGATCCTGGTTGTACAGGTGGCAACCCCATCTGTTACCGTAAAATCGACGGTATCCATAGCACTGTACAGAAATTGGCGAAATTCCTCCGCCCTTTGATATGTGGGTCTAAAGGATGCCTGATAGCCCCAGGTCAGACCGCAGACCAATAGCAGAAAGCTGAGCAGTGCCCCCAACGCCGTATTTCCCAGGCTTCGCCACTGGCACTGCTGAGATCGGCTATTGGACCAAAAGCCGCCGAAAAAATATTGAAACCAAGATTTCATAGGTAGTTTGCTCCTTTTTTTATAGCGGTCCCGGATAACCCGGGACCGCCACAAATAGGTTTTTCGTTATTATATCAATTTTATTGATAATAGTAAAGTAGAGATTAGCCGGCAGTATTATAGAGGTTTGTCATATAGGCAATCCATTCACTGACGGACATATTGCTCTCACATGCCTTGGTAATGCCTGCATTATTCAGTGCAGTTGTGAGCATTGCCTGACACCCGGCAGCGCTTGCACCGAAATAGGCTTCGAAGTCATCAAAATTGTCAGAGCCAAACCATTGATCATGCCACTTCTCGTAGCCACTCCAGTTACCGATCACAGAGCCGTAGACAGTAGCCAACAAGGCGTTTGCACGCTGGGTATACAACGCCTTCTGCGCATCAGTCAGGCTGCTATCGGCTGCAATAGCGGCAATGGCAGCATTTGCGGCATCGATAGCCTTGGAGTGGACTGTGGATTGCTTATAAACATCCATATGGCAGAAGTAACCGTAGCCGTTACTGATAGGATAGCCGGCTTTTACAGTTGCAGAACGGCCTACATTGTCGTCATACAGATCCACAAAGGTCTTAACAGAGCTGTATGCAGCATCGCCAAAGTATGCCTTCAGGAAGTTTTGCTGCAGTGTTTCCACATCCAAAGAGGAATCCCACAGCAGTTTGGACCAGATGTAAGCTTTCATTTCAGCCTGCCACATATTCTCTGCGTTCCAGGAGCCTTGTACCAGAATGTTGGAAACACCTAAAGCCTTGGCTTCAGCAATATTGGCAGCAATTGTGTTTACAGATGGGAAGTATGCCAGGTAATTGCTAAAGTGAGCGTCATACAGCCACAGAGACAGATTGCCATCAGCAGTCAGGTTAGCCCAAGCACGCAGATTTGCTGTGTAGTTATTCAGATCCTGACTGTTGCTGTTGATAGAATAATTTGCATTGTGCCATTGGGCGTACCAAACCTGCAGCTTGTCGCTCAAAGCAGATACATTGGCAGGAGCCTGTGCGGTAAAGCCATAGGCAAAAGTAATGATTTTGAAATCTCTGCCGCTTAAGTCAGCATCCGTCTCCAATTGGGCGATCATAGCATTGATGAAGTTCACCAAGGTGCCGCTGCGATTATGGCTTACTGCATCAGCAGCACAGTGCTGGCAGTTACAATACCAGGTAGAACCGTCATTCTGACAGAAACTGAAATAATAAGCATCGGGATTGGCCAGTATCGCTTCCTTCATACGGGCAACGGCATAGGTAAGGGTGGTATCTGCGCCGCCCACATTGTAGGTAATGCCGTTGGTCAGACAGGGAGCAAAGCCGGTTTCGCTGCCGACGCCGGTAGAAACGGTGTAGCCGTACTTACCTTCTGTCTGGTCAACAAAGAATGTATTAAAGTTGTGAACGCCGCCGTTAAAATTCTCGATCTCAACGCCACCGCCGAAATTATCATAATTTGCAAACAATGCGTTATTATTCTTGGACAGAACGGTAAAGGCTTGGTTCTTCAGGCTGTTTTCATTGTAGCCTGTCTGAGCAGACAGATAGCTGCGGACGGCAAAGTCAGCCGTATCGGTCAGCTCAGCCATACTGAAGTTCAGGCTGATGCTGGCAGGACGGGTAGTCACATCTGCAGTGTAGAATTCATAACCCAAGCTGCGAAGATAATCTGCTGCACCGTAGGCAACCGCACGGGAGCAGTTACCGTCAATATAGATGTTTGCGCCGTCACCGGAAACATAGTAGGTTTCTGCCGTAACATTGGCATCAATTGTGTTGGTACCCAGAAGAATACTGCCATTGTAGCTGATATTGTCAGCCAAGGTATACACGCCATAGCTTCCGGAAACAGCCTCCAGCTCACTTTCCAGCAATTTGGCGGTTTCCAGATAGCTTTCGTCGGCTGCAACAATGGCATTGGAAATTGCAATGGACTCTACGCGAATCACCAGGTTGCCGGTAATTGCCTCAGCAGGTACGGTATAAACACCGTCAACCGGGGTGTAAGCCACACCGTTTACGGTAACGGTTTCCAAAGTCACATTAGCATCGGTGGTCAGGCTAAAGGAATAGTCCTGTCCTGCGGTGGCATAGCTGTTGCCATTCAGGCTGCAGACATTGCTGTCCATCAGCTTGACTGCATACTGCTCAGCCTTGCCCATAGGCTCGATTTTTACCAACAGGTCGTTAAATGCCGCCCCGCTTACCATCATAGTGAAGTTTTCACCGGCATTGAAGGCAGTCAGATCGACCTCAAATGTGTAAGAGCCATCTACAAAGTCATTCGCACTAACACCACTTTCACCATCGCTCCAATCATCCTCGCCGTACCAAACCATAGCACTGCCCAGATCGCCGGTCAGGGTGACCTTCAGGGCGGAATATCCCTGTGCAATCAGATCCTGGGTGGTGGCAAGACGGAGCTTGTAGTCGCTGGCAGCACTCCAGCGGATAGTCTGTGCATC
Organism: Faecousia sp.; assembly: GCA_045646805.1. GTDB lineage: Bacteria > Bacillota > Clostridia > Oscillospirales > Oscillospiraceae > Faecousia. Next base: position 14,904 of record JAZRLK010000010.1, read on the forward strand.
CACGTAGGAAATAGCCAAATCGTTATTCCACGAGTTGCGGTTAGATTCCCAATCCAGCAGCTTAAAGCGAGCTGTGCCGGCCTTATCCATGTGGAGACTGAATGCCTCGTGATCGGCAGATACATTGTTATTCCAGGACCAGCCGCCGTTCACATCACCAATGATGGTATTCACAGGACTGCCCCAGCCCCACAGCATGGAACGGGTGTTGCTACGCTGAGAAATATAGTCCGTATACATCAGCCAGGTACGCTGACCGGCATCATCACTGACCATATACTTCTGAATCCAG
>JAZRLK010000011.1:0-43734 GCA_045646805.1 Faecousia sp.
TGCTGCTCTGGCTGATTTTGACCAGGTTCTTTCTTTGAATTTGCTGCAGGCTGCTGAAAAACTTCGTCAGAAGCAGAAGGAAGAGGCTGAAAACTCTTCAGATCCGGAAATTGATGCTATGGTCGCGATGCGTACCGAAGCCAAAAAGGCCAAGAACTGGGCAGAGGCCGACCGCATCCGTGATGAACTGAAGGCCCGGGGCATTGAAATCATCGACACTCCCCAGGGCGCGAAATGGAGAAAAGTATGAAGCTGCTGATTTTAGACGGCAACAGTGTTATCAACCGTGCTTATTTTGGTGTAAAGCCCCTGACCACAAGGGAGGGGCTTTATACCCATGCTATTTATGGTTTTCTGAATATCCTGGAACGGATGGAAAAGGAAGAGCAGCCGGAGGCTGTTTGTGTGGCTTTTGACCTTCATGGCCCTACCTTCCGCCATTTGCAGTATGACGGATATAAAGCAACCCGCCACGGTATGCCCGAAGAACTGGCAATGCAGATGCCTGTTATGAAACAGGTTCTTGCTGCTATGAATATTCCTGTTTATGAGCGCCAGGGCTGGGAAGCGGATGATATTATTGGAACTGTCGGTAAGATCTGCGGCAATAATGACTGGGAATGTGTGATCGTTACCGGAGACCGGGATAGTTTGCAGCTGATTGATGACCATGTTCATGTCAAGCTTGTAATTTCTCGGCCCGGTCAGACCACAGCCACCCTGTACGACAAAGAGAAATTCCAGGAAGAGTATGGCTTCGAACCGGCAAAAATGGTGGATCTGAAAGCGCTGATGGGAGATAGTTCTGACAATATTCCCGGTGTTGCCGGTGTTGGTCCGAAAACTGCCACAGAGCTGCTGCTGAAATTTGGTTCTTTGGATGGCGTTTATGAGAATTTGGAAGATTCCTCTATTCGCCCAAAACTTAGGGAAAAACTGGAGCAAGGCAAAGAAAATGCCTATCTTTCTTATGATCTTGCCACGATACGGCTCAATGCGCCTATTGATTTTGAGCCTAAGGATGCCATCATTCAGCCTTATAATAAGCCGGAGCTTTATGCTCTTTTCCAGAAATTGGAATTTGTTCGATTGATTGATAAATATAATCTGCGCTGTGCAGCAGCCGAAGCTCCCAAATGCCAGTGCAGAGGTGTGAAACTGCCCAGAAGGGAAGAGATTCCTGAAAACTGTTGCAGTTATGCTTTGTATATAGCGCCGGACAGTTCTGTGGGCATTGCCTGGGAGGACGGTGTCTGCGTTCTGACACCTTTGGAGATGATGTTCCTTGATGGCATACTTGAAAAGGGCTGCCAGGTGATCTGCCATGATATGAAATCCACATACCACGCTCTGCGCCGTATGGGAATGCCTTTGCCTGCCTGCTGTTTTGATACGGCGTTGGCAGCTTATGACTTAAATCCTTCCCAGTCAGATTATCCTGTATCCAAGTTAGCAACAACGTTTTTGGGTACAGATGCAGACGATGGTGATGCAGCAGCTTGTGCGGAAGCAATGTGGAATCTGCGGGATGTTCTAACAGAAGAATTGGAAAAGGGTCAGATGCTTTCTTTGTATCAGCAGATTGAACTTCCTCTTTGCACTGTGTTGTATGATATGGAATGCCAGGGTGTTGCCATTGACCGGCAGCAATTAGAACAATTTGGCGAAATGCTTGCGTGGCGAATTGAGAATTGTGAGAAGTTGATTTTTAGCTATTCCGATGAAGCTTTTAATATCAACTCTACAAAACAGCTGGGTGAATTACTTTTTGAGAAACTTGGTCTTCCTGTAATTAAAAAGACAAAAACAGGCTATTCTACCAACGCGGATGTGCTGGAAAAATTGAAAAATAAGCATCCTATTGTTCCGGCTATAATGGATTATCGTATGCTGACAAAACTGAAATCTACCTATGCAGACGGTCTGATTAAAGTGATTTGCGATGACGGCAGAATCCGCACAACCTTCCAGAATTTGGTAACTGCTACCGGCAGACTTTCTTCCACAGAGCCCAATTTGCAGAATATCCCTGTGCGTACAGATTTGGGTGCGGAGATTCGTAAAATGTTTATTCCCAAGCCGGGGTATGTTCTGGTTGACGCAGACTATAGCCAGATCGAACTGCGTGTTTTGGCGCATTTGGCTAACGACAGCGCAATGCAAAATGCCTTTATCAGCGGTATGGACGTTCATACGGTGACCGCATCCCAGGTTTTTGGTGTCGCTCCCGAGCAGGTAACGGCAACCCAACGACGGCATGCAAAGGCAGTAAATTTCGGCATTGTATACGGTATATCAGAGTTTTCTCTGGCTGACGATATCGGTGTCAGCCGGTATGAAGCAAAAGCTTATATCGACAGCTATTTGGCAACTTATCCCGGTGTGCGGGATTATATGAAGCAGGTCGTTGCCGATGCCCGTAAAATTGGATATACCACCACACTATATGGACGCCGTAGATATATTCCGGAGCTTAGCAGCACCAATTTTAATATCCGCCAGGGTGCGGAGAGAATTGCGTTGAATACACCTGTTCAGGGTACAGCTGCCGATTTGATCAAGCTTGCTATGATCCGGGTACACCAGGCGTTAAAAGAAAATTTCCCTGATGCAAAACTGATTTTGCAAGTTCACGATGAATTGATTATCGAATGTCCCGAAGACGATGTCAAGGCGGTTTGCGAACTTGTAAGCACCCAGATGGAGCAGGTGGCGAAGCTTCAGGTTCCGCTGCTTGCAGAGGCAAAATGGGGCAATAGTTGGTATGAGGCGAAATGATGGAAATCAGATTGATGTGTGCAGAAGATATTGTGCAGCTTGGGGAACTGGAAAAGCTTTGTTTTCAGGATCCGTGGAGCGTTTCAGCTTTTTCTTATGAATTGAGCAACCCGTTATCTTTGTGGCTTGTGGCTGCTGACGGTGATGTTGTGGCAGGTTATGTTGGTTCTCAAACGGTTATGGGGGAATCGGATATGATGAATATTGCGATTTCTCCTGAGTATAGAAGACAAGGACTTGCGCAGCAGCTTATTGTTAAGCTCGTGGAGATGCTCAATGAACGCCAATCCCATTGCCTGACCTTGGAAGTTAGAAAGTCCAACTTACCAGCCATTTCTCTTTATGAGAAATTAGGATTTATGCAGATTGGCTGCAGACCCAACTATTACAGGAATCCCAAAGAAGACGCTTTCATTATGCGAAAGGAGTGGTAACTATGCGAATACTGGCTGTTGAATCTTCCTGTGATGAAACTGCGGTAGCAATTGTGGAAGATGGCCGTCGCGTGCTGACGGATTGCATAGCATCTCAAGTGGAGCTGCATCGGATTTACGGCGGTGTTGTACCGGAGATAGCCTCCCGAAAGCATATTGAAGCAATTTATACCCTTGCCGACCAAGCATTGGCAAAAACCGGTTTAACCAGACAGGAGATTGACGCAGTTGCTGTAACTTATGCACCGGGATTGATCGGTGCAGTATTGGTTGGCGTGAATTTTGCCAAGGCTACAGCTTTGGCGTTGGATAAGCCGCTGATCCCTGTTCATCACATCCGTGGTCACATTGCTGCCAACTATTTGGCTTTTCCGGAGTTGAAGCCGCCCTTTTTATGCCTGGTGGTTTCCGGCGGTCATACGATGATCGTTGATGTGAAGGATTATACGCAAATGGAGATTTTGGGCACAACATTGGATGATGCAGCGGGGGAGTGCTTCGATAAAGTTGCCCGGGTATTGGATATGCCATACCCTGGCGGAGCGGCCCTGGACAGAGCTTCTCAAAACGGTGATGATACCAAATATCCGCTTCCTCGTTCCAAGCCTGGTGCCAATCCTTTTGATATGAGCTTCTCCGGCTTGAAAACTGCCGCTTTAAATTTGATCCACCATGCAGAGCAGGTAGGGGAGACCTTGGATATTGAGAGCCTGTGCGCCTCTTTCAGCGCTGCTGTATCCGACACTCTTGTTCCCAGGGTTGTCCGGGCTTTGCAGCAAACGGGATACCACAACTTGGCTGTTGCCGGTGGCGTTGCTGCAAATTCTCGGATTCGTCGGGATCTAACGGATGCGGCAGACAAGCTTGGCGTTAATTTGTATATGCCCCCGCTTTCTCTTTGCGGTGATAATGCAGCTATGATCGGTGCGCAGGCATATTATGAATTTCTTTCGGGCAATATTGCGGATATGAACCTGAATGCCTATGCCACGAAATCTATTTTAGGTGAACAATTATAAAAATGCAGGAAATTTCATTTTTCCTGCATTTTTCTCAAGCGAAAGTAATTTTGAAATAAAATGAATATATAATTTATGTCAACGAAATAATAAGCTTTGAAAAAGTTTGGACTTATATTACTTATTAGTAAATTTACAAATTTTCGGAAAAGAATCCGGGTGGATATCTGTGGATAACTCTGTGGAAAATGTGAATAAATAGCTAAATATTCATTTAAAATAGTTGTTATGTGAACCGGAATGCGGCTTATCAACAGAGAAAACCAAACTTTTTTCAATATTATAGTTGGCAATAAACAAAAAACTGAAAGAAATCCTTTATGAAAATATGAATCTGGGAGTGAGCAAATTGCTTCAAATTATTTCTGCATCATCAATGCTTGACTACGGACAAATGGTAAATGTTTATCGTGAGTCTCTTTTGCGTGAAGGGCAGGAAAAATACCCTTATTTAGAAGAAAATCAACAGCAGTTAGAAGTGGAACAGGATTTTTTTTTGTTTCTTAAGTCCTTTTTAAAGCAGCCCGATTCTTTTTGCGCAGTTTGGGCTTTGGACTGTGGTTATGTAAGTGCACTGCGTATAGAGCCTTATCGTGATGGCTTGCTTGTGGAAGGTCTGGAAACAGAACCGAATTTCCGAAATCACGGTTATGCTAAGCAGCTTTTGCGTGCTACATTGGACTATCTGAATAATCGTGGAAGATTAAAAATATATTCCCATATTCATAATCAAAATATAGCTTCGGTTAAAGTTCACTTATCTTGCGGTTTTATCTGTGTATCAGATTGTGCCGCATATGTTGACGGGTCTGTTGATAATTGTAGTTGTACATATTTATATTCTGTGTAGTAAAGCTGATGAGAAATACCTTTGTCAGTTATTTGTAATTTCAAGTAAAATAAGATTGTATGAAAAGCAGGCTGTCCCGAAAGGAACAGCCTGCAAAATATTGGCAGCGGAATATGAAATGGTGTGCGATTATGATTCCGTAACAGGATAAAGGTTATCGATATTTGTAAAACAGATATTCAATGGCTTCGCGATATCCGGTAATACCGTGCCCTTTAATTGTTTTTTCGCAGTACATGCCGGGATAAGATATATGCCGGAATGACTCACGATGATCCACGTCAGAAATATGAACTTCTACAGCTGGCAAGCCTACAGCTTTGAGAGCATCCAATATGCCAACGGATGTATGAGTATAGGCCGCAGGATTGATGACGATACCATCGAATTGTTCATATGCATTTTGAATTGCATCAATTATAGCCCCTTCCCAGTTTGATTGAAAATGATTAATTTTCACATCCAGCTCAGTGGCAGTGACATCTAATAGGTTTAATAGATCTTGATAGGTATTGCTTCCGTAGATTTTAGGTTCCCGGATTCCAAGCATATTGATGTTTGGACCGTTGATGACTAAAATTTTCATATCATATCCTCCAACTGTTTGATGATCGCCTGTGCGGCGACTTCCGGCGAGGTGTTGTTAGCTATCGTAATATCGGCAAAACTGCGGTATAGAGGCTGGCGGATTTTATACATTTGGTTTAATGAATTGGTTTGGGATAAAGGCCGTCCTTCTGTAGGAAGCAAAGAAATATCCCGTTGTATCCATACGATAATTGCGTTTTGACGAAGAATTGGCAGATTTTCTTCTTTCGTTACGCAACCTCCACCGGTGGCAATTACACAGGAGGATAGGATTGCTAATTTATTCAGTGCGTCGATTTCTAATTTCCGAAATTCTTCTTCGCCATCTGTTTTGAATATTTCGGGAATAGAATGTCCGGCAGATCTTTCGATTTCATCATCTGAATCAAAAAAATCCTTACCTAATTTTGTAGCCAAAATCTTTCCGATTGTTGATTTACCGCAGCCAGGCATTCCGATCAAAACAATGTTTCGCATTTGCATTTTCAATTGGTTATAGATATGTTCAATAGATTTTGGATCCATTGGCTGACCTGTAAACCACTGGGCGCTTTCGGCGGCCTGTGCAACCAGCATCCAAAGTCCGTTTTGCACTGGAATGCCACGGGCTTGGGCGTCCAATAAAAGTTTTGTTTTGGCCGGATTGTAAATCAAATCCATAACATATTCCAAATTTGGAAACAGATCTAAATTTATAGGGGAGATACCGGTGTGGGGATACATTCCTACCGGCGTAGTATTCACGATTACAGAGCAATCGGCGTGAATATGAAGGTTTTCGTAATTGTTTTCCCCATTTCGAGATATAACCACAACATTACCGCCCAGTTCCTTCAATACTGCGCAGACAGTATTGGATGCGCCACCGGAACCCAGTACGAGTATTTTTTTGCCGGAATAATCAAGTCCGGAGCGTAATGCCATAGATCGGAAGCCAAAATAATCTGTGTTATGCCCAATTAGGCTGCCATCCTTTTTGCGAATGATGGTGTTGACTGCTCCGAGTATTTTGGCTTGCGGCGATAACTCGCTGCAGTACTTTATAACGGTTCTTTTGTATGGTATGGTTACGTTAAGTCCGTCAAACTTTCCGCTGGTTAGAAAGGCATTCAGCGCCTCAGAGTTTTTTTCGTACAGATCATAGGAATAATCCCCTAAATATTTATGGATTTGAGGGGAGTAGCTATGGCTTAGCTTTTCACCCAAAAGTCCGCATATCATTATACCACCTCTGTGTAGCTGCCTAAATATTTAAATTCATCGCATAGATCGTCTAATTCGCACATTAATTGCACAAATTCCTCAGAATAAATAGAGGTTTCTAAATCGAAATAAAACATAAACTCAAAATCCCGTTCCGGAATTGGTCTGGATTCCAGCTTGATAACATTGATTCCCAAAACATACATACGGGCAAGAACTTTGTACAAAGCACCGGGCTTGTGGGGCAAAACCATCATAATGGTGGTTTTATCAGAACCGGGATAAATTTCTAAATTCTTGCTGATGCAAATGAAACGGGTACGATTGTTATCTTTGTCCTGAATGTTGTCAGCAAGAGAGATTAAATTGTAAAGCTCTTCACAGCTGTGGCTGGATATGGCAGCAACATCGTTTCTGCCCGATTCAGCAACGGATTTTGCTGCAACAGCAGTATTTTCCACAGGGATGATTTTGACGCCGGGGATCGTGTTCAAGAATTTTGAGCATTGATTGATTGCTTGTTCATGGGAATAGATTTCCTTGACATCGGAAAGCTTCGTACCGGGATTCGATAGAAGATTATGATCAATTTTCATCCGGAAGGTTCGTACGATATAAAAATTGTTCTGGATCATCAAATCGTAGACTTTTTTTACAGAACCGGCGGTAGAATTTTCGAGAGGCAGAATGCCGTATTGGCACAATCCTTTATCGATAGCGTTAAAAATACCATCAAAATTTTTGAAATACATAATGAGAGGGGATTTAAACATTTTTTCGCAGGCGATTTGGGCATATGCGCCTTCCACACCCTGACAGGCTACCATTGGTGTTTGAGGAAAGAGTTTCGGGGTATTTTCGACGGAATCCACGATGTTTTTATGAAGAGGCGTAGACTCTAAATTTCGTTTACTTTGGTAACTTCGGCTAAGCTCAAAGATCATAGAGTAAAGCACCCGCGTATAGTTATCCATATTCGGACCGGCTTGTTTTGCAACATCCTGCAGCTTCTCTCTTTCCCGCGTGGGCACATAAATCGGCATTTTGTTTTCTTTTTTATAGTCAGAAATCTGCGCGGATAAACCCATACGCTCGACAAAAAGCTGCACAATTTGCTCATCCACATTATCGATTTGATTTCTTAATTCAGTAAGCTCCATAATTCTGATCTCCAATCTTTATCTGTCCAGTATGGAATCCAATACTGCTATGGCCGCAGCCGCTTCAATAACCGGTACAGCCCGGGGGACGATGCAGGGATCGTGCCGACCGCCAATTTGTATTTTTGCAGCTTCCAATGTGGAAAGATTTACGGTTTCTTGTTCCTTTGCAATAGATGCAGTAGGTTTTATAGCGGCTCTGAATATGATAGGCATCCCTGTTGTTATACCGCCAAGTATACCGCCTGCGTTGTTGGTTTTGGTTACGATTTTACCATCAGAAACAGCAAAAGGATCGTTATTTTGACTTCCCTTCATTCTACATCCTGCGAATCCGGATCCGAAATCAACTCCTTTAACCGCAGGAATCCCGTAAATGATTTGAGCGATTTTACCTTCCATTCCGGCAAATATAGGGCCGCCGATTCCTGCGGGCATACCGGTAATGATGCATTCAATTATACCGCCAAGGCTATCACCCTCTGCTTTTGCCTGCGCAATAGCGGATTTCATTTTATCGCCGCATTTTTTGTTGATAACCGGAAAGTCACTCTGTATTTGTGAAAAATCCGGATTACACCAGTCTATAGAAGCGTCGTCTGTAATATCTCCGATAGAAATAATTCGTGCGGTTATTTGGATACCCATTTCTTCAAGCCATTGTTTGCATAAACCTCCGGCGATACATACAGGTGCAGTTAATCGACCGGAAAAATGTCCGCCGCCTGCAGCATCCTGGAAGCCACCGTATTTAATTTGCGCTGTATAGTCGCTGTGACCGGGACGGGGACAATCTTTAAAATTTTTGTAATCATTCGACCGGGTATTTGTATTATAAATCAATGCTGTAATAGGTGCACCGCAGGTTTTTCCGTCGACAATGCCGGACAGGAAATTGGGGACATCTTCTTCCTTGCGGGGAGTATCATAGTTGTGCTGTCCAGGCGCACGTCGATTCATAAAAGTTTGTAATTTTGTGCTGTCCACAGGCAGACCTGCAGGGATCCCGTCAAGGGTCATCCCGATTGCTTTGCCGTGGGATTGTCCGAATATGGATAGCTTTAATTTTTCACCGTATGTGCTGCTCATAATAGCCTCCAAGTTTTTCAAAGTCGGACCAGAAGTCCGGATAGGATTTGCTGACACATTCTGCTCCTAAGATTGTTACAGGTCCGGTGGCGACGGTAGATGCAATTGCTGCCGCCATTGCGATTCGGTGATCGTTTCCGGAATCAATTGTGCAGCCCTGGTATGTACCTGGGGATACTTCCATTCGATCAGAACCTGCCGATGCGCCAATACCAAACGATGTAAGCATAGCCGCAACTGATTCGATTCTATCCGATTCCTTCAGTCGTAATCTTCCGATATTTTCAAATGTCGCACCTTGCTTTGCACCGGCTACAACTGCCAATATGGGAATCAAATCCGGAATGTCTTCGCCGTAAACGGTGATATTGTCTGATAGTGCAGATGCATAATTTTGGACAGCCCGATCGCCTTGAGAGGAATTAGAATTCAATCCGCAAATCGATATATCATTACCCAATGCGTTGGCAGCAACGAAAAATGCTCCATTGCTCCAATCGCCCTCTACAGTGATTTCTCCGGGAGAAGAAAAAGAGGTGTTTCTAAAGTGCGTTCCATCTGTATTCACACCAAAAAATTTAAATACTTCTTTTGTCAATTCGATATAAGGCTTGGATTCGGTTTTGCCGATAATATTTAATTGATTTTCGCCCGGCAACAATGCAAGCGCAAACATTAACCCGGTAATGAATTGACTGGAAACACCACCGTCTATAGAGTAATCTCCGCTTTTAAGCTTGCCGGAACAACGCAGCACGTCGCTCTCACACCAGCTAAGCGTACAGCCCTTTGCTTCTAATTCTTCCCACAGAGGAGATAGAGGACGGGAAGGAAGTCTGCCTGCCATTTGGAAAGTTGCGTCTACGCCCAGCGCAGCGCATACAGGCAGCATAAAACGCAGTGTTGAACCGCTTTCTCTGCAATTAAGAACCGCAGTCCGAGGGATGCTTTTTATCGGCGAAACGCAATATCCCTTTTCTGTTCTGATAATTTCTGCGCCTAAAGCATTCAAACAGTCGGCGGTTGCTTCAATATCTTGATTTACCGCAGGACAAATGACAATAGTGGGCTCGTTGGAAAATGCGGCGCAAATCAAAATGCGGTGTGCTTGTGATTTTGATGGAATTGCATTGATTTTACCCGATAATTTGCGGGGAAAAATTGTAATATCCACATTAAAGACCTTCTTCAATAAAGATTTTTAATTCATCGATCGGTAATTTTTTAATAATACAAGATCCAATATCAACAGGAATGATCATATTCAATGTACTGCCGGCTCTTTTTTTGTCCGAAAGGGCATTGTGATATAATTGAGCGGGGGAGTAGGGTGTGGTTTTCGGTAGACCAAACACTTCCAGAATGTTGCAAATTTGATTATAAGTATGTTCGCTGCAAAACCCCTGTTTCCAGGAGGCTTTTGCAACAACTGCCATACCTGCGGCAACAGCTTTTCCGTGGGTAACGGTGTAGCAGCTTTGTGCCTCGATTGCGTGTCCAATGGTGTGACCGAGATTCAGAAGCTGCCGTGTACTGGTGTCGTATTCATCATTTTGTACGACATCTGCTTTTAATTCGACACACCGTGGAATTACATACTCCCTATGGAAGTTTATTCCTTGTTTCGCCAAATGCGCAAACAGATCGGGATCATATAGAATACTGTATTTGATGATTTCTGCACATCCATCACGGAAAGTATCTAACGGTAAAGAATCCAGAGTGTTTAAATCACATAAGACTACACTGGGCTGATAAAATGCACCGACAAGGTTTTTGCCTTCAGGCAGATCGATAGCCGTTTTTCCTCCAACAGAGGAATCCACCATTGCCAAAAGCGTTGTGGGTATCTGCACATAAGAAATGCCACGCATAAATGTTGCTGCTGCAAAGCCTGTAATGTCGCCGGTAACTCCTCCGCCCAGAGCAATGAGGATATCAGAGCGGGTGAAATTGTTTTTTGCAAGAAAATTTAAGATATTCAAATATGTTTCGGCGTTTTTTTGTTCTTCTCCGGCAGAAAAACAGTAGTTATATACAGAAAAACCGGCACTTTCCAAACTTTTGGATAATGTTATTCCATAAAGAGGGAAGACGTTGCTATCACTGATGATTGCGCATTTTTTTCCGGAGAATAAAGAAGAAAAAATATCTCCTGCATTTTTAAGCAGATCATGTCCTATGTGAATGGAATATTGTTTTGAGGCATTTACACAGATGGTTTTCATCCGTCAACATCTTCCTTTCGTTTGCGGCCTTCGTCTAACAGTTTAATCAGTTGATCTTCGTCTTGCTCCAATATGGCATTGCGGTACTTCTGAAGATTATCGATTAATACTGATAGTTCCGTTAAAATATTTTCTTGGTTTGATAGAATCAATTCTGCCCACATTTGCGGATTCAGCCAGGCTACACGGGTGAGATCTTTATAACTGCCTGCGGAGAAGCCTTTATGTTCCAGGGCAGTAGGGGATTTGATATAGGCATTGCTGATAAGATGGGGCATTTGCGATGTAAAGGCGATCATTTTATCGTGCTCCTGAGCGGTGGTAACGGAAAAAGAACCGAAACCGCAGGGAGTAAGCGCCTCTTTTACCCGGTGTAACAGAGCAAGATCATCAAACACAGGCGGAACAAGGATCATAGGGGCACCCTGAAAGAGTGTAGATCGACTATATTTAAAGCCTGAGAAATGAGAACCCGCCATAGGGTGACCGCCAACAAATGTGAAACCGTATTTTTTAGCAAGAGGAAAGCATATGCGGCAGATTTCAGTTTTGATACCGCAGCAATCGATAACAAGCGTATCTTGACGGATTAAAGGAGCATTTTCTGTTAGCCAATTGGCCGAACCTCCTGCGTAAATTGCCAGTAGAATCAAGTCACATTGGGCAATGGTTCCCTCGTTCAATCTGCCGTGAACTACGCCTGCAAGCTCTGCAAAGCCGAGCATGTACTCATCTTTTTCTTGGGCGAAAACGGTATGACCGGCTTTGGAATATGCTCTTGCAAGGGAACCTCCGATCAATCCCAAACCCAGTATACCAACATTCATCGAATTGCCTCCCTGATTTTTTGCACTGTAGAACTCACTTTGGCAAATTGTTCCGGTGTTAGAGATTGTGCGCCATCGCACAAGGCTCTTGAAGGATTGTTGTGTACTTCGATAATCAAACCGTCAGCTTCTGCCGCAGCGGCTGCTGCGGCCATAGAGGGCACCAGGGAAGCTTTACCTGTTGCGTGGCTGGGGTCAATGATAACGGGAAGATGGGTAAGTTCGTGAAGAACGGGAATTGCAGAAAGATCGAGTGTATTTCGGGTGTAATGTTCGTAAGTGCGGATGCCCCGTTCGCAGAGGATAATGTTCTCGTTTCCCTCGCTCATAATGTACTCTGCGCTCATCAAAAGCTCCTGCAAAGTGTTTGCAAGTCCTCGTTTTAGCAATATTGGCTTCTTTGTCTTGCCCAATTCCTGCAGCAGATCGAAGTTTTGCATATTTCGAGCACCAACCTGAATGATATCGACATTTTCAAAAAGGTCAAGCGAACGGGTAGTCATAATTTCCGTAATAATAGGAAGTCCTGTTACCTCCTTTGCCAGCTGCAGCATTCGAATACCTTCGTCTTTCAGTCCCTGGAAAGCATAGGGGGACGTGCGGGGTTTGAATGCACCGCCACGGAGAATATGTGCACCGGCCTCTTTTACTGCCTGTGCAACAGCAATAATTTGTTCTTCGCTTTCGACAGAGCAGGGGCCTGCAATCATAGCGAAATGACCGCCGCCGATCTTGATATTGCCCACGGATACAACAGTATCATCCGGGTGGAATTTTCTGTTTGCCTGTTTGAAGGGCTCTGAAACACGCTTTACACTTTCCACGATTTCCAAACTGTTGAGAAGCTCAATATCAATGCGGCTGGTATTTCCGATCAAACCCACAACGGTAAACTCCTCGCCTTCAGAGATATGAACATCTACATTCATACTTTTAAGCCAAGTAATTAAATGATTTTTTTGTTCCGGTGTTGTGTTTTTCTTTAATATTGCGATCATAAAATCATCTCCGTATAAAAAGTGCCGCACAGACGATCATCTGTGCGGCAGAATGTACTTCCTAAAAACTATAAAAAATTGCAGCACAAATATCTATTACCTTTTAAAGAAAAAGTAATAGTTATAAAAGTAGAACTGTGCAGCAAAATTCATCATTTGGAACCCTCCAAATTATTTAATAAACACAGTATAGCACCATTGTTTTTTGATTGCAAGCTATTTTTACAAAAATCCTGCAGTTTTTTTGAAACTGCAGGATTTAAATAAGTTATTCAATTGTGAAGGGCTGCTCTTGTGCGAATTGACCGTTCAGATAAATGCTTACAGTATAAAGCCCTGCTTCGTCCGGAAGCTTGGGAAGCATAAATACATAATAGTTGATATTCCAAATGGACTTCCAGGTGCCTGGCTGACTTGCTACGCCAACGATTTGGCCTTGCTCATTACGAATAACAAAGGTTGTGTAAAATTCTGCATTGGATTCTTCGTATTTTTTGTCGAGGAATCCTACAAAACCAGCTTCCTGATCCAGGGTGAAAGTATTGGTGTAGTGAGCATTTGTGATATCGTAACGAGTCCAGTTTTCGTTGTCAGGATGGCGGAACATAGAAAATTCAATATCTTCTGCAAGGATTTTCTTATTGTTGATTACAATAGAGAAATCTTCAGTTTCTGCAGTTGTGCAGCTAACAGGTGCGCAGAAGGTGTGAACTTCATCTGCCGATTGAACGGTAAAGGTGTAGGTGGCGTTGGGGATCATACCGTTTATAACGGCGGTATTTTCATAAACCCGGGTAGATATAACGGTTTCGGCTTCGTCTACAGTGTAGGAAACAATCCAGCCGCTTGATGGTGTTGTTTCACTGTCCCAGGTCAGCGTAGCCTTGCTGTCTGCATATTCAGCGATAGCCAGATTGGATACGGTAACAGAGTTAGCGCCAATAGAAGCTTTCTGCACAATTGTCTGACCCTCAGCCTTTACTTCAACGGTAAAGCCTTCTGCGCTGTTCAAATCACGGAATTCAAAGGTTGTGGCGCTTGTGGTGTGCGTTTGGTTGTAGGTAGCACCGTCGGTTCCGCTGTAGCAGCGAACGATCCAGTTTTCTACTGCAACAGATTCAGGAGCGGTCCATTCTACTGTTAGCTTACCGTTGGCACAGCCGGTAATCTTCAGATCGTTGGCTTGTACCAGTTCTGTTGCGCTGAATGTAACCTCGATGGGCTTTGTGATAAACAGGTCATCTGCCGGAGTCAACACACCATTGTAGATTTTGTAAGGTTCCAGCTCTGTAATGGTAAGATTTGTTCCGGAGAAGGACTTACTTTGCGCTTCATAGCCGTCGGTAGCGTAGGTTAAAGTCCAGTTTTCGGATGCAGGACCATCAAAAGTGAAGTTCAGTTCAACAGTACCGATTTCGTTGCCGGTAATCACATTGTACTGCAAAAGCAGTGTTTCTTCGGGTGTTGTATGGCTGTCTGTGGTATCACCGGTCAGAATATGAAGACCGGAGATATTTACGCGGATATCATATTTTTGCTCTGGATTCAGACCGGTAAATTCAGCAACGCCCTGGAGAACAGGAGCGGTGATTTCAGTGCCGTACTTGTCCTGGCAGGTGACAGATAACAGAGACTCATCTGCATCTGTGTCAATCTTAACAATCAAGGAATCTTTTGTGCCGGTTAATTCCAAACTGTTCACGGTTTCCAGTACATAGAATTTGAAGAACAGGAAACCACCTGCAATCAAAATCAACAATAACGCGATCAAAATGGAGTGCCGGACCCAACGGGGGCGCTTTGCGGCATAATCTCCGGTGTGGTTGTCATTCATATATAGCTCTTCCTCTGTAATATCAGTTTCGGTGTCGCATTCCTCTTCGGTTGTTTCTTCCGGTTCGGATTCCGGCTGGGGAACTTCTGTTTCCACAATTTCGGGAGAAACAACGGGTTCGGGAACTTCCATAGCAGCCAATGCGTCTGCCTGGGCAAGAATTTGGCTGACTTCCTCGCTGACATCGTCGTAGGAGATATCATCGGGCATATCCTGAGGTGTGTTGAGATCCAGATAAAGGGCTGCGGCTTTGATTTCGGCTGCTTCTTCAGAAAAAGCATCATGATTGTCAATAATGTCCTGAATCTGCATTTGTTCAAAGGTAGATTCGGTATCAGATTCAGAATCTGTAATGACAGTTTCTTCGGCTACTTCACCTGCGGCAGGGGTGTCTTGTGCATATTCCTCGGTAATTTCTCCATCTTCAGGAATGCATTGCGCATCATCAGAAATCGTTGATTCGGCAGCTTCTTCAGGATTCGGAAGCTGAACATCCGCATCAGAGATAATTTCTTCATCATCAGGAAGAACTGCGGCATCAATATCCTCAGAAACCTCTGCGTTTTCTGCGACAACCTGTTCTTCGACTTGCTCATCATTAGACTGTATTTCTTCTGCACCTTCGGTATTTTCCAACTCCGGTTCGGGAGCAGGGGGCACAATGGGGGAATTAAATGCACCGTTTTTCTGCATATAGTTTACAAGCATTTGACCCATCTGTACAGGATCGGTCCATCGCTCCTGAGGATTGGGATCGCAGGCCTTGAGAATGATTTGTGCCATTTCCTCGTCAGCGTACTGAGGGGCGGATAGGGGAACGGTTTTGTCTTCCGGCAGAATACCGTTGTTGTAGATATCATAGAGCAGCATTCCCAATCCGTAAACATCTACAGTTTCATTGACGCTGGAAGATGCGTCTGCAATTTCCGGTGACGTATAAGGACTGAGGCAGTGTTCGGCGATGGCGGCATAGTGCAGGGAATCGAGATTCAGAAAACCAAGGTCACCGATCTTAAATTCACCGCTTTCGGTGATAAAAATATTGCTCGGTTTCAGATTCGTGAACAAATATCCGTTTCGACGGGAGGCTGCAAGAGCAGAGCAGATATCTATACCAAGATTCAGTGCCTCCAGCTGAGTAAAGGGCTTTTTCTTCAGCTCCCGGGATAATGTACGTGCATAGCGTGTAAGAATATAAATTTCATAGCCTATACCATCTTCTGCAGGAACAACCTGGAATCCCTCGCAGGCAAAAAAACCTTCTTGCTTTGAAAGCTGCTGTAAGACTTGGATTTCTTCTGTCCAATCCTGTGTGCGGAATTTGTAGTATTGCTTAGCGTCTTCTTCGTCTTTAAGAACGCCGGTTAGAAGCAATGCATCCAGTTGCGTGGCAGAAGGGGGAAGAGAAATGATCTTAACGATATATTTTTCGTTTGTCGCGCTGTTCATTGCAGGGCAGCAGCGGATGCCGTTGCGATCGGACATCGGCTCGCCAATCATGAAGTTATCCAGCAACGGCGATATGAGCTTAGGTTGGGACATTTGAATCGCCTCCTTTTTTTCTACAATATATGATAAAATAAAATTTCAAAAAAAGCAACAAGTTTGTTGTTGTTTTATTTACAAAGTGATGATATAATTGTAAAAAAATATGTAACCTGTCAAATAGCTTGAAACGGAGGATCAATATGAGCAAGCTGATTTGTGATATTTGCGGCACTTCCTATCCGGATACATCCACCCAGTGTCCTATTTGCGGATGTGTACGCCCTGCTGATTCTGCGGCTGTTGCGGACTCTAACCCGAATGTCCGCAGTTATACATACGTAAAAGGCGGTCGTTTTTCTAAATCCAATGTAAAAAAAAGAAATACATCTTCCGGCTACGCAGCTGGAAAATCCTCACCTAAGAAAAAAGATAAAAAACAATCATCATCTCAAAATGTGATCTCACTTGTGATTGTTGTTGTACTTTTATCTTTGATTGTGGCTTGTATGGTAGGGTTTATCATTTTTTATTCCCTGTCCGGAAATGATGGCAGCCTTGATCTGTTTGGTAAGGATGAAACTTCTTCAAATGATTTTGTCGAGTATCCTTGTACCGGGATTACGCTCTCCAAGTCTTTGCTTGTTTTCAGGGATATTGGCGAAGACTATACGCTCAAAACGATTTATTCTCCCACCAATACTACTGACATCGTTTCCTTTTCCAGCAGCGATGAATCAGTTGCAACAGTTTCTCAGGATGGCAAAGTGGTCTGTGTAGGTGCCGGAGAGGCATTGATTTATGTGTATTGCGGCGAGCAGATGGATGAATGCCATGTTCAATGTAATCTGGAAACAGAACCCGAAGCACCTACGGAAACTGAGGATGCTCCCGTTTTTGTGAAATTAAGCCGCGAGAATATTACAGATGCAAACTTCCCGGGATACAGCTGGGATTTGTATGAACCTTGCAGCGTTAAGGCCGAGGAACTTACCTGGGTAACCGAGAATCCCTCTGTGGCCACAGTAAGTACAAGAGGCGTTGTGACAGCGGTGGCAGAAGGAACTACTGTTATTCGTGTATATTATCATGACCAGGAAGTTGCCAGCTGCTCCATTACTTGCGATTTCAGCCAACAGGAAGAAATTATACCGGAGGGCAACGGTAATTATGCCCCTTATGTTCCGGTATATGGATTATTCTTGCCCTACGAAGAAGATAAAGGCTGCTATACTGCTACTCTGGCGTTAAATGAATGGATCGACATTGTTCTGCGTGATCCGGATAATCCTCAGGATAAAGTGAAGGTTGTTTGGTCTATCGTGGAAGGTGATTGCAGATTGGATTCTGATGGTGCCGGTCTAACTGCTACCTCCCAAAGAAATTGTAAATTAAAAGCTGAGTTTAACGGCAATACTTATTATATTTTGATTTATTGATGAATATGGAAAACCGGACTTTAAAAAAAGTCCGGTTTTCCATATATTGTGGTTCTTGTTGACTTTTAAGCACAAAATGTATATAATATAATTGATAAATTATGTAAGTTTGGTGGTTGTTAACTATGGCAAAAGCAAGACAGGAACAATACGGAAATACAAGTATTTCTATGCTGAAAGGGGAGGAACGGGTTCGCAAACGCCCTGCAGTTATTTTCGGTTCGGATGATCTGGAAGGCTGCAAGCACGCGGTGTTCGAAATCCTTTCCAACGCAATTGACGAAGCCCGCGAAGGCCACGGAGATACTATCATTGTCACCCGATATGAAGATCTTTCTGTTGAGGTTGAAGATTTTGGACGCGGCTGCCCGGTAGATTATAACGAAAAGGAAAAACGGTATAACTGGGAACTTGTTTTTTGTGAAATGTATGCTGGCGGTAAGTACGGCGAAAATGGTGAAAACTATGAATATTCTCTCGGCTTGAACGGTCTTGGTTCCTGTGCTACGCAGTATGCATCCGAATTTTTTGATGCAACCATTCGCCGTGACGGATTCCGTTATGATCTGCATTTTGAAAAGGGTCGAAATAAGGGCGGCTTGAAAAAAGAACTCACTGACCGCAAAAAAACCGGCTCCTTGTTTCATTGGAAACCGGACCGGCAGGTTTTTACTGATATTAATATTCCGGCTGACTACTACAGGGATGTGCTTCGCCGTCAAGCAGTTGTCAATAAAGGCATAACCTTCAAGTTCCGCAATCAGATTGGCGGGAAATTTGAAACAGAAGAATTCTGCTATGCTGACGGCATTCGCCAGTATTTGGAAGAACTCACCGACGATAATGCATTCACAATGCCTGTTTTTTGGGAGGCGGAGCGCCGTGGCAGAGATGCTGAGAATCGCCCGGAAATGAAATTGAAAATTACCTGTTCCTTCTGTTTTAGCAAGCAGGTAAGCCACACGGAATACTACCACAATTCATCTTGGCTGGAATACGGCGGCAGCCCTGACCGTGCTGTTCGTTCCGGTTTTGTTGCTGCATTCGACAAATACCTCAGAGATTCCGGCAAGTATACAAAAAACGAATCTAAGATTATCTATCAAGATATTCAAGACAGCCTTGTTCTGATTACAAACTGTTTTTCCACCATCGGCTGCTTTGAAAACCAGACTAAAAAATCTGTTAATTCCAAGTTTACCCAAGATGCTATGACAGCATTTTTTAAGGATAAGCTTCAAGTTTGGTTTCTTGAGAACAAGCAGGAAGCGGATCGTGCGGCTGAGCAAATTCTTATTAACAAAAGAGCCCGTGAGAGTGCTGAAAAAACAAGAAGCAGTATTAAGAAAAATTTAGTTGCCAAGGTTGATATAGCCAACCGTGTGCAGAAGTTTGTTGATTGCCGCAGCAAAGATACCGCTATGCGGGAACTGTATATCGTGGAGGGTGATTCTGCGTTGGGTTCTGTTAAGCAGTCGAGAAATGCAGAGTTTCAGGGCATTATGCCGGTGCGTGGCAAGATCCTCAACTGCTTAAAGGCTGACTATAATAAGATTTTTGCTTCTCCTATCATTACGGATCTTATGAAAGTTTTGGGCTGCGGTGTGGAAATTCAAGGCAAAAAGTCCAAGGAACTTTCTTCTTTTGATATTGAGAATCTCCGTTGGAGTAAAGTTATCATCTGTACTGACGCTGACGTTGACGGCTTCCAGATTCGCACATTGATTTTGACCATGCTTTACCGGCTTTGCCCCACATTGATTCGAGACGGATATGTTTATATTGCCGAATCACCGCTTTTTGAAATTACCTATAAAGATAAGACTTGGTTTGCTTATAACGAAGCAGAGAAAGCCAAAATTCTTCGGGATGACCTGCAGGGCAATAAGCCTTCCAATATCCAGCGTTCCAAGGGCCTTGGTGAAAACGATCCTGAAATGATGGCGATGACCACCATGAATCCGGAAACACGCCGCTTGATCAAAGTTATGCCGGAAGATGCCGAGCGTACTGCGCATTATTTTGATGTTCTGCTGGGCGATGCATTGAATGAACGAAAGAATTTTATTGCTGAAAACGGTTCCAGATACCTGGAACTGGCTGATATTTCCTAAGAGAGGTCCATTATGGCACGGAAGAAAAAAGATATTCAGGCGGATACAAAAAAGCTGGATACCAGCCATGTTGTCGGCCTTGTAGGCTCTACTACAGAACAGGCAATTTCTGAAACTCTGGAAGTCAACTATATGCCCTATGCAATGTCGGTCATTGTTTCCCGGGCAATTCCTGAGATTGACGGTTTTAAACCTTCCCACAGAAAGCTTCTTTATACAATGTATAAAATGGGACTGTTAAAAGGGAAGATGACAAAGTCTGCCAATATCGTCGGACAAACTATGCAGCTTAACCCCCACGGTGATGCGGCTATTTACGAAACTATGGTTCGTTTGGCACGGGGAAATGAAACCCTTTTGCATCCTCTCGTGGCATCTAAAGGTAACTTCGGTAAGGTTTATTCCCGGGATATGGCATATGCTGCATCTCGTTATACTGAGGCAAAACTGGAACCTCTTTGTGAAGAATTGTTCCGGGATATTGATTTAGATACCGTGGATATGGTTGATAACTATGATGCGACCCGTAAAGAACCTACGCTGTTGCCGACCACATTTCCCAATGTTTTGGTTTCAGCAAACCAGGGTATTGCGGTTGGTATGGCGTCAAATATCTGTTCGTTCAATCTGACAGAAATTTGCAATACGACAATCGCTTTGATGAATAATCCGGATCACGACATTCTGGAAACCCTTCCCGGACCGGATTTTTCCACCGGTGCGGAATTGTTGTTTGACGAAGCAGCTACCAGAGAGATTTATTCCACAGGCCGCGGCAGTTTCAAGCTTCGGGCAAAGTGGCGCTATCAGAAAAAAGATAATATTATTGAAATCTATGAGATTCCTTATTCTACAACCAGCGAGGTAATTATTGACAAAGTTGCTGAGCTTATTAAAGCGGGAAAAATCAAAGAAATTAATGATATGCGCGATGAAACCGACTTGAGCGGTTTGAAATTGGCTATTGATCTGAAAAGAGGCGTCGGCCCGGAAAAACTTATGCAAAAGCTCTTCCGGATGACTCCTTTACAGGATACATTTTCCTGCAATTTTAATGTTTTGATTGCCGGTATGCCCAGAGTAATGGGCGTAGGCGAAATTCTGGAGGAGTGGACTGCCTGGCGTACCGAATGCGTAATGCGTCGCATTCATTTTCAGATCGGTAAAAAAGAAGATCGGTTGCACTTACTTCGGGGTTTGGAACGAATCCTGCTGGATATTGATAAGGCCATTCGTATCATACGGGAGACGGAACTGGAGAATGAAGTAATTCCCAATTTGATGATCGGTTTTGGTATTGACGAAATCCAGGCAAACTATGTTGCAGAAATTAAGCTTCGTAATATCAATAAAGAATATATTTTAAAGCAAATAAAGGCTGTTGATGAACTGGAAAAAGAAATTGCTGATTTAAAGGATATTCTTGGCAGCAAACGTCGCTTGAAAAATGTTATCATCAGCGAATTGAAGGATGTTGCGGAACAATACGGACAGCCGAGAAAGACAGAAATCATATATGATGCCGCTCTGGCCGAGCCTGAGGAAGAAGAGGACGATACTCCGGACTATCCTGTAACATTGTTCGTATCAAAAGAGGGTTATTTGAAGAAAATAACCCAGCAGTCTCTTCGTATGTCCGGTGAACAGAAATTCAAAGAAGGCGACAGCCTTTCCTTCAGTACAGAAACAAATAATAAAGCTGAAATTTTGGTGTTCACTGATAAATGCCAATGCTATAAATCCCGATTGTCTGATTTTGAGGACAGTAAAGCATCGCTGTTGGGTGACTATTTGCCCACAAAACTGTCCATGGAAACAGGGGAGAATGTTCTTTATGTGATTCTTCCCGGGGATTATAAGGGATTTATGATGTTCTTCTTTGAAAACGGAAAGGCAGCTAAGGTGCCGCTGTCGGCCTATGAAACCAAGACAAATCGCCGCAAGCTTACAGGTGCGTTCTCTGATAAGAGCCCGCTGAAGGGCGCTATGGCACTGACATCTGATTGCCAGGTGGCTATGTACTCTTCTGACGGTCGTGTTGCGGTTATTTCCACAGCACAGCTGCTGCCAAAGACCACACGAAACACCCAGGGTGTTTCGGCAATGTCTATTAAAAAGAAGGCTGCGCTTGATCGTGTTTGCAGGCTTGAGGAAAGCGGAATCGTGAATGTATCCCGTTATCGCAGCAGAAATATTCCCACGGCCGGTGCGCTTCTAAAAGAAGACGACGTGCCGGAAAAACAGATTAGTTTTGACGAATTTTAAGCCGTACATGTAGTCCGGCAGGGGAGGATTCCATGAAAGCAATCGGTAAATACCTCATTATTTATTTAAAGATTGTATTAGGATGTGCAATATTTGCCGCAGGTTTTAATATGTTTTTGTCCCCCAGCGGATTAAATGCCGGTGGAATTACGGGCTTTTCCAGAGTTTTGGTGGAATTGCTTCCATTTGGCTCTGTCGGTCTATTTAATGCTGTTATTAACATTCCGCTATTTGCCATCGCAGGAATCAAGATTGGAAAGAAATTCTTTCTGGATTCTTTACTTGGTATGATCTGCGTTTCTGTGTTTATTGATTTGTTTTCGTTTCTTCCCGTCTTGCAGATCAATATTCTTCTGTGCGCTTTGTACGGCGGTGTGATTTGCGGATTTGGTTTGGGAATCGTATTCAGTGCAGGCGGATCCACAGGCGGCTCGGACATTATTGTGCGCTTGCTTAAAATGAAATATCAGTATGTTCCTATCGGCGTGATCAATATTTTCTTTGATGCCGCAGTAGCAATTTTAACAGGATTGGTGTTTAAGGATGTAGAGATTTGCCTGTATACCGGTGTGTGTATCTATGTTTCCGGCTGCGTGATTGATGCTGTGGTGTACAAATTCGACTATTCGAAAGTTGCCATCATCATTACAAAGCATTATGACCAAGTTGCTAAAAAAATAGGTGATGATCTCCAGCGTGGCTCAACATTCCTGAAAGGACAGGGAGTATACACTGGCAATGATACCAAGGTAATTCTTACAGCTGTAAAGAAACAGCAAATTGCAGATCTGAAAGAAATTGTGGTAGGGATCGATCCGGATGCATTTATTATTGTCCAGGAAGCTCACCAGGTGCTTGGCGATGGGTTTGCCCGCTATTCCAAATTTAATCCTTGATGGGAAGGAGTTTGTAGCTTATGAAAAAAGTAGTAACATTTTTGCTTCTGAGTTGTATTGCTGTTTTACTCTTGTCCGGCTGTAATGTGGCTATTCCTCAGAAACCCATAGATACTTCTGAGAATCCCGGTTTGGAATCTATTCCTGCAGACATAACGGAATCGGTCAATACCGACCCAATTATGATGTCGGCGCTTGAAGGAAGTTTTCCTTTGCTGTCTCAGTCCGGTCAGTATGAAAAACTTCCTGAATATTTGGCACAGCAATATTATGCAGCCATTATTTCTTATGCCTATGTTGATTTTAATCGTGATGGTCAGAATGAAATGGTTGTAAGAACTGATTCTGCTGATGTAGCCAGCATTGTGCTGTATTATAGCGGAGAAGATGTATTTTTCTTCTCTTTTGCAGACGATCAGATGAAACAGGTGAAATCTGACGGTACATTCTCCGGTGGCACCGGGGATCTGTTAACGTATTCTGCTTTAGAGTTTCCGGGTGGCGGATATCGACTTCTTAATATGGCCCAGGCGGATTATGCCGCTTCTGTATATGCAGTTGACGGTGCAACCTGTAGTGAGGAATCATTTGTTAATTTCGAGAAGAATTGGGCGTTGAAACAGAACGTTAACTGGATCAACGTGGAGTCTCAACCTGTGGAACGACCGGAAACAGAGCCTGCAACGGAACCTCCGGATGAAACAGAAAATGACGGATCTTACAGAATTAATATTCCGAATAAAGATCAGCCTATATATTCCGGTCCCGGCTATCAATACACCTATGTGGGAGATGTGGGAATTGCAGGCATCTATACCATTGTTCAGGAAACCCGTGATAGTGATAATAATCTCTGGGGGAAATTAAAATCCGGAATTGGTTGGGTTGACCTGAATGAGGTGCGCCGCTCTGATAATCCGATTACAATTGACTATGCTGATCCGGATTTGTTAGCAAGCGGTAATTTTCATTGTTGCGATGACCATGCAGGCGCACATTCCACTGCGGTTGCATTTCGGGCCCACGAAACATTGTATAATGTTCAAATATTCTACAATACATATAATTATGATTACGATATTGAAGACGGATACGATTTGTTTTATTTAAAAAAGCTTACGCCGGATAAACCCATTGTAGCGGCCATTTCGTTCTCTGATACCAGTGTTTATTTGATCAGTTTTGAAGATGCTTTCGGCAACTTCTATATGTACGAGTTTTACGAGAGTGGATCGGATTTAGACTGCTGGTCCGGTATTGTGAAAGTGGAAAGATAGTTGATATAAAAAACCCCGAATGCAACTGCATTCGGGATTTTTGGAGCTACTGGCCGGACTTGAACCGGCGGCCTGCTGATTACGAATCAGCTGCTCTACCGACTGAGCCACAGTAGCATCTGCGTTATTATATCTGCTTTCGGGACGATTGTCAATAATTATTTGATCTAAAAAAATACAGAAAAACTGCTAAATAGTACTTGACAAATCGGTGGAAATAGAGTAATATACTCAAGCGGTTGAAACTGCAAGCGATGGAGAAGTCGCGTAGCTGGCCGAGCGCGCACGATTGGAAATCGTGTATACCCCAAAAGGGTATCGAGGGTTCAAATCCCTCCTTCTCCGCCAAAAGAAAATCCCGGTATTTCTTTGAAATACCGGGATTTTTCTGCGTTTTTACGCATTTTCTCGGTATAAAAGTTCGATATTCCAAAACTCAAAAAGGCCCAAATATGCGGTTTCCCCTTACGTTTCCCCTTATTGATTGACGGAGCGTATAAATTGCTCCATTCTGGCAGCACTGTCCCGCTTCATCTGATCGGTAACATGTCCGTATACATCAAGGGTAAAGGATGCCGTCGCATGGCCTAAATTCTCTTGTACAGTCTTAATGTCATCACCGGATTTGATGCTCGCCACTGCGTATGAATGACGCAGATCGTGGAATCTGATATTGTCATATCCAAGCTCCTTCACAACCATTTTAAAATTCTTATAGACAGTGTGGATTTTTAGGTGTTCTCCAAAGACATTTGTAAACACAAATCCGGTATCATTCCATGCTGCTCCATAGCGAGCCTTGTTCGCTTGTTGCTCTCTTTGAACCTTTCGTAATGTATCTGCAACATAGGGAGCTATGGTAACAGTCCTGGCTTTACTGTTTTTTGTAGGAGCAAGACGGTATTTGCCGTTTCCACCTCGCACCATCTGTAACTGCTTGTTTATAAGAATCGTGTTGCAGCTTAGATTTACACAGTCCCACGTCAACCCCAAGGCCTCGGACTCTCTCATTCCGGTAAAAAGCGACACCACAAAAAGATATTCAAAGGGATGTCCACGGATTGCTTTTAGGAAGGTTGTAATCTGATACTCATCCATTGGTTTAATTTGTTTCCTTTCCACACGAGGAAGAACACAAGCATCCGTTGGATTGATTCTTATGTAGCCGTTGGATACTGCCTGCTGTAAGGCTCTGTGAAGCACGCCGTTGATATTTTTGACCGTCTTGGGAGATAAGACCTTCTCTTGCTTCTGCGGGGATGTCAGGCTGTTGTAGAAGTTCTGGATGATATGTGTATCCAGCACATTTAATCTGACTGCACCTAATGCGGGTTTCAAATGGGTTTTGATTGTACTCTTATAGGCGCAGACTGTTGCCGGTTTGACAGAACCTAAGTAGTTTTCAGACCATTTGTCAAGCCATTCTCCCAGTGTCATTTTACACGGTTCTACATAATCGCCCCTGTCAAGACTGTACAGTGTTTCCTTCAGCTTTTGTGCTACTTCCTTTTTTGATTTGCCGGAAATGCTCCGTTGGATCTGTTTTCCGGTTCCTGGATCAAAACCCACGGTATATCTGGCTTCATAGAATGTATATTCCTTGCCTTTCACAACCTTGGTGATCTTTCGAATAGATCCCATACCGGATGTTGACTTTTTGCTCTGCGGCATAAACATTTCTCCTTTCTTTGCCGCATAGCAGGTACATATTTATTATACGGTTTTTGCGGCGATTTTTCAACAAATTAGTGTTTACGAAGATAATCAATGACTGCATCCAACGGAATCCGATAACTGCGTCCTACACGGATACTATGTATTTGTTTGGAACGAACTATCGCATAAGCAGTGTTTTGACTAACTGCTAATATTTCTGCAACCTGCTTTACAGACAGAACAGGCGGATATTGATTAAGCAAATTTGATAACGCCATAGAGAACCTCCTTTCCTATCGTTTTTTACATACAAAATGCCGCCGTCCTGAACGAATAGGACGGCGGCATCAACAATATAAAGGAGCGATTTCCAATTGAACATTAAAAAATGCTGCAGAGTCATTTCTCCTTTCGTAACACAATTTCAACGTAATCATTACCGGTCCAAACTCCAGTAATGACCAAATATAACGTATTGCAAGATATAGCATCTTACAACATCATTTCATAAACACAAGCGTATTCATTCAGCAATATGATATTTTGCAGTCCCGTAAGCTGCATTTTAAGTATATCATAGTCAAAACAAGAATCATGTCGAAATTGCGAGAACGAAAAATAAAATCACACAATATATTGTGTGTACGCGTATTGACATACACTAAATGTAGTGCTATATTATAGGTGTTATTGATTTATGTGCGTGCCCCTGAGATTGACAAAGGCGTCTCTCGGTGGGATAGGGACTGGGCAGTCTTGAGGGAAGATTATCTTCCGTTGCACACGTAGTTATGTTTGTACGTTAGGTCGTTTTTGGGTATGCGCTACCTATTGCGAACCTATTTTTTGGAGTGGCTTCCTTTCGCCCAAAGGTTGCGTTGTCACACGGCAGCATAAGTAAAATTACTTGGCTGCACAATAACCGTGTGTATAGAATGGCCGATGAATGGTGGGAAATAGAATACCATTCATCATATGTGTTAAGGAATGGATTTGGGGAAAGGGGTAACTATACCCTTTTCCGAAAAGTTAATAATGAAACCGGTTAGTAAGGAAATAATCTTACTTGCTGCCAAGATTTGAATGAGCTTGAAGACGCAGTTATTATGCGGATTCAGGCTTTTTTGTTTGCATGAACCATCTTGGCTTTTGGTAATTCAGCGCAACTTGCAGACTGTGGATGCATTCTACGTCTCTTTGCAGATTCGCTGCGTCGCACACAATCAGCGGATTGCCGGATTTACCAAATACTAGATTACATATCTGAATGGCCCGACTTTTTCTTTCACTGTGTATTGCTGTACACAGCGAGTAGGCTGGCGCAGCCAGCGTCAGTCTGAAAAAGTCAACATTAGAAACGCTTGCTTTTTGCCCGTTAGGGCGAAATGCGGGCGTTTTTGCGTTCTAATGAATGGTCGTGTTTTCGGACACAGTAGGTTATCTGTTTTCTGGACTGCAGCAACAGTCCGCCCTCCGTATTGGCAGAACGGAGGCTCGTATCCACCTGATCTAACTGTCACAGATCGGTTCCTTGTTCCGGCGAACGCAAAAGCCGGTTCGGCAGCAAGGAGTCCCCAAACTTCCCGATTTCTCGCCGAGGGGATCATAGGACATGCGCGGTTATTATTACCGCAGCCGAGTTTAGCGGTTTGTGTCCGCCGCCGTTGTCCCAATTGTGGGGTAGCAACAGGAAGATACCTTCCCATGCGGCAGTCGTACTAACCAAGACAATTTCACAATAGAGACAGGCGGTATAACGCATCATTGTTATTCTGTTAAAGTCTTTGTCCCACAACGGTTTTCGAGATTTTCACTTTTCGTGGTTTCTATGGAAACTGGGTGGAAACCAATAATTTTGCCAATGGGGATACTATACCCTTTTGGTGTCTTTATCACTTAGAAAGGAATTCATCATTATGAAAAATCAAGGTATTTACAATAGTTTAGAAGCCCAATTGAACAAACTGGCACGCCACAATCGTCAAGGCAGCTACCGTACCAAAGAGAGGTACTATATGGCAATGAAGCGATTCTGCCATTTCCTTGCAGAGGAATTCCACCTGCAAAAGCTATCCAATATTAGCAGTAAACACCTGGTAGCCTATGTGCTTTGGATGCAGGAAAAAGAGCTTTCAGCCAGCACGATTAAAACTGACTTGGCAGCAATCCGATTCTTCCATGACAAGATCGGCGATGCAAAGTATTCGTTGCCAAGCAATTCAGAATTGGGAATACAACTGGAACGGCGACGATTTGGTGATACCGACCGTACTTGGAGTGCTGCTGAATTTAATCGTATTATTGAATTGGCGTTCAATAATGATGGCTATTTGCTTGCCTTTTATTTAGCACGATTCGCTGGTTTGCGAATTCACGAATGTTTCCGCATCGATACAGCTATTGCCCGGCAAGCCATCCGGGAACGAGCTATTACCATCAAAGGCAAGGGTGGCAAAATCCGCACTGTACCCATTAACCAGCAAATCGTTTCTGCTTTGGAAAAGAGCTTGGAAACAACACCGACAGGAAGCAAATTATTGGTGCCGGAGGGTGTTCCTACAGACAAGGCCATTAACCAACTACAGCAATTCATTCTGCGAAATCGTGAGGCTGTGCAGGATCCAGGTTCTAACCGTCCTCTGACATTCCACGGCCTTCGGCATACCTACGCCGCAGAAAAATACCGCCAGCTCATCGCTGACGGTATCTCAGAACTGGATGCCCACCTGACCGTGTCCCACCTCCTGGGCCACGAACGGGCAGATGTAACAAATATCTATCTTGCTTCAATGAAAAGATGCCTTGATTAAATATGGATGAATTCGAATCATTTCCCACTTATGCAGGCTATTGTTTAGCTTTATATTCAGATGGCAGACAGCCCATAATCCTCTTAAAGGCATCGATAAATGTTATATGATTACGAAATCCCACGGCATATCCAGCATTGGTTGCACCCAATTCAGACAGCAGCGGCAGTGATTCCAAAACCCGTTTCCGGGATAAGTATTGTGCAACTGAAATATTGAAGGATTCCTTAAACACCCGTGACAAATGTTCCCGACTATAGAAGAAATGCTCTGCGATCTCATTGACCGATGCAATGGTTGCATAATGGGTATCAATATACTGTTTAATTTTGGCTGTGGTATCCTCCAATTCCACACCCTGCACCACCTGGGTTTCCGGGGAGCTGAGCAGGTCAAAAAATTCGATTAAAAGCGCCTTTACCAGCAGTTCCTTATAGGACTTATCACATTCCACCGCTTTATCGATTCGGTTGAGAATGGAATGTAATTCATTGGTGTTTTTCTCAGACAGTCTTAGAGAACCGGCATCTGAGTGTTCCATAAAATTAGTGATCGGTGTTGTTTTACCGTCAATTGTGAAAAATTCAGGGGAAAAATACAGGATATACCGATCATAGTGGGAATCTGCCAAAAGTCTGGCTGTGTGCATCTGACCTGGCTTGAACCATACGACAGTGTTGGGAGATGCGGCAATCAAGGTATTTTCGTTCACATATTCCACATCACCTTTTACATAGATCGTCAGTTCATAGTAGTCATGTGCGTGCAGCTTTTCAGGAAATATGTCTTTGGTATACCAGGAGCTTCTGTGGGAGAAAACCAGTCCCTGATTTAAAACAGAATCCGTCCAACCGGCAAAATTTTTATAACGAGGGAATGGGGAGGACTGAATTTTCTGTACATAACTCTTATTTTGCAAACGCTTTTGGATAAATAATTCATTCATTCGCATATATCTTACCCCAATATCACAAATCTTAATATTTAAATCACATATGATGATACAAATTAATTACTATGATATTTATAATTTAATATAGGAAAAAAAGCAAGTATTATTTGTTGTTTGTTAGGAAAGGCGATTCTTTATGAATGTTTTTCAGAATGTCGAAATGAAATATCAAACCGATGTGCTGATTATCGGCGGCGGTCCTGCCGGTGTATGCGCTGCCATTGCTGCTGCCCGTATGGGTGTATCCACAGTTTTGGTGGAAGAAGGCGGCTTCTGCGGCGGTATGGCAACCCGTGGTCTGGTCGGGCCTTTTATGACCTGCTACAATGCGGAAGGCAAAGAAATGATTATCCGCGGTTTGTTTGAGGAAATCGTAGACCGGATGGTGGCGAGTGGTTTTGCTATTCATCCTGCTGAAGTGATGGG
This sequence comes from Faecousia sp., assembly GCA_045646805.1. GTDB lineage: Bacteria > Bacillota > Clostridia > Oscillospirales > Oscillospiraceae > Faecousia. The sequence goes on from JAZRLK010000011.1 coordinate 30,329, forward strand.
CGGTACAGCCTTTACTTCCTGGATTAAGGTAGGCCACGACCATGTAACACCCTTTGAAGCCGAGGGATTAAAGCTGATTCTGGATGAAATGCTGATGGAGGCCGGGGTTAAGGTTCTTTATCACACCACTTTTCTACAACCGATTATGGATGAAAAGAAAATCACAGGTGCAGTTGTGGCATCCAAAAGCGGTATTCAGGGGATTTCTGCAAAAATGGTTATCGATGCAACCGGTGACGGTGATGTGGCTTACCGCTGCGGTGCAGAATACGAGATGGGCAATGAAGAACTGGGACTTATGCAGCCTGCTTCGATGTTCTTCCGTATTTCCAATGTAGATACGGATAAAGTTGAGGCGGATATTCAGGCTAATCTACATAATTTCTACCGCAAGGAGGGCGTAAACTACCGTTCCTTCCACTGGCGTGTGACAGAAGCACGGGAAAACGGTGACTGGAGCATGGATAGAGTCAGCATCGGCTTGTTCCGTATGCCAAAGAAGGATGAATGGTGTGTCAACACGTCCCGAATTATGAATGTTGACAGTACCGACAGTGAAAGCCTGACAAAGGCTGAAATTTTGGGAAGAAAGCAGGTAGATGAAATCCTGAATTTCCTGCGGAAATATGTTCCCGGTTGTGAGGATGCCCGGTTGAAATCCACCGCATCTTATATCGGTATCCGGGAAAGCCGTCACATCAAGGGCGAGTATCGCCTGACAGCCGAGGATTTGCTGAGCGCAAAAGTCCCGGAGGACAGCATTCTAATTGCGGCAAACTCTGTGGATGTTCACGGAAGATTTGGCCCGAAAAGTAATGAGTATACGCCTATCAACGGAAGCTATTACGGCGTTCCTTACAGAAGTCTGATTCCCTTGGGAATCGATGGTCTGTTACTTGCCGGCAGATGCATCAGTGCCGATTCTACGGCTGCAGGTGCAATCCGCGTGATGCCCCCTTGTATGGCAATGGGACAAGCCGCAGGAACTGCGGCAGCTATGGCAGCAAAACAAAACATTCCTGTTCGTGATGTGGAGATTTCTTTGCTTCAGGAGCAGTTAAAGAATAACGGCGTATGTTTGAGATAGTTGGAGGAGAAAAATGGGGGAACTTATGAAGAAAAACCGCAGAGTAGATGTCTGCGTGGTTGGCGGCGGTCTTGCCGGTACATTTACAGCTATCGCAGCAGCAAGACACGGTGCCAAGGTTGTGCTGATGCAGGACAGACCGGTTTTGGGCGGAAATGCGTCCAGCGAGATCAGAATGTGGGTATCCGGTGCAGGCAGCCGTGTGCGGAACTTGCAGGAAACCGGCATTATGGAGGAAATTCTCTTAGAGAATATGTACCGTAATCCTACGAGAAATTTCTCTATTTGGGATTCTATCTTATACGAAAAAGTAAAGGCGGAGGAAAATATTGAGCTTTTGCTCAACTGTGCCTGCTGCTTTGCGGAATGTGATGGCAACACCATAAAAAATGTTACCGGCTTTCAACTGACTACCTATACTTGGCAGACTGTAGAGGCTGAAGTATTTATCGACTGCTCCGGTGACAGCATCTTGGCAGAGCTGGTGGATGCAGAATATATGGTGGGCAGAGAGGCAAAGGAAACCTTTGGAGAAAGCTGGGGGTTAGAAAAGGCTGACAAGAAAACGATGGGTATGAGTCTGATGATTCAGGCCCACGAAACCGACCATAAATGCAAATTTATTGCCCCCGATTGGGCTTATAAGTTTACCACCGATGAGGAAATGAAATTCAAACCTCACGACTGTCTGGACAGAATTGAAACCAATTTCTATTGGATCGAATTGGGTGGTGAGGTTGACTCCATCCACGATACAGAAGAAGTGCGGGATGAACTGATTAAAATTGCCTACGGCGTGTGGGATCACATGAAAAACCACGGCGACCACGGTGCGGATAACTGGGAGCTGGATTTCATTGGTTTCCTGCCGGGTAAGCGGGAAAGCCGCCGCTATGTTGGCGATTATGTGCTGACACAGCAGGATGTGGAAAGCGGCAGACTCTTTGATGATCAGGTGGCTTACGGTGGCTGGCAAATCGACAATCATTTGCCCGGCGGCTTCAATATGCAGGGCAAGGACGAATTCCATTTGCAGAAAAAGCGTTTGACCGAGCCTTACGGTATACCGCTGCGCTGCCTGTATTCCAAAAACATTTCCAACCTGATGTTTGCAGGCAGAAATATCAGTGCATCCCACCTTGCTTTTGCATCCACAAGAGTTATGGGCACCTGCGGTGTGTTGGGTCAGGCAGTTGGTACTGCGGCGGCATTGATGACGCAGAATCATATGAGTGCCCGTCAGCTTTGTGCAGAAAAAATCGGGGAACTTCAGGATGTCCTAATGGAAGACGATTGCTTCCTGCCGGGAATCAAGCGTAAAATATCTCCTTTGTGCACACAGGAAACCCTCAGTGCCGATTGGGGAGATGCCTCTTTGCTGCTTAACGGTACAGAGCGCAAAATCTGGGGCAACGATAACGGCTACTGGGGAATGTGCAACCGGGCAATTACTTACACCTTCCCGGAAAAGAAACATATTTCTGATTTCCGTCTGATTGTGGACAGCGATTTGGACAGAGAATACACCGAGGGTAATCCTCAGGCGCTGAATATCTCCGCAACGCTGTTCCGCCGGTTGGATTACAACTATACCAGCTTTGGTTTCCCGGAGTGTATGCTGAAAGCATTTCGTATCGAGGCACTGGATGATAACGGACAGTGGCAAACGGTTTATGAAACGGAAAACAACCGCCAGAGAATGATCCGGCAGAAGCTGGATGTGGATACGACAGCGATCCGCTTGATTCCGGTAAATACTTATTTCTCCGAAAAGCTGGGAAAAGCAACCTACGGCAGTGCCCAGGCACATATTTTCTCCTTCGAGGTCAGATAAAAAACTGCACCCCCGAAAGGGTGCAGCCAAATTCATCGTGCTATGACAATATTATTTGCATTTTGCAAGGACGGAAGTTCCTTGTCTGTAATGACAACATCCACATCCTTCAGGGTGCAAATGGTGTGCCGATAGGTTTTTCCGAATTTTGTGTTATCGAACAGAAAACAGGTTTTTGCGGCGTTTTCCATCATTGTTTTTTGGATGTCATCGTCGCCGGTTAAAACTGTGATCTTTCCATTTTCTGTAACACCGCTTGCGGAAAAGAAAAGTAGATCCGCATTAAAGCTACGAATGACATTGCGCGCAAGCTCGCCAACATAGGCATTGGAATGATGTAAAAATTTACCGCCTGTGCTGTATACATTGATATTTGAACCAATCAGCATTTTGGGAATATCCGGGCTGTTGGTGATCACAGTTAAATTCTTATAGCCCAGCAGTAAAGGCACAATACATTCGACTGTAGTTGAGGCGGCCAGAAATAATGTCATATTATCTGCGATAAGGCTGCTGGCAGCGGCACACAATTTCTTTTTGACATCGATATTCTCGCTTTTTCGGATGGTTGCAGGTAATTCTGTGCTGAATTGTTCTATAATGACTGCACCGCCAAAGGTTTTTCTAACCTTTAATTCTTTGGCGAGGATGTTCAAATCCCGTCGTACAGTAGCGCTGCTGTAGTTGAGTGTTGCGGCAAGTTCTGTAACGGAACAGCTCTTTTTCTCACGAAGAATGGCAAGAATCTGTTCCTGTCGTTCAATTCCATACATAACACCGGTCTCCTTTGCTTAATTGTGATTAAGTGTGATTAAATTATGGCACATAAAAGTTGTTGTGTCAATATATCGAACAAACATTTACATAAATGAGCAGGAATGATAAACTAAATACAACCATAGTACAAATAACGGATGGTGTATTTTATGTCTATTACAAGATCCAAACAATATATAGAACGGCATTATGATTTTATTGTCGTTGGCGGAGGTATGACAGGCATTTGCGCCGCACTTGCAGCAGCTCGAAACGGTGCGAAAACCGCATTGATTCACGATCGACCGGTTCTTGGTGGCAACGCTTCCAGTGAAATCAGAATGCATATTTGCGGTGCCAACTGCAACACCAAAAAGCCGGAGCTCTCTGAGGGGGGCATTGTACATGAGCTGATGCTTGCCAACAAGCGTGTCAATGACAGTTATAATTTCTCTATTTGGGATGCTGTGCTGTTCCAGACGGTAAAGCAGCAAGAGAATTTGACGGTATATCTGAATACAACCATGGTAGATGCCGTTATGGAAGAACATAGGGTAAAAAATATTGAATGTTATCAGATGACAACGGAAAAACGTCTGTTGCTTTCAGCGGATATTTTTTCAGACTGCACCGGAAACGGCACCTTATGTCATTTTGTAGGTGCGGCCCATCGTTCCGGTTTTGAAGCAAAGTCCGAAACCGGAGAACCCCATGCGTTGGATTCGGCATCCAATAAATGTATGGGTAATACCCTTTTATTCAAGGCTGTGGATACCGGTCATCCTATAGAATTTATTCCGCCGGTGGATATCATCCACTTTACGGAGGAACAGCTGAAGTATCGTAAACATACAGCAACTGTTCCTAAAGAACTGATCCAATCGGTAAATCCGGAAGAACTGGACTTGATGTATGGTGGCTTTTGTCCCGATTACGGATTTTGGTGGCTTGAGATTTCCGGACAGAGCGACAATGTCGTGGAAGAATACGAAGATATCCGCGACCAGTTGGTGAAAGTTGTTTATGGCGTTTGGGATCACATTAAAAATGGTGGCGATCACGGTGCGCAGAATTATGAATTAAGCTGGGTAGGAATGTTACCCGGTGTCCGCGAAAGTCGGCGCATCGAATGTGATTATATGCTGACCGAATTGGACGTGCTGGGTCAGCGCAGATTTGATGATAAGGTTGCCTATGGCGGATGGCCTGTGGATGACCATAGATTTGATCTGTTTGATTTTGACCATGTTCCCACGGTTTCCTATCATTTCCCCGGCGCTTATGATATTCCTTACCGGTCTTATTGTGTAAAAGATTTTGATAACCTGTTTGTTGGCGGTCGGTGTATGGGTGCTACAAAGCTTGGCATGTCCAGCACCCGTGTGATGGGAACTTGTGCCATTGGCGGACAAGCCATTGGAACGGCTGCGGCAATTCTAACCCAGAAGAACGAAACGAATATTCGCAATATTGATATCCAAAAGCTTCAGCAGCAGCTTATAAAGGATGATTGCTATTTGTGTGATTTAGCAAACCAGGATTCGCAGGACATTGCCCGCAATGCACAAGTAACAGCATCGTCTGAAGAAGATGGATTCTGTGCTGATAGCATTGTTAACGGTGTCACACGAGAGATCGGCGAAACCAGCAATCAATGGCGCGCACCGGTTGATAAATATAATTCTCCGTGGATTAATCTTGCTTTGGAAGGTGTGCACAAGATTAGCACCGTACAAATTACATTTGATTCCAATTTCCAAATTGATAAGAAGATTACCTTATCTTCCATTCGTCAAAAACAGCAGATTATCGGTATTCCTAAAGAGCTTGTGAAAGATTACGAAGTAGCGCTTTTCTACAAAGGACAGATGGTTTCCAGGAAAACTGTAATCGACAATTTCCAACGGATGAACAGAATCGAATTTGAGCCTGTTCTGTGCGATGAGGTGAAAATCACAGTTCTCGCTACCAATGGTGATCCGATGGCTCGCGTGTTTGAGGTGCGTATATATTAAAAACTGCACCCCCGAAAGGGTGCAGCTCAGCCATTAGAGTTCATCGATGATGCCGGAAATATTGTTCAGCGAGCAAATATTGAATGCAAATTTCTTTCCCAATTTGCTGGTGTCGGCCAAATAGTAGCTTGTGGTGGCATTTTGCAGCATCGCTCTTTTGGCGCTAACTTCTCTGTCAGAGGAATCTGTAATCATTCCGCTTTCTGTGTAGCCTCTGCTAGAAAAAAGACAAATATCGGCATTGAAATTGCTGATGAAACGCTCGGTTTCACTGCCTACATAAGCCAGTGAGTGCATCAGTAACTGTCCACCGGTGCAGTAATTGCGAATCTTACTTTCTCCAAGACAAAGAGAAGTTTTGGGACTGTTGGTTATCACAACGATATCTTTTAGTTTTTCTAAATGAGGAATCAGAAAGGAAACCGTGGATGATGCATCCAAAAAAATCACATCGCCGTCATGAATCAGCGGGGCAGCTTTCTGCGCAATGATTTGCTTGGCGTGACTGTTTTGATCCTCTCGGAACATAAGCGGAATTTCAGCTTCAGAGGTTCTGCGCAATACCACACCGCCATGGGTTCTATGCACCTTACCATGTTCTTCCAAAATGCTGAGATCTCTTCGTATAGTAGGTAAGCTTACATGAAGAAGCTCCGCTAATTTTACTACACTGATGCTTTTTTTGTTTTCAAGCAAATTCATAATTTCTTCATGCCGTTCCAAAGTGTACATTGCCTTACCTCTTTCGTTTGTTTTCGGTTTTGATGCTCTATACTTGCGAAATGTGATTGTTTATCAACATTAACGCCATTCATTGTCTTTCGTTTGCTTTTTGTTTACAATATCATAAAATTACTAAAAAGGAAAGTGTGATTTTATGAAATGTGCAAATTTGCATGGAATCAATGACTTGCGATATGAAGATATCCCAAAGCCGGAATGTAAAGACGATCAAGTTCTGGTGCAGGTTAAAAACTGCGGAATATGCGGAAGTGACATTCCCAGAGTGTACTCAAAAGGAACATACTATTTTCCTACAGTGATCGGACACGAGTTTTCCGGCAAGGTCGTATTTGACCCAATGAATGAGCTGACCGGTAAAAAGGTTGCGGTATTTCCCTTACTGCCTTGCTTCCAGTGTGATAGCTGTATAGCAGGCAACTATGCCACTTGTGAGCATTACGATTACTACGGCTCCAGAAGAAATGGCGGAATGAGTGAATACATTGCTGTCAACAGATGGAATATTCTCCCGGTTCCCGAAAGTGTCAGCTATATAGAAGCGGCAATGTGTGAGCCTGTTTCTGTTGCGCGGCACGCCATTTCCAAGCTGAATATTAAAAAAGGAGAGAACCTCCTGATTTCCGGTGCAGGTCCTATCGGTATTGTTGCCGGGCAATGGGCGAAAGCATTTGGTGCTGCAAATGTGTATTATTTTGATGTAGATCCCCGCAAGATTGATTTCTGCAAAAAGCAAGGATTTTTACAATATGAAAAAAATGTGCATATCCAGTGCGTTCTGGAAGGCACCGGATATGCAGATGCTCTGAGCAAATGTCTGGAAGCCATTGAGCCTGCAGGCAGAATGGTTTTGATGGGCAATCCTGCTACAGAGGTCTGCTTGTCGCAGAATACATACTGGCACATTCTTAGAAAAGAATTGACTGTTTACGGTACCTGGAACTCCTCTTATAACTCCCGGCAAAACGATTGGGCTGAAAGTCTCAAAGCAATGGCGGACGGTTTAATCGATACAAAACCTTTAATTACCCATACATTCCCCTTGGCAGATTGCAACAAAGCCTTTGAAATGATGAAAAACAGAACGGAGTTTTTCAATAAGGTTATGCTGGAGTTAGGAGGGGAAGAAAATGCGTAATTCCAATAAAATTGCACCCTCCATTATGTGTGCCCCTATGTTTGAACTCCCAAAATATGTGGCAGAGATGGAGGCGTTCGGTATTGAACTGATCCATATTGATATTATGGATGGCAGCTTTGTGCAAAATTATACCCTCGGTACCAATTTCGTAAAAGAACTGAAGGGTAAAACGAGTATCCCTCTGGATATCCATTTGATGATTGAAGATCCGGAGAGCAAGCTGCAGTGGTTTGAATTTGGTGAAGGCGATTATGTGTCGGTACACTTCGAAGCCACTCGCCATTTGCAAAAAGCGTTGGCGGCGATCCGGGCAAGGGGGGCCAAGGCAATGGTTGCCATCAACCCGGCAACGCCCATCAGTTCGCTGGATTCTGTGCTTGACGATATTGATGCTGTTTTGGTTATGACGGTGAATCCCGGCTTTGCCGGACAGAAATTAGTCAGCTCCACATTAAGAAAGATTAAGGCACTGCGGGAATACTTAGACAATGCCGGCTACGAACATATTGAGATTGAGGTTGACGGTAATGTGAGCTTCGAAAATGCAAAACTGATGCACGATGCCGGTGCAAACATTTTCGTCTGCGGAACATCCAGTGTATATGCAAAGGACACGCCTGTTTCAGAGAATATCAAGAGATTTCGTGACATCCTCAATTCTTAAAGATATTCAGATTATGTGTATTATCTTGCCTTGTGTAAACAATGTGTGAGATTACAATATTAATTTACGAAAGGAAGCGCGAAAAATGAAAAAGCAACCCTTAAGCAAGCAAATTTTTTCCCTATTCCTGGCACTGGCTTTGGTGCTTGGTATGGTGGGAGCCATACCGATGCCTGCGAAAGCTGATGAAGCTGCAGCAGAAGCCAAAGTTCTTGCGGATGAGCTGATCGGCTATAACCGCATTACCGCAACGGATTTCGAGTCCTTTACTAACCAAAGATTGGGCGAATCCTTCACTTTGACAAATGCCGGTAAGACCCAGTATGTGGGCAACTTCAACGGCAAGAACTATTTGGATGTGGATGTGAATTTCGGCGAAGCCAATAAAGATCATTACCTGAGATATTTTGGCAACGCTGCAACAAAGAGCATCTACGCCGGCGCTTTTACACTGCGTCTGTTCCAGGATCAGTACGGTGTGAATTTCATCGAGTTTGGTTATCAGGATGTAGACACCAAGCTCAACACCGTGGTTCCCACTAAGACCCTGGTGGCTGCCGATTACGGTGTTAAGGCCCCCACCGATACCTTTAACATCAAGCTGCTGACCAACATCTATGAGGATGCTGAAGATGCTGCCAAGGATGTGATCGAGTATCAGTTCTATATCAATGATATCTTTGTCTGCGAAGGCTCTTTCTCTGAAACCTCTCACAGCAGAATGGGTGTGTGCGCACAGATCGCTGTCGGCAAGTACCTGACCATCCAGAATCCTGAAGAACCTGAGGATTGGCAGCAGTACTTCGAAGGCTATACCCGTGCAACTCTGGAAGATTATGGCTTTAAACTGGACGGCACCGGCAATATCCCTTTGGCCAATGGTGCAAATGGTACCTATCAGGGTGCTGCTGATATGAACAAGACCTATGTGGATATGGATGTCAACTTCAATGGCAATGTTCATTACAGTAACTTTAGAATTCGGTTCTTTTCATCCGATACATGGAAAGATAGCTATGGTCTGTCTTGGGAAACTGCTTCTCAGCTGATCATTACCCGTTATGATAATGCTCAGGGCCACCATATCCTGGCTCGTGTGAAGAATTTGGCTGATTTCGGCATCTCCGGTCCCAGTGATTGGTTCAATATGAAGTACAAGATCGACTTCACTCCCAACGCAACCGATGCTACCAAGCAGACTGCAAAGATTCAGCTGTGGCTGAATAACAAACTGGCTTGGGAGAGCGAAATTGAGGAAGTCAATGCTGCGGCAAACAGAAATAAGATCTATGTGACCTCCAAGGATGGCACCATTTCTGCCCATGTTCCTGAAAAGAATGTGGAAGACGAGCTGAAGGGCTATACGCCCATTACTCTGGATGAGTACGATTGCAACATGAACATCCGTGGCGAAATCTCTCTTGGACACAAGGAATCCATTAACTATTTGGGCGACGGTTTTGACAAAACATATTTAGATGTAGATGTCAATTTCCAAGGTGTGGTAGGCATGGGTACATCCAATATGCGTTACCAAGCTTACGATGTATGGCATGACAGCTTTGCTCTGGCATGGGAAACAGATAAGCAGTTGATTTTCTTCCGTTACGACAATAACGCAAAGAATCCGGTCTTGGGCCGTGTCAACGATCTTGCAGCTTATGGAATTTCCGGCCCCAGCGACTGGATCAATGTAAAGATTAGAACGGACATCACTGTAGACGAAGCAAATGAAAACAATCAAACTACCCATATTCAGCTTTGGTTAAACAACAAGCTGGCTTGGGAGGGTACTGTAGAGGAAACCAGATCTGGTGCCTCCAGAAATGCAATTTTCTGTAATGCATCTGGTGGCAAGACTGTTATGCTCCGTTCTCCCAGAATTATTGAGGACGAGATGGCTGGCTACACCAGAGTCACTTTGGAAGATGTAAACAATCTGGGCGGTGCCAGAACAGAAGAAGGCACAAAATATGTCAGCGGCAAATCCGGCGAATATGTTGGCAGCAGCTTGGATAAGACCTATCTGGATATGGACGTGCAGACCACAGCAGGCTGCTTCCTGACTTATCTGATGTCTGAAAATACCTTCTGGGGTAACAACCGTTATCAGATGGAATTGTCTGGCACCAACCTGAAGGTTACCCAGGTTGAAGCTGGCAAGACTGTTACCAGCGTCACTATGGGTATGACTTCTGTGGGCTACACAGAAGGTGAAATGTTCAACCTGAAGATCAGAACCGATATCGAGCCTTCCGGCAACGGTCAAAAGGTGATTATGCAGTTCTGGTGCAATAACAAGTATTTGGCAAAGCTGACCTTCACCGAATCCGCTGTCAGAACTGTAAAGTATATGGGTATTCGTGGTACCGGCACAGGTGCTACTATCGTAAGAACACCTATGGTCAATGTGGTTCGTGAGGATGTTGCATACGATCTTTCCAAGGGCGTATATCTGCTGACCGGTGCAGACTACTTCTATGTCAACGGCAAGAAGATGGCTTCCGGCACAATCCTGAATGCCCCCAACGACTACATTATTGAGCAGATCATTGACGGCGTGGCCGTTGCAAAGCAGAGAGTATCTCTGTATTACGTCGGTGACGTAAACCTGGATGGCGAAGCATTTGTAGCCGGCGACTCCGTGTATATGGATAGCCACGCACTGCTGGGCATCGTCAATTACGGCACACCCATGAGAGCCGCTGAGCTGGCTGCTGATATCAACAACGACGGCATGGTAACGAAGGCTGACTATGATGAAATGGTACAGATTCGTTCCGACGTTTCCATTGCAGAGGAGATCATCTCCAAGTATTACACCGATTCTCTGGCTTATGATTACCTGGGCGGCAACAGCGTGATGCCCATCGGTGGCTTCTACGGTCCTTATAGTGATGCTACCCTGACCGACGAAATCTATCAGCTGATTAAAGAAAGCGGAATCAACCTGATCACCTACAATGGTATCGACGCTGCATCCGACAAAAACCGCCTGCAGCAGAGCCTGGCTCTGGCTGAAAAGTACGGCATTGGCGTATTTGTCATCGACAGCAGCCTGAATACCATCGTGAAAGACGAAAATGGCGAGGTTACCGAGCATACAACAGTTGTTTCTGCTGAGGAACTGGCTGCCCTGATGGCAACATACGGTGCATACGATTCCTTCTTGGGTATCACCATTGTAGACGAACCCAAGGGTTCTGCAAATTGGGAAAACAATACCCACGATGATCCCACATTGAATACTGCTTTCAGCAATACCGATTTCAAGCGTTATCAGTATTACGAAGCATTGGCAGAGGCACTACAGCCCTATGGCAATATTACCGGCTACATCAACCTGCACGGCAGCCAATCTGTCGATACCGGTGATTATTATGAGTATGTCAGCCAGATCGGTGAAGATGTGGATGTGCTGTCTTTCGATACCTATTTGTATTTTGAAGACCAGACGTACCCCATTTTGGTAAGAAGAAGACTGTCCTCTTATCTGGAATCCCTGGATACCGTTCGTCAGGTTGGTCTGGAACAGGGCAAGCCTTTCTGGTCCTATGTACAGGCAGGTTCTGACTACCGTCAAAATGCAGAAGGCAACGACACTGCTACTGAGGGCTACTACACAGAAGCAGATACCCTGTGGATCGTAAACACCTCTTTGGCATACGGTGCCAAGGGCATCCAATATTTCCCACTTCTCCAGCCCGAATATTTCGGTTATGATAACACTAAGGAAGGCGGCTATGATTATGACCGAAATGGTCTGATCGGCTTTAATAACGAAGCAAACCGCAACTATGCTATGGTGCAGAAGGCCAACAAGCAGATCCAGGCAATCGACGATGTCCTGATGAATGCAACCTCCTCCGGTGTTATCGTTACCGGAACTGCTGCATCCGATGTGAATCTTGCTTCCACAGAGCGTGGACACACCTTCTCCGGTATCCTGAACAAGAATAACAACACCTATACTGCAATGCTGGGTAATGTATCTGCAGATACCAGTGCAATGGTCGGTGTGTTCGATTATCAGGGGTATGAAGCTTACTATGTTGTCAACTACGACAGAACCGAGGGTGCTTCTCAGAATATCACGCTTGCTCTGAACGGTAATGCTAAGTACCGTGTGATTGCCGATGCAGTGACTACCTCCGGCGAGGGCAATTCCATCTCCCTGACTGTTCCCTCCGGTGCAGGCGTACTGGTAGTTTTGGAAGATCAGCATACCCACACCTATGGTGACTGGATTGTTACTACTCCTGCTACTCTGGCAGCAGCCGGTGAAAAGCAGCAGGTTTGTGCTTGTGGCGATGTGATCACAGAAGAGATTCCTTGCCTGGCTAATGTAGAAAGCTGGAACCTGACTCTGGGCGGCGACCTGAGCGTGAACTTCGTAGTGGATATCCATGAGGATATTGCAGACACTGCAAAGATCGTCATTACTGTTGCCGGCGTTGAGCATATCTACGACGCAGCCGAAAAGGTTACTGTCAATGTAGCTGCTGCACAGATGAACGATGAAATCACCGTTCAAATTGTAAACGGCGAAGATGCCAGCGCAGTGAAAACCTATACTGTTTTGCAGTACGCACAGTATGTGCTGGCTGATGAAAGCCTGAGCAACTATCACCAGTTGGTTAAGGAAATGCTGAACTATGGCGGTTTTGCACAGATTTACTTTGAGTACAATGACAAGAATCCTGTCAATACAGATCTCGAGGGCGTAGGTGCTGAGGAAGTTCCTGCCGACGCAGCAGCCGAAATGGAAGTTTCCGGTAAGGTAGAGAGCATCGGCTTCTACGGCGCATCTCTGCTGTTCCGCAACAAGATTGCTTTGCGTTACTATTTCACCGTTTCCGGTGATATTAGCAGCTATACCTTTACTGTCAATGGTACTGAGTATCAGCCTGAGCTGAAGGAAGAAGGTCTGTACTACATTGAAGTAGCTGACATCAATCCTCAGGATCTGGACGATGCCATTACCGTGGCAGTCAACGAAACCTTGACGGTATCGTACAGCCCCATGAATTACATTGTCCGTATGAGCACCAAGGGTTCCGATAACCTGAAGGCTCTTATGAAAGCAATTTATAACTACCATCTGGCAGCAGAAGTTATCTGCCCCGATGCCCAGTAAAAACTGAATCCCCCGACGGCTTTATGCCGTC
>JAZRLK010000012.1:0-47099 GCA_045646805.1 Faecousia sp.
ATTGTACCAAGAGATTCCCACGGGTCTAACGACCCTCGGAATGACACCCGGTTCGATAGTTTTCATAGTAAGGTAAACAATCATTTACAGCAAAAGGGTGGCTTGTTCAGCCACCCTTTTATAGCGCAATATTTTCAAAAAACCGGATATTTTGCGATTCTTCAGCAGTCACGGCAAGGCAGTATTCCCTTTCGCCCAACTGCACGTTCCGGGTTTGTACGCCGGAGAGGGCAGAAATCTTTTTAGGCTGAAAATTCGGCTCGCTGCCGGCTTTGAACAAAGCCTCTTTGGCGCACCACATTTGCAGTAAAAATTTGTTTTCATCCTCCCGGGGCAGGATTTTTTCCTCCTCTGTGAGGATTTTTTCTGCCAATCCGGGACGCATCAGATGTTCGGCACACTCTAAATCCACGCCCACAGGCTTTCTGGAAACAGCCACAGCCACCGCCCCGTCGGTATGGGATAGGCTGAAAAAGCACTCCCGGCAGCTCCATTTTCCATCTTCATCCCGGGAAAAATGCAGATCCTTCATCTCGTAGCCGAAGCTGCGCTTTACTGCAACCTCCAGCAGCTTCCATACAAAATACCGCTGCCGTTTCAGCCCTTCGTGGGTGGTGTTTTCGATTTGCTCCTGCCGAAGCCGGGGAAAAACCTCCCCCAACTGCTTCTGGGGAATCAGGGCGGTATAAACCTCTGCCGGACGCAATGCCGCAAATTGCAGCCGAACCTGCTCCATCTGGGAGCTGTAATGCTCCCCGGTTACGCATTCGTAGGCAAAATGCTCGCAGTTGTTGTGCAGAATATGGTAGCCCTTTTCGCCGATACGGCTGCGGGCAAGCTCTGCGGTTTTTTTCGGAGAAAACTGGTGCCGCCGTTCTTTTCTGTCCGGGACACGGACTTCCAGAAATTCTCCGCATAAAAAGGCGTCCATATCCGTCTGGCAGACGGAAAGTTCGGAATCCGCAAGTCCCAAACGCAGGGCGGGATTGGGCCCGAACTGGATGACCTCGTCATCACGGATATAAATACCGTAGTGATACATCGGTCCTACCTTGACCCGGATCATATCCCCCAGGGAAGGCTCGATCAATTCCCATTTCATTGGGCTACCTTGGTGCTGATATAGTCCACAACCTGACCGACGGTTTTCAGATCGGAGGTGCCCACATCATCAAAGCGGATGCCGAAGGATTCCTCGATGGCAATGACCAGGTACAAAATACCCACAGAATTTAAGCCCAAATCGTCCACAAGGTTGGCATTTTCTCCGCTTTTTGCCGGGTCTGCGGCATTTTCGCCCATTACCAGCTTGAAAATACCGCCCAATTTTTCCAAAATTTCCTTCTTATCCATTTTGACCCCTCACGATCTTCATACTGGGAGAACGGACGAAATCCGTATCCCGGATCACAACTTTATTGATGCGCTGGAAGGCAGGCAGCTTTTGGTTGACCTCTGCCACCTTTTCCTTCAGATAGCTTTCGATATCTTCGATTCCCAGAGCCTTCACAGTCACGGCCCGGGGCAGCAGCTGGATGGCCAAAACTTCCCGTCCTTCGCTGCTGTCGGCGTATACCAGGCAGTCCTGCACTTCGTCCATAGCATAGAAGTAGCTTTCCAGCTCTGCCGGGGAGACATTCTCGCCGGAGGACAGCACAATGATCTCTTTGGAACGGCCTGTAATATACAAAAAGCCCTCTTCGTCAATGCGAACCAGGTCGCCGGTTTTAAAATAGCCGTCGGGGGAATAGGCGATTTCGTTTTCCTCGTCGCCCACATAGCCGCTCATCATAGTCTTACCCTTCAGCCACAGCTCGCCATCTACGATCTTATAGTCGATGCCGGGGTAGATGAAGCCCACAGAATCGGGCTTACGCAGGGATTCGGGATTGCCGCTGACTAAGTTTGCGCTCTCTGTCAGACCGTAGCCGGGCAGCAGCGTAATGCCGAATTTATCGTACTCAGCAACCAGATACGGAGCAACGGCAGCTGCGCCGCAGATAATGGTTTTCATACTCTCGCCCAGCATATTTCTGCCAAACTGCTTGGAAAGATTCAGCGCCATTTCCGCCAGAGCAGGAACAAGCACCATAATGGTGGGCTTGAATACCGCAATATCCCGGAACATATCCTTGTTGTTCCTGCAGATAAACAGGGTGCTGCCGGTGCGCAAGGAGGTGAGCAGATTGCGGATCAGACCGAACACGTGAGTCAGGGGCAGAACCAGCAGATACCGCTGCTGAAATACTTCCTTCACGCCGAAGCAGCCGTTTTTCACACCTTCCATAATGGCCTGATGGGAAAGTTTAGCACCCTTGCTCTTGCCGGTTGTGCCGCCGGTGAACAAAACGGTGCAAACCGCTTCGCCGGGGCAAGGGATGCCGGGCAGAGTATCTTCGCAGCTTTCGCCGCCTTCAATCAAAGGCAGAGCGGGATTTTTTGCCTTGAGGATATCCAGCTTTTCTTCCAAAGCGCCGCTGTAGACCAGCGCCTTCATACCGAATTTCATAGCGCAGCCGAAAACGGTCATATTGTCCAGATGAGGGGGCAGCAGAACAGCGCAGGCACCCATCGTGGTAATGGCTAAGTATGCCTTGGCAAAATCTGCGCAGTTGGGCAGGTACATACCCACAATATCGCCGGGTTTTACGCCCTTTTGTGCCAGCAGAGCCCGGAAAGAGGCAACCATAGCGTCCAATTGGGCAAATGTATACTCCTGTCCGTCAATTAGGGCGATGCTGCTGCCATAGTTGGCGACGGCATCTGTCCACATTTCGTGGATGCAGGTGAAATCTGTGATTTTCTCGAAGGTTTCCTTGCTGGTATAGCGGGCAAAAATATTTTCCATAATCATTTACCTCTCTTTTTCGTGGTTTCATAATATTCCGCCAAAGCCTGCTCCTGCTCACGCAGGTAGATGCTGATTTTTTCCATTTCCTCCACGGACGGGAAACGACCGCACATAGAGGAAATATTAATGGGTTCTCCAATCACCGCAACCCGACGGTGGTACCATTTTTTAAGCGGCGCAATGTACACCGGCTGGATGGGCGCACCGGCAAGCTGCGCCATAAGCACGGCGCCGGATTTATAGGAGCGGTTCTGCTCCGCCGCTGTGACCTGACCTTCGGGGAAGATTACAATGGCCTTTCCGTCCTTAAGCCGGTCTACCACGGCGTGCATGGATTGCAGGCTGAAATTGTCCTTATCCACCTGAATGCAGCCTACTGTGGTAATCATCCAGCCGAAAAATTTGCTTTTATACAAATCCTTGGTGGCTAAAAAATTCAGACGCCGCCACCATATAGCGCAGTAGAGCATAATGGGGTCGAAAAACGTATTGTGATTTGCCACGAAGACCACGCCGCCTTTGGTGCGGCATTTCTTTTTGCTTCCTGCAAAATAGATTTTCGGGCGCATCCAGATCAGACCGGGAATGGAGCCGGTGATTTTAACAAAATCCTGAAAGAACCGGTTTTCTTTAACGGTTTTCGGTTTCTTCCCGGAGCTGACAGCTGAGCTCATACACTTTTCCTCTCAAAAATTCCGTAATGGCAGCGATGTTTTCCTTTTCGCTGCGGCTATCCTCATAAAGCTGGCGCACATCCAGGGGCTTGCCGATGATGATGTGGTTTCTGCCCTTGCCGAAATAATTGCCGTCGGTATACACCGGGATCACCGGTGCGTCCGATTCCAGCGCCAGATAGGCAACACTGGGTTTAAAGGGCAGCAATTGCTTCCGTTCACCCGATTGAATCCGGGATTCCGGGAAGATCTCCACTACGCCGCCTTTGGAAAGAACCTTGCCGCACTGACCCAAAAAGGCAAAATCCGCCGTGTTCCGATCTACCCTAATAGAACCCAGACCCTTAATAACCTGGGTCAAAAACCAGTTCTTCTCATACATCAGCTCCGCCACCACGCACCGCAGGATTCTTCCCGGGAACAGGAACATCAGCGCCGGATAATCCCAAACCTCCGTATGGTTGCAGATCACAATGGCTTCGCCCCGAATCTTCCGGCCTTGCAGGGATTTATCTTCGTAGTGAATCTTAGGTCGGGCAATCAGCGTCCAGGGCAGCCAGCCGGTGACCTTTACAAATGCATTAACCAGCCAAACCATTGGTTTCGGCGTCCTCCTTTGCATAGATGCGGTTGAGATTGTTTTGCAAAATAGCCAGGGAAACCACATTGACGCCCATCAGCGGCAGGCAAATGCCGGAAAGAATCAGCCAAAGGGTGCTATCTTTCAGAACAACATCCCGTTCCCCGGCGGCACGAATCAGTTTTTTGTGCAAAGATACAGTTACAAAAATTCCTCCGAAGGGAATCAGGCAGCCCAGCAGCCACAGCAAAATATTATGTTTCTGACCGGCGTACTGCTTTGCTTTTTTCAGCAGCATACCTGCCCAGATAAAGCCGAAGATAAAGCCGGACAGAATGGAAAGACCGATCTGAACAAAGACCACTTCCTGCCGGTCAATGTTCTGCTTTTCTTCCTGGAATTTGGAGATATCCAGGCTGGGATCGAACCGTTTAAATTCCTTGGCGACCACCGAAGGCGCAAAGTCCTTGGGCATAGTAAATGCCAGGAAATAGCCCAAAACGCAAACGGCGCATACCACAAAAGGCACTACCATAATGCCGAAATTGAAAACCTCTGCGGCATCCACGGCAAAATGCTCCGCTGCCTGAGCGGCATTTTCAGCAAAGAACAGTCCGCCGCCTTTGGTTGTGAAAATGTTTTTGATATTTTCATAAACCAGGCCGCTGGAAACTGCGCCCACAATGGAGGTGGTGACCGCATTGGCGGCAAAGTACATGGCAGAGTGGTTTTTTCCGGTGAGCTGCTCTTCCACGCTGGAGATCTGAGAAGTTGCCAGATAGGGCATCATAAAGAATGCGCCGATGGCCCAGCTGCCGATCACGCCGCCGGAGCAGGCGATGATATACTGCACGGGCTTATTGCCCCCGGTGACGAAGGTGGAGGCAAAGAAGAAGCTCATAATGGCAACGGCAAATGCCAGAAGGCAGGTCTGGTAAGTAAACCGGATGCCCTTTTTGGCTTTGAGCTTATTGAAGAAATACAGCATAATGGGAACGGGGGCAAATGCGCAGGTGTTGGCTAAGGCCATTTCCGCACCGTTGAAGCCCATACCGCCGATAATCATAGCGTTCATACCCACTAAGAACATCTGCAAACCGAAGAAGGTGCAGCAGTTTACCGCTGTCCAGCTTAAAAATACCCGGTTGCGGAAGGTCAGCTTGATGCTCTCGGTAATGGAAATCTTTTCAGCAGGCTTGCCGCCCCGTTCGGGGTAGCCGTATTTTTCACCCTCTTTAATGAGAAACAGGGGGATTGCCATCGTCAGCATCAGAGGCAGACCCAAAAGGGCGAATTTATCAATATGCAGACCGGTGCCGCTTAAAATCAACGGAACCAGGGCATAAACCAGGCAGTAGGAAATGGTATCGAAAAATGCCTTGTAGCCGGAAACCCGCAATCTCTGGGGCTCGTCGCAGCAGACGGTGGACAAAGAGCCGTAAAAGGCGATTAGATTCATCGTATAAGTAGAGAAAAACACAATGCACCACAGGAAGATCCAAATGGTATTGAGCATCTGATTTTCCGCACCGCCGATGGGCAGCCAGCACATTGCGTAGGCAAGCACCATAGGCAAAAAGCACACGGCAATCACAGGACGGGTGCGCCCGAACTTGGTGGACAAATTATCCGCAATATGGGCAAAAGGAATGTCGATGATGCCGTCAAAGGCCTTGGCAATGGCGTAGAGAATGGGGAAAATTGCCGGGGTGATAAAGCATACGCCGGAGGCAATGGCCTGCTCCGTCTGGTTCATACCCAAAGCCGCAGGATTCAGCGCATCGGTAAAATATGCGCCCATCAGCACCATCAAAAAGTTCGGTCCGAAACCGGAAAATGAAAATAAAAATTCCTTCCAATTCTTATTTAACGATTTGACCATTTTATTCTACCTTCTTTGTAATATATTGGCAGCAGGCAGCAGCCGTGGTAGGCGCAGGCTGGATGGCGGTAATATCCACCCCGAATTGGGCAAACACCGCATCCTTGAGCATAAAGTAGTCCAGGCTTGTTCCGCCCAAATCGGCGAAGAAATCTTCGTGGAGCGCAACGGGCTCCGGTCTGCCCAACGCCTGAGCAAAATACAGGCAAAGCAGCTGTTCGGTTTGGGAGAGCATTTGCTGCCTGTGGGTTTGCATTGTATGAGGGGTAACGATGAAAAATTCCCCGGCATCATACCGCTTTGCCACCGACCGGCGGCTGATTTTGAAATCCGTATCTTTCATCAGCGGTGTGGATGTGACAGCAATTTTCTTAATTTGATCGGCAAGACTCCTCTGCTGCAGGCAGGCACGAAGCTGCATCGTGATTCTCTGCAAAGCTTCATCGGTGCAGCAATCCGGGGCGTAGGCAATCAGCACGGGACCGTCCTTACCCGATTGGAACAGGCAAAGCTGCTTGCACCCTTCTGCTGAGAGCTTAGCCTCTGCCAGAACGGGGTTGATATTCTCGCCGTTTTCGCAAACGATCAGATCATCGGCTCTGCCGCCTAAATAGAACCGGCCTTTTTCCTCCCGGGCGATATCCCGGGAATCAAACCAGCCTTCTGATGCCGCTGTTTTGCTGCCGGTTTGGATCCTGGAGGCCATAGCGGCGCTGCGGATCAGCAGGTGACCTTCTTCCGTAATTTTGTATTGCACGTGGGCAAAAGGCTTTCCCACTGCGCCTTTGTTGCGCAGTTTCTTTTTGGGGGAGGTTTCCACAGAGGTGATACCCACCTCCGTCATGCCGTAGCCGTTGAACAGAGGGTAGCCAAGGCCGTTGTAAAAAGCCAGGGCTTCGGCGGAAATGGAACTGCCGCCGGAAATCATACATTTGACGCTGTCGCCAAAGGTTGCCTCCCGCACTTCCCGAAAGGCTTTTTTTGCCAGCCAGGTGCCAAGCTTTTCCGTTTTGTTGCAAATTTTCAGAAAACGGTGGAATTTCCGGTAAGTAGCTTCGGATTTTGCTTTGATTTTCCGCAGAGCCTCCCGGTGCACCGACTCCCAAACCAGGGGCACAGCAAAAATATGGGTGACCTTGTGCTTGCGGATGGTGTTCAGGATGGTTGTGGGGTTCATATCCTTCAAAAATACGAAGGTGCGGCTGAAAAAGCCAAACCAGAGATACACCGCCATAAACCCGAAAACGTGGTAAAGGGGCAGCAGCATCAGCTGCTTGATCTCGCCCTCGTAATGGGCGGTAATATCCGGGCATTGGATCACAATGTCCAGGCTGCTGCGCACCTGATAATAGAAGTTCTCGCCGGTGTAGGCGCAAAGCTTCAGATGCTCCGATGTGCCGGAGGACATAAAGATCACTTCAGAGCCGAAATCTCCCAAATCTTCCTCCGGTTCGCCCCGGACAAGAATATCCTTTGCCAGCAAAGTATTGACAGAAAAAATCTTGCCGTCAGAAATCACTGCGTGAAGGGGGTATTCTGCCATCAGCTGCTCCAAAACGCTGTCATCCAGCCGGGTGTTCATCAAAACCGGGCGGCAGCCGCACATCAAAACGCTCCAAAATACCACCAGCCAATCCATAGAGTTGGCCATATAGATGCCCACCGGGGCGTCTTTTTCCGGATTTCCCAAAGCCTTGCGAACAGAGGGTGCGACTTCCAGAATCCACTGGCGGAACTGACCGTAGGTTAACGTTTTGATCCGATAGCCGTCAGTATGCTCAGCCATAATGTGATCCTGCTCGGAGAACATCATTTGGAATAAAGTTTTGTAGTTTTTTTCCTGCTTTTCGTAAATTGCCAGCTTGGCTTTTACGAAGGACTGGATGTTGGGATGATCCCCAATATGCTTGATTTTGCCCATAATACCTCTGCTCACCTCCTACGGGGTATACGACAAATTATTTTATCATATAAACCCGAAATATGTCAAACATTTATATGCGAACAGGGGGCTGTTCAGCCAATAAAAATCAGAAACAAAACATCCGCCGCAAATTCCGGCGACCTTGTGGATTCGCCCCATCCCTTTATCTTTTTCTTTACCTATGACTTTATCTATATCTTATTCTTTATCTTTTTCTTTATCTTGCGGACGCGTTTTTCTTAGGGTATTTTGGACAAATTGATTACAGTGCGCATTTTTTCAGCCCTCTTGTGAGCCGTCTGCAAAATGGGCTTGGCAATTTGAAAAACCGTTGCGGCAGTAGGCTTTTTGGTTTTTAAATCGGGTTCGATTCCGTCCAGACCGTAGCCGCAGATCACCTGATAAGCCTGCAGTTTTTCTTTGTTTGTGGGTAAGTTTTCGATGGTTTCCCAAAAAGAACGGTAGAAAGTAAATTGATTTCTTTGCATAATTTTTCTCCTTATGTGTTGGCAAGTTGTTTGGTTTACGAGTATATTGTATCAAACTCTGCCCGAAAAATCTTCCCGTTTTTTTCCCAACCTTTTGAAACCCTAAAATTGTGGATAAATCTGTGGATAACTATAAATTCCTGTTAATAACTTGTTAATAACGGCTATTTTTCTGTGGATAACCTGTGCAATAGCTTGAGTTTTGAAATGGGACAGAATCCCCCCTAAAAAGTTTCCCAAAATTTTCCCACGATTCTTGCAAAGCAGTGATATTTGTTTTATAATGATACTATCCAAAATTATATTAAGGAGATGACCCTTAGTGAAAACTACAATGAAGCGAATCTTTACCCTGCTTTTGGTTCTCGTTATGCTTGGCTCTATGCTCCCTGCAGTTTATGCAGACGGCAGCGAAGAGCCGGTCGTTCTGACCGATGAGGACTATGCTATCACAAACGATGTGTTTGCGCAGATCGACGCAATGGAGGATGCTCCTGCTAAAAAGAGCGCGTCCAGAACCCAAATCACCGATGCTGCTGCCGAAATCGTTATGGCATCGGAAAACTACGTAGAGGGCTCTTTGGAGCGCAACGGCAACTCCTTCACCTGGTGGACAGATGAAGGCATCCGCTGCATCTACAATCCCTATATGCGGGAAAAGTATGATAATATGCAAGCTCCTGCCGATCCTGAGCCTTCCGGCATCTATAATGAGCCCAAGGCTACCAAGGGCGGCTGGCCCAGCGGCAATCAGGTCTATCTGATTGCACCTTACTACGGAATTGACGATTCCTTTAAGAATCAGTACAAAAATGAAGCACAGTCTATCGCCACCGCCATTGGCGATACCGACGGCTACACCCTCTATTCCGGCACTTCCGTCACCATCGACAATGTGGCAAATGCCATCGAAAGCGGCGCGGTTGTCATTTTTGACTCCCACGGCACTACCGACTATGACGGCAGCTATGTATGCGACGATCCCGACGGCTACGAAGTTTATGACTACGTGTCCAAGGCAAAATACTCCTACCTGTGCCTGACCAGCAAAACCGGTCTGACTTCTGCAGACTATGCTGACGGCGCTACTTATTTTACCGATTCCGACGGCTATATGTGTGCCTGCATCAACGGCGCAGCCATTGCCAACCATATGGACAAGCAGAGCCCTGCAGGTCTTCTGTGGATGGCAATCTGCCTGGGTATGGCAACCGATACCTTTGCAACTCCTATGCGTGAAATGGGCGTAGAGGTGGTTTACGGCTATTCTCAGTCCGTAACCTTTGCTGGTGACTACTTGTTTGAGGAAACCTTCTGGGATAATATGATTGCCGGTAAGACTGTTGCCCAATCCGCAGCTGCAATGAAATCCAAATGGGGAAATTGGGACTGGTCTACCAAAATTGCCAACGGCAGCGGCTACAGCGGCGGTTATTCCACCCTGGCCAACGCCCGGAAGTATTATTCTGCATTCCCCGTTGTGGTTTCTGACGAGGATACCCACCCCGGTCAGAGAAACGGCAATATCACCTACGGTGCTTGCTCCGAGCAGACCGTAAAATCTACATATACCCTGTACAGCCAGTACAGCGTAACCGCCCAGAGCAACAATACTTCCTGGGGTACTGTTTCCGCCAACGGCGACACCATCACCGCATCCCCCAAGACCGGCTACTTTGCCCAGGGCTACACTGTGGTCAGCGGTTCTGCAACCGTTGAGCAGAACGGCAATACCTTCACTGTCACTGCTTCCAGCGACTGCACCGTGCAAATTAACTTTGCCGCCAAGACTGCTGTGACTGTTTCCTTCTCCGGTGCCAATGTGGCCTCTCAGAACGGCTATTCCGGCGATTCTATGAGCCTGCCCACTGCCAGCGCTCCCGAAGGCTATAAGTTCCTGGGCTGGATGACGGCTCCTTTGAGCGGTGATACCACCGAAAAGCCCACCTTCTACACCGGTTCCTTCGTCCCCACCGGCAATACCACCTTGTACGCTCTGTACAGCTATGTGGAAAACACCTCCAGCGGCAGCGGCGACTATGTGAAGGTCACCGAAACCCCCGATGACTGGTCCGGTGAGTATCTGATCGTTTACGAGGCAGGAAGCCGGGTATTTGACGGCAGCCGTTCCACATTGGAAGCTGTCAGCAACTATCAGGATGTAACCATCACCGATAACACCATTTCCGCTGAGGAAGCAGATAGCTACCGCTTTATTATCGCACCCATGACCGGCGGTTACTCCGTTCAAAGTGCCAGCGGGCTGTACATCAGCGGCACCTCCGGCTCCAATAAGCTGACAGCCGGAACCACTCCCGCCCTCAATACTATCGCATTGGATGCCAACGGCAACGCGGATATTGTCAGCTATACTTCCCACCTGCGGTATAATGCCACCTCCGGTCAGGACCGTTTCCGTTACTATAAGTCCACAACCTACAGCAGCCAGAAGGCAGTTGCCCTGTATGTGAAGGACGGCACTGCCGGTACAACCTTCTATACCGGCAATCCTGTCAAGTGCAACCACACCAACACTTCT
Organism: Faecousia sp.; assembly: GCA_045646805.1. Lineage (GTDB taxonomy): Bacteria > Bacillota > Clostridia > Oscillospirales > Oscillospiraceae > Faecousia. The sequence continues at coordinate 10,939 of JAZRLK010000012.1, forward strand.
GCTGTGAATGCAGTAGATCCCACCTGTACCGAAAGCGGCTTCACAGCCGGTGTATATTGCAATGACTGCCAAACCTATATCAGCGGTCACGAAGTTGTGGATGCTACCGGTCACAGCTTCGGAGCAGGCGTGGTAACCACCGCTCCTACCTGTACAGCAGCCGGTGAGCAGACATCTACCTGCTCCGCCTGCGGTAAAACAGAAGTAAGCTCCATCCCTGCCACCGGTCACTCTGTAGGCGAGGGTCAGATCACCACCGCTGCTACCTGCACGGAAAACGGCGTGATGACCTATACCTGCGGCAATTGCGGCAATACTACCACCGAAGCCATCCCTGCCACCGGTCATAGCTTTAGCGGCGGCGTCTGCACCTCCTGCGGCGAAGCAGAACCCCAGATTACCGGCTACTACATCGCCGCAAACCGCAACGATAACTATTTCTATATGACCAGCGATCTGGGAACTTCCAGCACTAAGCGCTACCAGGCTTACGATACTTATTTGAGCGTGCTTCCGGAAGTTATCACCGATCCTGAGGACGGCTTTGTATTCAACCTGATCGACAATGGCGACGGCACCTACAGCCTGCAGGCCGTGGGCGTTGAAGGCAACAGCTATTTGGGCTGGACCTCCGGCAACTCCGGCATTCTGGTTGCGCAAGCCAATGCTTTGAAACTGGAGATTGAAGAGACCGACGGTATCTATAACATCCACTTTACCGGTGACGCAGAGCGTTACCTGTCTTTGAACGGCACAGCAGGCAATAACTACTTTGCCTGGTACAAGGCCGGTCAGATTGCAGATCTGTATCTGATCCCTGTTAACGGCACCGTCACCGAGCCTTCTGAGCCTGCTCCTACCGAACCTTCTGAGCCTGCTCCTACCGAGCCTTCCCAGCCGGAAACCAGCGAGCCGGAAGAATCTGTCCCTGCCGGTTCTGTAACAGCTCTGCAGTATATTTTCAGCGAGTATCCTGCCGGTACCCAGTATGCCAAGAACGAAAATCACACCCTTGACAGTGTTGTAAACCTGACCATCAACGGTGCGCATCTGAACTCCCAAATCCGTCTGTACGCCGGATCCAATGCTGTCTTTACCTCTGCAAAAGAGATTGACTCCATCATTGTCAAAGCCGGTTACAAGACAGGTACCCTGAATGTTTACTGCTCCGCAGACGGTGAAAATTGGAAGCCGGTAGCAGCCCAATCCATCACCACCACCTACACCGATTACAGCTTTGATATCCCTGCAGGCTGCAAGTATCTTATGCTGGAAAGTGAAGGCGCACAGATTCGGATTCCCCAAATGACCATCAATGTCATCGAACCTGCCCCGCAGAAGCCTGTTACTTCCTGGAATATCTCCCTGGGCGAAAACATCGGCGTAAACTTCGTGATGAACGTTGCAGAGGATGTTTCCTTCACAGTAGCCGGAAACGCTGTGGAAGCTGTGAAAGACGGCAATACCTACTCCATCTATCTGGCAGCTGCCCAGATGACCGATGAAATCGTCATTTCCGCAAACGGCGCAGCTTTGGAGGAAACCTACTCCGTGCGCAAGTATGCAGATGAGATTCTCTCCGGAGATTACAGTGAAGAAATGAAGAATCTGGTCAAGGCTATGCTTTCCTATGGCGGTGCTGCCCAGACCTACTTCAATTACAATGCCTCCAACCTGGCAAGCAGCGGCATTGCCGCAGGCACGGCTGTTCCCACCGGCGAAACTGCTGTTGCGGTTTCTGACGACCTTGCTACTTTGAATTTCTACGGTGCATCCCTGGTCCATCAGAACAAGACCGCTGTCCGCTACTATTTCACCGGAAACATCGAAGGCCTGACCTGCAATAAGGGAACGCTGATTCAAAAGGGCGATATGTACTATGTGGAAGTAGCCAATATCAATCCCCAGAACCTGGGCGATACCATTGAGATCATCGTTACCGACGAAGGCGGCAATGCGTTGTCTGTTTGCTATACCCCCCTGACTTATATCGTCAGAATGTACGAAAAGGCCGATTCCTCCGAAGCCACCAAGGCTCTGGTGAAGGCTATGTATAACTACTACCTGGCAGCCCAGAATTACGCCGGTTGACAATTCAAACAACCTACCCTATCTCGGCCCCCTCATTTATGAGGGGGCCTTATGTATATAAATTAGAATTCATATCGCTAACGCTCATAAATTCAATGCTGAATGCTAAATGCTAAATGCTGAATGAATGTGTCGCCATAGGCGACTATTTGAAATCATTTTCGAAGAAAATACAATAATTTAGCATTCTGCATTCTGCATTCTGCATTTTGCATTTGATTGTTTATCGGGCGTTAGCACGATAAACAATCATTTAGTGATAAAAAAGTACCGCCATCAGGCGGTACTTTTTTATGTATCAATTACTTATAGGCAACCAGTTCCACGGTATAGCCGGCTTCCTGCAGGGCGTTGACCAAACCGTTCGTATGGTCGAGCAGGTGGGCCAAACCTACGGCATAGAAGACCACATCGCCACTTTCCAGATAGTCGATGGCAACATCCAGCATACCCTCGTTGCGGTCAACATCCATCGCCTGATAGTGCTCCTCTATTAAAGGTGTATACTCGGCGATTTCCTCTTCGGTCATCTCGGAGGTATCCCATTCTTCACTCAGATATTCACGCAGTGCGGCCTCGTCGCCGGAACACCACAGTTCATAAAGCTCCATAACGCCGGTCCAGTAATCCTTAGGATCACCTTCTATCGTATCACGCAGCATCCACAGCTGGAGATCATTGGAGAAGCCGGTGAGCATCTGAATCTGTTCCAGACTGGATTCAACTTCCCGAATTTCCTTCTCCTGCTCCTCTGCCCAGAGTGTCAGCCGTTCTTCCACGCCCTGATCCCTGTGCAGCATATAGCCTTGACGCAGGTAGCAATCCTCAATGGAACTGCTCCATACATAGGGCTTTGCGTAGGGCATATTGATGGAGTAGCCGCCTGTAGCCTTCAGCAGAGTCAGCGCAGCTTGATATTCTTCTTCCTCCATCAAACTTTCGATGGTATCGCCATTGGAGAAGAAATACAAATTGGAGACCTTCTCTGCCAGCTTATCATCGTTTTCCAGCTGCTCGTCAAACAGATCGGAATTGCATTCCAGTGCCAGCGCGTCGGAAGCGGTGAAAGCATCATAGATTTCCTGAGGCAGGTAAGCGGTTCTCTCGTCGCCTACGTGAATGGTGCCGAACAGCCACATTTCCTGACCGTTTTCGCCGGTAACATGGTAGAACAGCGGGGTAGCTTTTTCTTCCGGCTCTTCTTCCGGCAGACGCTCGCCTGTGATCTCCAGATAGGCGCCCTTAGAGGGAGCCTCAAAGGACTGGTCAAACTGCACCGACATAGCACATTCCTGCCCCTCAAGGGTATGGATACCTTCGTAGTAATAGCCAGCAGCTACAGGCATACCGGTAAACTTATCAATAGACAGATAGCCGGTCAATTCTTTGTTTTCATAGCTGTCGGCAAGGTTGATCAAAAATGCCGGATCACCCCAAAGACTGTCGCAGATATCGTTCTGCTGGGTGTTGCCGAAATTCTCATCGAGCACATACTCGGCATAATACAAGCTGCCAAGATCGGTAACGGTAGCATCCGCCCAGTACTCTACAGAGGGAATGTCATCAAACAAAGATCCGTCAATATAAGTCCGGATATCTTCCCAGGAGATGGTGGTGGTAGAGGGCAGACCGTTGTTGGCAATGGTGGTGAGCTTGCCGTTTTGATAAGTATCTTCTGTTTCATACTCTATCTCTTCGCGTGAGCTGTAGTTGGCGAAAAAGGTGGAGGTTTTATCCTTCAGAAGCGTGTCTTCCCCGTGTCCGTAAATATCCATCGTGACGGAATTATTCGTGAAAATACCGGCAGCTTCAACGGACATACTTGCCATTGAGTGGAATGTAATACTGTCAGCCTGCGCAAGATTGCCCAGAGCAGAAACTCTCAAACGCAGAGAATCTACGCTGCTGATAGCAGTATATTTATCCGGCTTTTCCGGTGCGGAAATTTCCTTTGCTGTGTCCAGAATTTTGGACTGGACGGTGGTGGTAACTTCGGAAGGACCGTATGTATAGGTGACGGTGTAGTTCATTTCCTTCAAAGCACCCTCAGCATTCAGCATGGCGCTTCCGGAGGCAGACTGCAGCTGCGCTTCTTCCGGGATTGCCCAGCTTTCAGCAGCAGTAGCTTCTGCAAAGGAGATGGTCGTTCCGCTTTCTGTGGTTTCATAGTTTACATTTTCATAAAGCGTATCGGTCAGCAGAATAACGGGCATATAGCGCATGGCTGCGTTTTCCTTGCTGACTTCACCGCTGAAGAAATAGGAATCTTCCAGTTTTGCATATACCTTATCCTGATACCAGATCTCGGTGTACTTGGTGGGTTCATCCTCTTCTTCGTCGTCGTCCTCTTTCTCAATGTGAACATTGAAGGAGATATCCTCTTCCAGCATAATCACAGCCTCTTCCGTTCCCATTGCCTGATAAGTCAGGGTTTGAGAGGATTGTTCGGAGTATTCATCGCCGTCAACATCGGTCAGCGTGGTGATCAGCAGCTCCAGGGTCACATTAGATGCCTCGTCCAGCGGTGCGCAGGCTGTGCCGTACATTTCCTTTGCCAATTCCTCTGGGGAGGTGGTTTCCGGAGGCTCGCCATTGCTACTCGGGCAGGCTGTCAGTGACAACAGTAGTGCGAAACACAGAATACAAGCAAATAATTTTTTCATAGTTTTCTCTCCTTTCTTAGAGTAACTATGTTAATTATAACAAATAGACACAATAAAGTCAATATAATTCAAAATTCGCAGGATTCTGCAGATTTGGCAATTTGCTGTGGATTCCCCAAAGGCTATATGCTATACTGTTGGTATTCAAATTTCTTCGGAGATGATTTTATGGAACTTTGTTACGGCATTTTAAGCACATCCTCCATTGCACCGCGGTTTATCGCCGCTGTACGTGCCTGCGGAAAAGGCAGGATTCTTGCCCTTTCTTCCCGCACTCCGGAAAAGGCGCGCCAGATGGCGCAGCAATGGCAGATTCCATTCTATTACGGCTCCCATACGCAATTGCTGCAGGACGAAAGAATTAATATTGTTTATATTTCCAATGTGAACACCCAGCATTACCCTTGGGCAAAAGCTGCGCTTTTGGCTGGAAAGCATGTAATCTGCGAAAAACCCTGCACTACATCCTATTCCTACACCAAAGAACTCTATGATCTGGCAAAAAAGCAGGGTCTTTTCTTTATGGAAGCGCAAAAAATGCTGTTTCTGCCTGCAGTCATAGCCGCAAAAGAACGCCTTGCCGCACTGGGAAGTATCACAATGGCAGAAATGAGCCACAGCTTCAGCGCATCCTATAACGGCTGGATGTTTGATAAGGAGGCCGGTGGCGGACCGCTTTTGAGCAGCGGTATCTACGCCATAGAGCTTATGCTTTGGCTGTTCGGCGGCATAACCGACATCTGCGGCACAGCAGATATGCTGGATACCGGCGTGGAATGGCAATATATCCTCACGGGTAAAACAGAAAACGGGGTGCTGTTCTCCGCAAAAAACAGCACCCGTTCTATTTTGGATAACACCTGCCGCATTTTTGGCGAAAGGGGTTATTTGGAGCTTCCCAACTACTGGAAAGCGCAAAAAGTCATATTCCATATTGACGGAAAAACCGAAACTCTGGAATTTCCTTGTGAGCACGAGCTTCGCTACGAAGCGGAGCACATTGCGGATTGCATCGAAAAGGGTCTGCAATCCAGCCCTGTGATCACGCCGGAGCTTTCCTTGTCCGGCATCCGCGCCATTGAGCAGATCAAGGCACAATGGTAATCGAAGGGCAGATGGATGGTTTTCTATCTTGCAAGCATTGTCACCTTAATAATCTTTCGGTCTGCCGCAGGATGTACATTTTTTGAGAATAAGCCTTTGAATGTGCCGCCGCACATTTTACATTTGATAATTCGTATTTGCGTTCTATGGCGGACTTGAGGAGATTCGATTAATCAAGGTTCGCCGACCTCAAGCCGTCGGCGGCAACGCTCATCCGCACCGCATTTAATTTTTCGAATCTCCTCTGCGTGAATACCATACCAATAAAAAATACCGCCTTATGGCGGTACTTTTTATTGGTGGACATCAGACGGCGATATACGAACACTTTCCTGCTCCTCTCCACAGTCGTAACATATCTACTTGCTTGTTTTAAGTATGTATTTGATTAAAATAAAATGGGATGGGTGAAATTTTGTCTATTACGGATTTGAAAAAATTGGAATTTATTCATAAAGAACCAGTGCCTTTATATCAGTTCTTGTAAAAAATCACTAAAAGATTTGGCGTTTTTGTACTTGGCTCGGTCTCATATTTTATTCAAATAGTGTAATATTGTCTACTTTAGCACTATGATATGTGTTTTTAGTATGTGTTTTTTACTTTATAATACTAAATGAACAGCATTTATGTGTTCATATATGATCAAAAAAAGGAGTAGGACAAAATGAAAAATTTCATCCAAAAGCGCGTATTGCCTATTTGTTTGATGCTGGCATTATGCTTGAGCATTCTGCCGTCTGTTGCGTTTGCTGCAGATAACGCAACCAATATTGCTTCTTCCGGTTATATGACCGGCGGCGGCGCATGGGCATATACTGCTGACAAAGTGTACAACAGTGAAGTTTCCATTATGTTTAACCTGTCTGCCCAATTGGAGGGCGGTAACTGGGTCGACTTTGCCCTTCGTGGCAATAGCCAGAATGCAGGCGACTGGTTCTCTTATCAGAACGGTCTTGTACTGCGACTGTATGCCGATGCTACCTGGGGCACCTATTTCAAGGTGGGCTATGGCGGCGGTGATGTTTGGTTTGATGCCGACTTTGGTGAATCTGCTCTGAAGTATACTGATGTGGATTTTACTCAGAAGCATACCGTTAGCTACAGTGTTCAGGATGTATATGAAAACAATGTATTCCAGGGCATCCGTATTGATGTGAAGCTGGACGATGCTGTTGTGAATTTCACCAATATGAATAATGCTGGCTATCAATCCACCAGCGATGGCAGCTACATTATGATTCCTGCTTCCTATCTGGAAACTGCTCCTGCTGAGCATTTCACAAGCAGCTATCTGTTTGCATGGGGAAATGGTAAGGGCATTACGGTAACAGAAGCTTATTTGAAGCATATTGAAGCAGAGGATGAGCCTGTTATCCCCGAAGAACCCAGGGAAAATATTGCTTCTTCCGGCATTATGACTGGTGGCGGCGCTTGGGCCTATACTGCAGAAAAGATGTACAACAGCGAGGTTACGATCAAGTTTAAGCTGTCTTCTCAATTGGAGGGCGGCAACTGGGTTGACTTTGCTCTTCGCGGTAATAGCCAGGATGCAGGCGATTGGTTCTCCTATCAGAACGGTCTTGTACTTCGGTTGTATGCCGATCCCACTTGGGGCACCTACTTCAAGATCGGCTATGGCGGCGGTGATGTTTGGTTTGATGCAGCCTATGGTGAATCTGCTCTGAAGTATACCGATGTGGACTTCTCTCAGGAGCACACCGTTACTTATAGCGTTCAGGATGTATATGAAAACGATGTATTCCAGGGCATCCGTATAGATGTTAAGCTGGACGATGCTGTTGTGAATTTTACCACCAGCGAAGGCAGTTATGTTATGATTCCCGCATCTTCTGTGGAAAGCGCTCCTGCTGAGCATTTCACAGAAAGCTATCTGTTTGCCTGGGGAAACGGCAAGAGCATTACGGTAACGGAAGCTTATCTGGAGCAACTTGATGCAAATGACGAGCCTGTTGTCCCCGAAGAACCTAAGGAAAACATTGCATCTTCCGGTCTTGTTACTCCCGGCAACGCCTGGGTCTATATTTCTGATAAGATGTACAACAGCGAGGTTTCCTTTAAGTTTAACTTATCTGCACAGTTGGAAGGCGGCAACTGGATCGACTTTGCCCTTCGCGGCAATAGCCAGGATGCAGGCGCCTGGTTCTCCTATCAGAATGGTCTTGTGCTTCGGCTGTATGCCGATCCCACTTGGGGCACTTACTTTAAAGTAGGCTATGGCGGCGGCGACGGTTGGTTTGATGCTGACTTTGGTGAATCTGCTTTGAAATATACCAATGTAGACTTCTCCCAGGAGCACACCGTTACTTATAGCGTTCAGGATGTATATGAAAACGATGTATTCCAGGGCGTCCGTATTGATGTGAAGCTGGATGATGCGGTTGTGAATTTTAACACCAGCGAAGGCAGCTATGTTATGATCCCGGCTTCCGCTTTGGCAACTGCTCCTGCTGAGCATTTCACAGAAAGCTATCCGTTTGCTTGGGCGAATGGAAAGACCATTACGGTAACGGAAGCTTATTTGGAGCAGTTTGGTACAAATGATGAGCCTGAAACACCCGTAGTATCCCAGTGGAACATCACTTTGGGTGACAGCATTGGTGTAAAATTTGAACTGAATCTGGCCGAGGGCGATACTGTTGCAGCTTTTATTGGCAAAAATGAGATCGATTCTGTTTATGCCGACGGCAAGCTTAGTGTAAAACTGGCTGCTGCTCAGATGGCAGATGAGATCATTATCAAAATTAACGGTGAGGCGCTGGATAAGACCTATTCTGTCCGCGGCTATGCTGACTATATTCTCGATGACGCCAACGGCTTTAATGATTCTGCCAAGGCACTGGTGAAGGCAATGCTGAACTACGGCGCAGCCTCCCAGACCTATTTTGACTATAACACAGGCAACCTGGCCAACGCCGGTATTGATGTAACTGCAGCTGCAGTTCCCACCGAGGGCGGCAAGTTTGATATTTCCGGCAGTGTTGAAGGACTGGCTTTTTATGGCGCATCTTTGGTGCATAAGGATAAGATCGCTGTTCGGTTCTACTTCACCGGCAGCGTCGATGGTATCGACTTTGGTGCATACACGGTAAACGAAAATAATGGTATGTACTATATTGAGATCGCTGACATCAATCCCCAGGATCTGGACAAGGATATTACTGTTACGGTAAATAACAGCCTGACAATTTCCTACAGTCCTCTGGATTACATCATCCGGATCTATGCGAAGGGCGGTAACTCTGCAGCATTGGTGCAGGCACTGTACAGCTACTATCTGGCTGCCGCAAACTACACCCCTGCATAAGAATTTTGTAAAAGCGTTTGGGACACCTCTCAAAAGGAAGGTGTCCCAAATTCGCAAATAAAATACGAATAAATTATAGGAGATGAACACCTATGACAAGACGTATTATTTCTATAGTCTTATTGACTGCTATTTTAGTCTGCGGTTTTTTAACATCTGTTCACGGGGCGATGCCTGTTGATGCTGCTATTGAATATGTTTCCGGTACAAAAAAGCCTGACGGATTGACTGTGCAAAACGGCAAGCTTATGAAGGGCGGAAAAGAATTCTACGGCGTTGGTGTTAATTATTTTGATATGTTTACCGGCGTATTTTCGGAAAATTGGGATTTAACCGGTGTTATGACCGCTTTAGAAAACCTGAAAAGCTACGATTGTAAGGTGATTCGCTTTTCCACATTGCCGTTCTATGCCTATGATATGGGTTATTATCTGGAATCGGAGAATATGTATTGGTCCAAATTGGATGAGATCGTTAAAAAGTGCGAAGAATTGGAGATTGGACTCATTCCTTCTATGTTCTGGACTTTCTCCTTCTTTGACTATTACAACGAACCCTATGAAACGGCCATTTTTGATGAAAACAGCCAAGGTATGGCGTTTATGAAAGAATATACGGTGAAGTTCGTAAAGCGCTATGCGGAATCTCCTGCAATTTACGGCTGGGAGTTTTCCAATGAAAAGATCCTGTCGGCAGATATTCCCGGACAGGAGCAGAACGATACCTATTATTCCACTTCTGCGCTGAATCATATCTATACCATTTGGGCTGATTTGGTGGCTGAAAATGACCCATACGACCGTCTGATTGCCACTGGAGATACCAATCCCCGCCAAAGCCAGTACAACCAATGGAAATTTGGCACATGGAACCAGGATACCTGGACGCAGCACAAAATTGTAATGGATGCTATTAATCCTGGCGAAATTAATACAGTTACGCAGCATCAGTATTCACTGGGAACAATGTTGAACCCTGTGGATAAGACGGCACCACTATTTGATGCAAACACATGGGAAACTTTTTTTACATATCTGCAAAACATATCCTCTGAACTGAATAAGGCTTGTTATGTAGGTGAAGTTGGTTATAGTGCCTCGCAGGATATTGGTTGGCAAAATGTTACTGAGGAGCATCTGCAAAGTGTTTATGATTCCATAGGACAGGCAATGCTGGATACCGATATGCAGATGATTCTTTTGTGGAACTATGACCATCAGACCGCAGAGGTGGATGGCAATGTCTATGGCCGAGGCACCGGTATTGAATTTAGCTGGAACGAAAATATGGCCTGGGGCAAAATTGCCCTTCAGATGATGGAAGACGTGAATGAGCAATTAACAAGTCTTGCTTCTTCCGGAACAATCACCGGCGGCGGCGCATGGGCTTATACGGCCGACAAGGTGTATAATAGCGAGGTTTCTGTTAAGTTCAGGCTGTCTGATCAATTGGAGGGCGGTAACTGGGTTGACTTTGCCCTTCGCGGAAATAGTCAGGATGCAGGCGATTGGTTCAGCTACCAGAATGGTCTTGTGCTTCGCTTGTATGCCGATCCTAATTGGGGGACCTATTTTAAGGTTGGCTATGGCGGCGCTGATGTCTGGTTTGATGCCGACTTCGGTGAATCTGTCCTGAAGTATACGGATATGGATTTCACTCAGAAACATACCATTAGCTACAGTGTTCAGGATGTATATGAAAACGATGTATTCCAGGGCATCCGTATTGATGTGAAGCTGGACGATGCTGTTGTGAATTTTAACACCAGCGAGGGCAGTTATGTTATGATCCCTGCATCTTCTGTGGAAAGCGCTCCTGCTGAGCATTTCACAGAAAGCTATCTGTTTGCCTGGGCTAACGGAAAAAACATTACTGTGACGGAGGCTCATTTACAGCATATTGAGGTTAATACTGAGCCTGAAGCACCCACAGAACCCGAAGCACCCACAGAACCTGAAGAATCTAAGGAAAATATTGCATCTTCTGGCATTATGACCGGTGGCGGCGCTTGGGCGTATACCGCGGACAAAGTATACAACAGCAAGGTTGCGATTAAGTTTAATCTGTCTGCCCAATTACAGGGCGGCAACTGGATCGACTTTGCTCTTCGCGGCAATAGCCAGGATGCAGGCGATTGGTTCCACTATCAGAAGGGACTTGTGCTGCGACTGTATGCCGATCCCACTTGGGGCACTTACTTTAAAGTAGGCTATGGCGGTGATGATGGTTGGTTTGATGCAGACTTTGGTGAATCTGTTTTGAAATATACCAATGTAGACTTCTCCAAAGAGCATAACATTACCTACAGCGTCCAGGATGTATACGAGAACGATGTATTCCAGGGCATCCGTATTGATGTGAAGCTGGACGATGCTGTTGTGAATTTCAACACCAGCGAAGGCAGCTATATTATGATTCCGGCATCTTCTATCGAAAGCGCACCTGCTGAGCATTTCACAGAAAGCTATACGTTTGCTTGGGCGAATGGAAAGATCATTACGGTAACGGAAGCTTATTTGGAACAGCTTGGTACAAATGACGAGCCTGAAACACCCGTAGTATCCCAGTGGAACATCACTTTGGGTGACAGCATTGGTGTAAACTTTGAACTGAATCTGGCCGAGGGCGATACTGTTGCAGCTTTTATTGGCGAAAATGAAATTGATTCTGTTTATGCTGACGGCATCTTGTGTGTAAAGCTGGCAGCTGCACAAATGACAGATTTGATCACTATAAAGGTAAACGGTCAGGCTTTAGATAAGACCTATTCTGTCCGCGGCTATGCTGACTATATTTTGGATGACGCCAACGGCTTTAATGATTCTGCCAAGGCACTGGTGAAGGCAATGCTGAACTACGGCGCAGCCTCCCAGACCTATTTTGACTATAACACAGGCAACCTGGCCAACACCGGTATTGAAGTGATGGCTGCTGCTGTCCCCACCGAGGGTGGCAAGTTTGATATTTCCGGCAGTGTAAAGGGAATTGCTTTTTGTGGCGCATCTTTGGTGCATAAGGATAAGATTGCAGTTCGATTCTACTTCACCGGCAGCATCGAGGGCATCGACTTTGGTGCATACACGATAAACGAGAAGAACGATATGTATTATATTGAGATCGCTGACATCAATCCCCAGGATCTGGACAAGGATATAACTGTTACGGTAAATAACAGCCTGACAATTTCCTACAGTCCTCTGGATTACATCATTCGAATCTACGCCAAGGGCGGTAACTCTGCAGCACTGGTGCAGGCACTGTACGGCTACTATCTGGCTGCCGCAAACTATATCCCTGCATAAAATTTTGTAAAAGAGTTTGGGACACCTTCCCTGCGGGAGGTGTCCCAAAATCGCAATTTTTACTCATACAGATGGGGCAATCTTCGGTACCACTCAGGAGTTTTTGTAAGCCCGGGGCGTAACCTGAAAAGCCTTAAGGAAATTTCTGTTAAAGGTACGAATGTTGTTGTAGCCGCATTTGCTGGCGATATCGGTGATGCTGATGTCTGTATGCTTAAGCAAATATTTGGAATAATCCAAACGATACTGATTGAGCAAAGAGGAAAAACTCAGATTGCTGTTTTGGAGCTGGTTGGAAAGATACTGATAATTATATCCAAGTTTTTTGGAAGCGGTGTAAAGAGAAATGTTTTCGGTAAAGTTTTGGGATATGTAGGAAATAATTTGATGGATCAGAAGGGTATTGGTGGGAGATTCTCCCGGAACAAAAATCGTTTGATTGGCAACTTCGGCGCATATGGCGTAAAGGATACTCTTTTTCATATAGAGATTTGACTGAAGGGTCAAGTTAGCGTTAATAAAGGCGGCTATGTTTTCGGGGTAGTCAACCACAGGCTTTTGGGGAACCATATTTTGATGGGCTTGATAAAAAGTGTTGACCAAAGAGGGTGTAAAGATACACACACGGGTATGGGCATTACCAAGGGAAGTAAAGGCGTGGATTTGATTCGGAAAAATCAAAAGAAATTGACCGGCGTTTAAGATAAACTCTGAATTATCCAATGTGATTTGCAGTTGACCTTTGTACAAACATAAAAATTCAAAGTGGCCGTGAAAGTGCAAATGAGGATAGCTTAAGTCTGACCATTCTTCAATGACAATGGGATTTGATTCGCCAAATCTGTCCTTCTCGTAATAAATCATACAAAACCTCCTTAGCAGCAAAAAGTGCATATATTATACCAAATGAAATGGCAATATGTCAAAATACATCTTTTTTTCGGTTAGGTTTCTGCACAAAAAACAAGAGAAAAGCAAAGGAAGAATGAATAAGTGGAATTTTGTCTGCTTTAAAATCGGAAAAACGAAAGAATTTACACACAGATATGTTTCTAAAGCGCAAATAACTGGTAAAATATTCTAAATTATTTGTACAAAATGACGGATGCTTAGATGGATGAAATTTTGAAAAAGTGTAATTTTGTCTGTACTTACATAATGATTGGCGTTTTCGGTACGTGTTTTTTCTTTTATAATGTAATATGGTAAAGCTTAAAATAGAGGGGGAGTCTTGTGCTTTTTGATAGAAATATACAGTTGGACAGCAGGTGGCCGGATTGTTATCTGGAGCCATATGTATCAAGTCCAATCTATACAAATAAACGCAAAGCATTGCTGATTATCCCCGGAGGAGGATATCATTGCGTCTGCGCTGATCGGGAAGGAGAACCCATTGCGCTGGAATTTCTCTCATATGGTTACCAATGCTTTGTTTTGCACTACTCCACCTGTTCAACCTCTAACGAGTCTTATCCTGCACAGCTTGTCCAGGCGGCTCTTGCTATGCAGTACATTAAGGATCATGCGGATGAGTACAAAATTGATGCGGAACAGGTTTTTGTTATTGGATTTTCGGCGGGTGGACATCTGGCTGGTTGTTTAGCAACAATGTGGCACCGTCCTGAAATTTATGCGCAGACATCTATGCCTGTGGGTTATCCGAGACCTGCCGGTGCGATGCTGATCTATCCGGTTGTAACCGGGAAGGAAGCGTTTTCCCATAAGGAATCCTTTCAGAATCTGCTGGCATCAGAGCATCCGTCGCCGGAAGATTGTCTTGCGTGCAGTCTTGAGTGTACAGTTGATGAGCGGTCAAGTCCGGTCTTTTTGGTACATACGGCCAATGATCAGGTTGTTGGCGTAGAAAATTCCTTGCTGCTGGCTGCTGCATATGCAAAAGCGAAAATCAGTTTTGAACTTCATATTTTTCCGGATGCGCCTCACGGCGTTGCCTTAGCAAATGAGATTACAAGATCCGGAGAACCAAAATGGGAAAATCCGTCCATAGCTCTGTGGGTAAGACATGGGGTTGCGTGGATGAATTATATAAGCGGAGGAAATCAGCATGAATAAAAAGAAACTATGGATTATAATTGCGCTTGCAGTTGTGGTATGTGCAATTGCTGTTTTTTGCATCGTGAAAGCAATTGGCGGAGCAGATCAGACTCCCCAGCAGACCGAACCGACTGTCGTAGTAAATTCCCCTGTGCTTTCTTTGTCGGCTACGGAATTGCAGGGCAAGGTTCGCAGTGAAATTACCCTGCCAAGCGTAACTGCTACGGATGCGGAAGACGGAGATATTTCTGCGGCAGTTCGTATGAAGATCCTGTTTGAAGACGATGCGAAATATGTTTTGCCTGCAACCAATGCCAGCGTTGGCGTACTCGCGGCAGAACATACTACTTATACCGCAACGAAGGTTGGTACATACAAGATCACATACTTTGTTAAGGATAAAGATGGCAACGAAACATCCCAGGAAATAAAGATGACAGTTGCAGAAAACCTGGATGATGACATTGGCTATAATCTGGCGGGAAAGGACAATCTGGATCAATGGATTGTTGGAAAGAGCGTCCAAAATTCTGTAATTAACGAATTCGGCGAAATGGTCATTGCTGGCAAATACGGGCAGAATTATACGGGCGCTGTCTACCAGGGACAAAAGCTTCAAAATGGGGATATTGTTGAATTTACCTTCCGGGCAAATCCCTTGACAGAGGTAATGTTCTACAATGTATCCTTTTATCTGACCCCGTCCAGCGGTCGGAATACACCTATTGCAGACGAGGGAACATGGCCGAAGTTCTTCAATATGCGTATTGGTAAAAACATTACAACATTTGCTGTTACCGATAACAACGTAAACTATGATTTGCTGCCCCAAATCAACTTGAACTTGTGCGACGGCGAGGAGCATACCATTGCGCTGATGGTGCAGGCAGATACCGAGAAAATTACTGCAAAGCTGTGGATTGATGCCGATACAAGCACAGCGCCTTCCCAGACCGGCACAATCTCCAAGAGTGATGTTGAAAAGAAGTATGGCGAAGGCAGTAAAAACCTGCAGATTTTCAGCAGCGACATCAGCGGATGGCTGAGCTTTGGCGCATTCTGCACCGGCGCGGATACCAGCAAGGACGGAATGACCATAAAATCTGTTGCTATCAATCAAAGCAATGCGGTTCTGAGCCCTGAGCTGGCGGTGCAGGATCACGAAATTATGCGGGTGGATCAGGAGTACACACTGCCTGTATTTACTGCAAGAGATGCCAACGACTATTCTAATGTTGCGGATCGTGTTCAGGTTTATGTGAAGAGTCCTGACGGTAAATTTGAACTGCTGGAAGGAAACACCTATACACCGGCTGAAGCTGGTCGGTACACTTTCCGGTATGTTGTTGAAGACAGAAACGGCATTCACAGCTACAGCGATTTTACAGTCAACTGCTCGAAGGGGGCATCGGATGTTCCCCCGACTATCGAGTTTGCGTCCGGTGTGAAGGATTCCTATGTGACCAATCTGGGCAAAGCTTTTTGGATTCCCCGGCCCAATAAGGTCACAGACTCCTTTGGTGATGACATTTCCAGATATTTGAAGGTTTACCTCATTGGTCGGGAAAAGGCAGAGCTGGTTGCCGGAGATAAGTTTTATTTCCGCGCTGCCGGTAGCAATACCGTTCGCTATGAGATCGAAGATTATAACGGAAATGTGACAATCAAGGATATTGCCGTTCAGGTCGACGGTGGAAGCACCGGCAATCTGTTCTGCCATAATAATCTGTGGTATATCGGCGCCGGAGCTGTATTGAAGAATGATTCCGTAACCGTTTCCAAAGGCGGCACTACCTTCACATTCGGCGGACAGAAGATCTACGATGAAAAAGTGAATATTTTGCTGAATATGGATGTTGCAACGGCTGGACAGAGCGGTGATGGCACCAGCATTATGCTGATCAATATTCGTGGAGGAAAGGGCATCACCAAGGTGCCTCAGACCAGGAGCAATCCCAACGGCAGCACAGATCATAGCTGGCCGGAGGGTATGTCCCTTCTGATTTCCAATTTGTACGGAATCACGCTGAAAGGCAACGGTTATGAAAGTTCGGACTATGCGGTTGCGCAACTTCCTTCCGGTACGGTTTATGATACCTTTAACGGTAAGGATGTAAATCTGTCTTTCCAGGCGGTAGATGTTTACGAGGGTGACCAGTTTACCGGTGTGCGTTTCCAGCTTTGGATCAATGGAACGAAGATCACATGGGGCGGAAGCTTTGCAGATGCCAATGGGGATGTGTTCCTGCCGGCCCGCGTTGTCAATGTCAATGACAGTTTGTCCCAGGCAGGCTGGCTCAGCTTCTACATCAACGAAACAGATACTGTTAATGGGGAAAAGAGCGTATTTAAGTCTGTGACCATTGACGGAAGCAATGCAGTTGAGCTGTTTGTAAGTGTTGATAAGAAAAATAATCAGTATTTTGACATCGGCAAGCCCTATAAGCTGCCTGTAGTCACGGTAAAGGCCGGGGAGGAAGATGTTTCCGGCGCTGTGAAGAAGTTTATTTGGAAGGATGGCCAGAGTAAACCCAATCTTAACGGAACAGGGTATACGCAAGCTACGATTACCCCGGATGTTACTTATGTAAACGGCCTTACGGTGATTTATGCCTATGATGGCAGAGAAATTATGAGTGTTCGGGTGTCCAATAGAACGCCTGCCACGGTCACATTGGATCAAGATAGCTATAGTGTGGTATTTGGTGAAGATTTCACCATGCCTAAGTATACCGCAATGATCGGAGATACGGATGTGACCGAGCATATTGTGGTAAAGATAGAAGCTAACGGTAAGGAAGCTGTCTGTGGGAATGATGTTTACCGTCCCACGACAAGAAAACCCTTCAAGATCAATTACTATTTGTACAATCAGTTGGTGAAAACGCAGGTTGTTGAGGTGCTGAGAAATAGCACAAATATCGCTTCCACCGGTACAATTACCGGTGGTGGTGCATGGACTTATACTGCTGATAAGGTGTACAATAGCGAGGTTTTGATTAAATTTAAGCTGTCTGCCCAATTGGAGGGTGGCAACTGGGTCGACTTTGCCCTTCGCGGCAACAGCCAGAATGCAGGCGATTGGTTCAGCTATCAAAACGGTCTTGTACTACGGTTGTATGCCGATCCCAATTGGGGAACTTACTTCAAGGTAGGTTACGGCGGCGCGGATGTTTGGTTTGACGCTGATTTTGGCGAATCTGTGCTGAAATATACCGATGTGGATTTCTCCACGGAACACACTGTTATCTACAGCGTCCAAAATGTTTATGAAAATAATGTTTTCCAAGGCATCCGCATTGATGTGATGCTGGATAACGTGGTTGTGAACTTCAATACAGCCGAAGGCAATCACATTATGATTCCTGCTTCTTATCTGAAAAATGCCCCTGCGGAGCATTTCACCAGAAGCTATCTGTTTGCCTGGGGAAATGGAAAGAATGTTACTGTGACAGAAGCCTATCTGGATCATTATGTGGTAGAAGGTGAGCCTGAAATGCCGGAAGAACCCACCGAGCCTGAAGTGCCCACAGAACCTGAAGCGCCTACGGAGCCTGACGAACCTAAGGATAACATTGCTTCTTCCGGCACGATGACCGGCGGCGGAGCCTGGGCTTATACGGCTGACAAGGTGTATAACAGCGAGGTTTCCGTTAAGTTTAAGCTTTCTGCCCAATTACAGGGCGGCAACTGGGTGGATTTTGCCCTTCGCGGCAACAGCCAAAATGCTGGAGACTGGTTCTCTTATCAGAATGGTCTTGTGCTTCGTTTGTATGCCGATCCTAACTGGGGAACCTACTTCAAGGTAGGTTATGGCGGCGCAGATGTTTGGTTTGATGCTGATTTTGGCGAATCTGCACTGAAATACACCGGTGTGGATTTCTCCAAGGAGCATACTGTTTCCTATAGCATTCAGGATGTATATGATAACGGCGTGTTCCAGGGCATCCGCATTGAGGTTAAGCTGGATGGCGCTACTGTGCATTTTGCCAATATGAGTAATGCGGGCTATCAATCCACCAGCGACGGCAGCTACATTATGATTCCTGCTTCTTATTTGAAGAACGCACCTGCGGAGCATTTTACCGAAAGCTATCTGTTTGCCTGGGCAAATGGCAAGAGCATTACGGTAACGCAAGCATATTTGGAGCCTATTGAAGTAAATACCGAGCCTGACACCCCTGCAGGTTCTGCGGATAACATTGCTTCCTCCGGTATTATGACCGGTGGCGGAGCTTGGGCTTATACTGCCGACAAGGTATACAACAGCGAGGTTACGATCAAGTTTAAGCTGTCTGCCCCATTGCAGGGTGGCAACTGGGTGGATTTTGCCCTTCGCGGCAATAGCCAGGATGCAGGCGATTGGTTCCACTATCAGAAGGGACTTGTTCTTCGGTTATTTGCTGATCCCACTTGGGGTACCTATTTCAAGGTAGGCTATGGCGGTGATGATGGTTGGTTTAACGGCGATTTCGGAGAATCTGCACTGAAATATACCGGTGTGGATTTCTCCAAGGAGCATACCATTACCTATAGTATTCGGGATGTATATAAAAACGATGTGTTCCAGGGCATCCGCATTGAGGTTAAGCTGGATGGCGCAGTCGTACATTTTACCAATCTGAATAATGCAGGTTACAGTTCTACCAGTGACGGCAGCTATATTATGATTCCGGCTTCTTATTTGAAAAATGCACCTGCGGAGCATTTTACCGAAAGCTTTCTGTTTGCCTGGGCATACGGGAAGAACATTACAGTAACGGAAGCCTATTTAAGAAAAATTGCGTAAATACCGAGGAGGGGAACCCTGTGTAAAAACAGGTTCCCATTCTTCCGTTATGTTCGCAGAACGATCATTTTGGATGATGTAAGCAAGCTTAAGGAGAAATGATAATGAAGGATCGACAATATGACAAATTAGAAAGGCAGAAAAGACGAGCGAAAAATTTATCGTATTTGAAACAGAATTCAGGCCATTATGCAATGCTTGTGCCGGGATTTCTGTGCCTGATAATCTTTTCTTTTATCCCAATGTATGGGTTATATATGGCATTTGTAGATTACAATCCTATGATCCCTAAATTGACGGATAATAAGTTTGTGGGCCTGTATTGGTTTGAATTGATGTTCAGCGAGCCTCAACTATGGAAGCTTGTACGCAATACATTGATTTTGAATCTTTTGAAGCTCTTGATTTGTTTCCCGGCTCCCATTGTTTTAGCGTTGCTGATCAATGAGGTTAACCATAAAATATTTAAAAAGACATTTCAAACCATATCCTACTTGCCGAACTTCATTTCTTGGGTAATTGTATCGGGAATGCTTACAATCTTTTTGAATACAGATAATGGTGTTCTCAATTCTGTTCTCGAATTTTTTGGACAGGACCCTGTGAGTTGGTATTCCGATCCATCGAAATGGAGAGCCATTTTGGTAATTACTTCTTTGTGGAAAAATGTAGGATGGGGAACCATTATGTTTTTGGCAGCCATTACCGCCATTGAGGCAACACTTTATGAGGCGGCGGCAATTGACGGTGCAAGTAAGCTGCGGCAGGTATTTGCTGTTACACTGCCCAGCATTGCACCGACCATTACGATTACTTTGATTTTAACCATAGGAAAGCTGTTTGCAGATGATTTTGAACAAATTTATGCTTTGGTTGGCGGTAACGGGATTCTTGCGGAAACCACAGAGGTTATCAGCACACAGATTTTCGGCTTTGTAAATAGTGGTGCCTATAAAGAATTTCCTTTGGCGACGGCCTACGGTCTGGTTCAGGGCATTATTTCCCTGATTCTGATTGCTTCGTCCAATAAGGCGGCCAAGAAGTTAGGACAGGAGGGCATCTGGTAATGAAAATGAAATCAAATGCTGAACGCATATTTCAAGTTTTCAATTATTTTGTTCTTACATTAATGGGCGTTATTTTCGTGTTGCCCTATCTTCTGATTTGTACCGGATCGTTGACCAGCGAGGCTGCGTTTCTTCGGGATGGATATACTTTATGGCCTTCAGAATGGTCCCTGGAAGCGTTCAAAACGTTGCTTGCATCTGGATCGGAGTTTATGAACTCTCTAAAAAGCTCCATCATTATTACAGTGGGCGGAACTGCAATTCAGGTTACAGTTACAACCCTGACGGCTTACGGTTTGTCCAGACGGAATCTGAAAGGTGGAAAGCTGTTGATCGGCGTTATGATGTTTGCGATGCTCTTCTCCGGCGGTTTGATTCCCTCCTACATATGGATTGCCGGAAAATTGCAGCTGCGCAATAACTATCTGGCGGTTTTACTTCCGGGAGCTTTGAATATTTGGAATTGTATTTTGACAATGAACTATTTCAGAACCGTTCCTTCAGAACTGGAGGATGCTGCCAGAATAGATGGATGCGGTTGCTGGAGAATGTTCTTTAGCGTGATGCTGCCGCTGGCAATTCCCATCATTGCAACAATTACGTTGTTTGCTGCTGTGCAGTACTGGAATATGTGGGCAGAGCCAACCTTGTATTTTGATTCCAATCACCGTAGTATGCTGCCGCTGACGGCATTGCTTCGTGAGGTGATTCAGGAGGATATCAGTCCCAGTGGCGGTGGTTCCCGCGGCGTTTCGGAAACCGTGAAAATGGCAACAACGGTTTTGAGCACCCTGCCGATTATTTGTGTATATCCTTTCCTGCAAAAGTATTTTATGAAGGGTTTGACATTAGGCTCTGTTAAGGGCTGATGAAAATTCATCCGTTTATATCAAAGGAGGAAATTATGATCAACAAGAGAGTTTGTTCCTTTGCTTTGGCTGTCCTTATGCTGCTGCTATTGGTTTTGCCGGGCTGCTCTAAACAGGAATCCACAGCAAATAAGCTGGTTGTTTATATCGAATATAACGGCGCATTGGGAACAGAAGACAATGTGGTGGAAAAGGCCATCGAGGAAAAGTTTTTTCAGGATACCGGAATGAAACTGGATCTTCAGGTGGAGGCCGTAGGTACCGATATGATCGGCCAAAAGATCGTGACTGCAATGGCGGATACAACCCAGCAAATTGATGGATTTGTAACCCACTATGGCAGCGATGCCCCGATTAACAGCTATATTCTGGATGAACTCACTATGGATTTAACCGATATGGTTAAGACACACGCACCTTCTTATTGCGAGTCCTTTAATAGTGAAACAGATCCCACGCAATCAATTTATAATAGCGGCAAGATGAATGGAAAGCTGTATGCGTTGTCCTCGAAGACAAGAAATGCCGGTTGGGGCATGCTCATTCGGAAGGATTATATGGAGAAAACCTCCTTTAATCCGGATGATTACGACATTCTCAATGAAAATCACAAGAGTCTGTCTGTGGAAGATTTCAAGACTATGATTCTGGAAATGAAGGCCAATACCGAGGTGGAGCGTCCTGTAGTGGGCAGACCTTGGAGCTTGGATTATTTCTTCACATCCCCCTTTGGCGCTGTGGGCTATGCAGAACAGGTTCTGGATACCGAAGGGAATCTGATCCCGGCATATGCGGATGAATCCTATTTGAAAACTTTGGAGCTGTATCGCTGGCTGCAGGAGGAAAAATTATGGACAGAGAACCCCTCCAATGCCCAAAACTTACTCAATTACTTTATTTCAGGAAAGGGCGCAATCTATTTGGATTGGCCTGAAGTTACCAGCCAAATTGATGTGGCAAGACAGCTCAAAGAAGCCACAGGCGTGGATTGTATTTTTATTGAGCCTTTGCTTCGTGAGGGTTCTGATACAGAAACCAACGGCAATTCTCGCATTAATGGTGCTTTTTCCGGCTTGGCTATTCCCATCAAATCCGGCAATAGCGAGCTGCTTCTAAAATATATTAACTGGTTGTATTCCGACGTTAAAAACTATGAGCTTGCCCTATATGGCGTTGAGGGAGTGCATTGGAACAAGGTTGTTGATGAAGACGGAAAAGAATACTGGGAGTATCCGGAAGATAAGAAGGAACAGTACGAAAAGGCATTGCCTTATTCCGGAAAATTCTGCTTTATCGAGGATTACCACATTTCTGATTTGCTTAAAAACGATTACACCGAAGATGAGCGTCAGATTGTTGATCAAGTACGCAATTTCCCGGTATATCCCAGCGACGGCTATGCCACAGAAGGTATGATCCTTCCCGGAGTTCCCGCAACGGAGCGAAACCTGCGCAATGTTGCCAATGCGCATTTTGACGAATATGTTTCTATGCGTGCTTACGCCTGGAGTGACGCAGCATTCCCGGAGGGTCAGACACTGTCATCTATGTGGATGCAAATGCGGGATAACTTGTACGGCGATTATTTTGCCTATATTACTTACAACACACAAAACTATAATCAAATAACTGGCCAATAAACAATAGGAGGAG
This sequence comes from Faecousia sp., assembly GCA_045646805.1. Classification (GTDB taxonomy): domain Bacteria; phylum Bacillota; class Clostridia; order Oscillospirales; family Oscillospiraceae; genus Faecousia. The sequence goes on from JAZRLK010000012.1 coordinate 33,860, forward strand.
AAAACTATGACAAAACGCGTGATTTCTATGGTCTTATTGACCGCGGTTTTGGTTTGCAGCTTGATGACACCTGCCAATGCTGCAGAAGAAAAAATCGATATGCTTGCTACAGCTGCAGACTGGTCTGTTTTCGAGGAAAATAAGTCTGAACTTACAATTTCTGATGGTGTGATGTCGATTACACCTACCGACACAGATGCCGGTGCAACATATACTGCCAGCGCATACAAAAATGGCGTAATCGAATTTGAGTATCAGCTTTCCTATGATCCTGCAGTAGAACCTTATCATCAGGATGACGGCGCTCTGCTGCCCGGAAGCTTTTGGGGAATTTTGTTCGGCAATCAAGTGGTAGTGGATGAGAATTGGGCGGGTGTCAATGTTTTGCCCTGGTCCGTTTCCGGTGCCTATACCTATATGCTTTGCTTTGATACAGAGCGTCAGCTTTCGGATAAGGAATCCCCCCGATATGACCAGGTAGGCTTGAGCCTCCGCCGCTACAATGCATTCGGCAGCCATGCTTACTCTGCCCGCTGGTCTACCGTTAACCCTGATGAATTCGAGTATATTGTCAGCACCGGTGAAACTGCATACTCCAAAATTCCTGCATTTTCCAAGCCCGTTACGGTTGCAGATTGCTTTGATACGGACAAGCACACTGTGAAGCTGGATTACCGTGCCGAATATACTGCCAAGGGTGCAGATAAAGATGCTATGGTCATTAATGTCTGGTTTGATAATGAACTGGTTCTGACTGTTGTTGACGAAATGCCCTTTAAGGGAGAAAACTGGGGTGCAGAGGTCGATGTAGACAAGCGTGATCAGGATGGCTATTTGGGTGTTTTTGCCCACCACGCCAGTGTATCCGATACTGTTTTGTATGATTGGAAAGTAGATATCTCTTCCTTGACTGTGGAGGATTTGGGATCGGTGGATACAGCCGCCGGAAATCAACCCGGATCCAACGGTCAGCAGTCTCAGAATCCCGTTACGGATGGTCCGGATAGCACTTTGATCGTAATCATTTCAGCAGTAGCCGTTGTGCTGGTGGCTGCAGGTGTGGTTTTAGTTGTTGTGATGAAGCGGAGAAAGGGGCAAGCATGAAACGAATTGTTGCGTTGCTTTTAGCCGTATGCCTGATGTGTTCTTGCATTTTTGCAGGATGTGGTCAGAACCCTGACTCTGACACAACCAATTCCCCCTCCAATGGCAATAATACCAATGCCGAAACTCGGAAGCCTGATGGCTTGACTATGGAAAACGGCAAGCTTATGAAGGGCGGAAAGGAATTCTACGGCGTTGGCGTGAATTATTTTGATATGTTTACCGGTGTTTTCTACGAAAAGTGGGATTTATCCGGTGTGATGACTGCTTTGGAAAACCTGAAGAGCTATGACTGCAAAGTAATCCGTTTTTCTACCTTGCCGTTCTATGCCAAGGATATGGGTTATTACCTGCAAGTCGAGGATACTTATTGGTCAAAGCTGGATGAGATTGTTAAAAAATGCGAAGAACTGGATATTGGATTGATTCCTTCTATGTTCTGGACTTTCTCCTTCTTTGATTATTACAACGAACCCTATGAAACGGCCATTTTTGATGAAAACAGCCAGGGTATGGCTTTTATGAAGGAATATACGGAGAAGTTTGTAAAGCGTTATGCGGAATCTCCTGCAATTTACGGCTGGGAGTTTTCCAATGAAAAGATCCTGTCATCCGATCTTCCCGGACAGGAAATGACCGATACTTATTATTCTACTTCTGCACTGAACCATATCTATACCATTTGGGCGGATTTGGTTGCTGCAAATGACCCGTACGGCCGCATTATTTCCACCGGAGATACAAATCCTCGTCAAAGCCAGTACAACCAATGGAAATTTGGCACATGGAACCAGGATAGCTGGGAACAACATAAGGAAATAATGGAAACGATTAACCCCGGGAAGATTGATACGGTCAGCCAACATCAGTATTCACTGGGAACAATGCTCAATCCGATCGATAGAACTGCGCCGTTATTTGAGGCAAACACTTGGAACACATTCTTCCAATACCTCAATGATATATCTTCCGAACTTGGCAAGGCCTGTTATGTAGGTGAAGTTGGTTTTATGGCCTCTCAGGATCTTGGCTGGCAGAATGTGACCGAGGAGCATCTGCAAAGTGTTTATGATTCCATCGGTCAGGCAATGCTGGACACGGATATGCAGATGATCCTGCTTTGGAATTATGATCATCAGGCGGCGGAACTGGATGGAAATGTCTATGGCCGTGGCCCTGGTGTCGAATTCAGTTGGAATGAAAATATGGTGTGGGGTAAAATTGCTCTGCAGATGATGCAGGATGTGAACAAACAATTGGCTGAAACACATTCGTAAACACAGCGGAAAGTGAATGAGATGATATGAACAATCATAGTAATGATATCGGCAGATTGGGTCTATACAATGATTCAAATGGAACAATGATGCATAATGGCCGTCCTTTTTACGGGATCGGCGTAAACTATTACGATTTGTTTCTTTCATCCTTTTGGCGAGATTGGGATGTAACGCCCTCCCTGCGGGCGATGAATGTTCTGAAAAGCTATGGATGCAAAGTCATTCGTTTTTCAACGATGCCTTTCTATGTGGAGGAATTTAGTTACTACGAACAAACAGAACAGTACTGGGCGGCTATGGATCAGATCGTGGCAGAGGCGGAGCGTCTGGAAATAGGTCTGCTTCCTTCTCTGTTTTGGACATACGCCCTTAATGATTACTGTGACGAACCATATCAGTCTGCTTATTTGGACGATAACAGCAAAACTGTTCAATTTATGTGCAGCTATATTAAGGACTTTGTTGGGCGTTATGCGGATTCTCCTGCGATTTATGGATGGGAATTTTCAAATGAGCGGGTTCTGGGAAGCGATTTTCAGGATGCATCCCATTTCAGAGCGCCTTGTGAAAAAAGCAGTCGTAAAAAAAGGGATGAAAATGACCGTGTAACGCTGGACGGCTTAAATGCAATGTATAGTCGGTTTGCACGCTGTGTTCAGGAAACGGACCCCTATGGGCGTATTATTTCTACCGGGGATACCAATCCCAGAGAAACATCCTTTAACCAATATGCGCGAGGGGATTTCCAAACCAAGGATACTCACGAGGAACACGAAAAGGTATTGGATATTATCAATCCGCAAGGCATTACGGCATTGAGCCAGCATCAGTACTCTTATGGGGAGGTTCTCGAGCCGGGTGAGGAAACATATCCGCTGTTGGACTATTTCCATACATGGACCGGTTTCTTCAGCTATCTGATGGAAATGGCTGGAAAAAGAAAAATGTCCACTTATGCCGGAGAGGTAGGCTATGCACATGTCCACCCGGAAAACTATCCGTATATTACATTGGAGGGGGCAACCCAACCCTTCCAAGAGGCTGTAATTGCGCAGAGAAAGACGGGCATCCCGTTGATCTTGTTCTGGAATTATGATCCTGTAGCTGTTTCCTGCAATCCCAATTATGTGTATGACAGAGGGACAGGGATTGAATACAGTTTTAGTGAAAACAGCCCGAGAGGAAAGCGTATTTTGGAAATTATGAAGGAAGGCAATAGAGTTTTAGACGCGGAATTTGCCGGATGAGGAGATAAAGATGGAAACCAAATTGACAAGCTGGAAGCTTCGTGCTGTTTCAGGTGATCTGATACCAACTCCAATTGCTTCAGCGTGTATGGAGGCAGTAGTGCCGGGGGATGTTACCAATGAATTACTTAAATATGGATTTATTGAGGATATTCAGTATGGGGATAATTACCCCAAATATAAATGGATCAATGAAACAGTTTGGGAGTATTCCACCGAGGTGACTGTAACGGCTCAAATGCTGGAACAGGATCTTCTGAATCTCCATTTTGGTGGTATTGATACATTTGCAGATATCTATTTCAATGATGCGCTTGTTTGCCAGACAGAAAATATGTTTCTGCCTTACGATGTTGACATTAAAACAAAGGCGCGTGTAGGTGTAAACCAGATTTGTGTGGTAATCAAGCCGGTTTCTGCATTTGCTTCCAATGTAGAAGATAAATATTTTGGAGCTTTTTGCAGTGAACGTTTACTGATTCGCAAAGCGCAGTGTCATTTTGGATGGGACTGGGCGCCCGAATATCACGGATGCGGAATGTGGCTGCCGGTTTCTCTGATTGCCCGAAGCCGCAGAAGTATTGAATGGGTGCGCATCCGAACACGAAAGGATGGAACGGTCACATTTTTCCCTGAGCTGAATTATTCTGTTCGTCGGGAGGAATATGCAGCCTATCAGGGCGACAAGCTTCGTATTCGGGTGTTTGACGGTGATGTTTGTGTGGTTTTCCAGGAGTTTCCCATAACCGGGTATAAAAACCTTTGCAACGTGACAGTCCCTAATCCGAAATTATGGTATCCCAATGGAATGGGTGATGCGTTCATCTATCAGTACACAGTCGAAATCGTGGCCAAGGATGGTTATACGGCTGATCTGTACCGAGGAACGTTTGGTATTCGGGAAATTTTGCTGGACGAAACTCCGAAAGACGATCAGCGATTGGATTTCCGTGTGTATGTTAATGGCTGCAAGGTGTTTTTACGGGGCTCTAATTGGGTGCCTGCCAGTTTCATGACAGGTGCGATTCCAGAAGAAAGATACCGCAAACTAATTGCGCTTGCCAAGAACGCCGGGTATAATGTCCTGCGAGTATGGGGCGGCGGTATCTATGAAAAAGAAATATTCTATCGCCTGTGTGATGAGCATGGAATTCTCGTTTGGCAGGATTTTATGTTTGCTTGCGGAGATATTCCTGATGACAATGATGCATTCTGCCGCTTGGTGGAAAAAGAAGCGGTGTATCAGGTGCGTCGATTAGATAATCACCCGTGTATGCTGCTGTGGAATGGCGGTAATGAGATCAAAGAACCTTTTGCTTATGCCGGACGACGGGAGCTGGGACATTATTTGACGGACTATGTTCTGTCTGGTATTTGTGCTAAGTTTACAGATGTGCCGTACTATTGGGCCTGTCCGTGGTCCTATACGGACTTTGGAAATGATGTGACTTCAGGTGAAAGCCACCAATGTGCGTTGTTTGAAGCGGCAATCGGCGGGGAACTGGTGAAGTTCCGGCACTATATCATTGACGACAAACCGATCGCTACAGAATGTGCTGGTTTGGGCCCATGTCGTGTTCGGAACCTGAAAAAATTTATCCCCGAAGACAAACTGTGGCCGCTCAATGATGTATGGAAACTTCATTTTGTAAACAACCCTTATGAGCCAAAGCTGCCGCCAAGTTTTGCCCATCTGGAGAAGGAGGCCGCAGAGAGCTTCTTTGGCCATGTGGATGGACTGAACGATTTTGTTAAGAAAGCCATGATCGCCCACGGAGAAATCCTGCGGGGCGAGATCGACCGCTGCCGTGCGGATGAAGCAACCTGCGGCGGTATTATGAATTGGATGTTCAATGACATCTGGCGAAACGGCACTTGGGCGGTGGTAGACTATGATTTTGGATGTAAGCCGGCCTTTTATGATATGAAACGGGCTTTTGCAGGTATTCGTGTGGGAATTGTTTTGAGAGGCGATCACTATGCTGTATTCCTCTCCAATCATAGCGCAGAAGAAATCCACAGAACCCTCCGGTTTGGTCAAAAACGACTCTCCGGAGAGCTGCTGTATGAAACGGTGACTACGATATCGGTCCCTAGCAATACTGTAATGGAATTTCCCCTTACGCAAGAGCTTTGTAAGCTCCCGGATGCTTACTTGTTTGCGGTGACGGAGCAAGAAAAGGCTGTTGAGTTTATGAATGGCTATGTTGGCGTGGCGTTTACCAGCGATTTAAATGTGCAGATCCAATCTACCGGCACTTGTGACGGCAGATATACCGGCATTTGCCGTGTAAATGCAAAGGCTTTTGCCAAGGCAGTCTTTTTGGATGCAGCGGAAGAGTTTGATTTCTTCTGCGAAGATAACTATTTTGATATGGAAAGTGGGGACACGCGTGATATTTCGTTCTCTTGCGTGATTCCTTTTGCGGCAGAGGATATTCAGGTAAAAACCATTGCCGACGAATGGGAAGAATGAAAGATGCAGGATATATCAGGCGGACCACGCACTGCTCCCTACCGGGAAGATAGAATTGGATGGAGGATAAGATATGTATCAGTGTTTTAGGCCGGGAAAAACCTGGTATGACACCGATGGAAATCGAATTCAGGCACATGGCGGTTCCATCATTTATGTCGATGGTACTTATTATTGGTATGGAGAAAACAAAGAAGGGATTACAGGCATGGCGACCGGAGAAAAATGCCAATACTGGCATAGGGGCGTACGCCTGTATTCGTCCAAGGATTTGTATAATTGGTACAATGAGGGCGTAATTATGTATGAGGCAGAAGACCCTGCCCATCCATTCTATCCGGCCAACATTATGGATCGCCCACATATTCTGTACAATGAGAAAAACAAAGAATTTGTTATGTGGGCAAAATGCTCTCGCGTGGCGGATTTCGGTGATTGTTTCTTTGCAGTTTGCGTTTGTAATGACATTCATGGACCATTCCATTTCCTGAAGAGCGTTGAATGCGCTCCGTATCACAGCGGAGATTTTGATTTGTTTGAGTTAGATGGAAAAGCCTATGTGATTTATGAAAATCCCCACACAGAAATGATTTGCCAAACGCTTAGTGATGACTATACACAGCTGACTGAAGAACGTTCCAGCCATTTGCCGGAAAAGTGCCCGCCCTTCGTAAGAGAGGCCCCGGCTTACTTCCGCCGCAATGGCAGAAACTATGTATTAACATCCGGCACTACCGGATATTATCCCAATGCCACGCTGACCCATAGCTTTGAGCAGCCCCATGGTCAGTGGGAAACTTTAGGAATGAGCTGTGTTGGCGATGTAAATAATAATTCCTTCCATGCACAGTTTTCTTCTGTATTTAAGCATCCTCATATTGCAGATTTGTACATTGCATTGGGTGACCGCTGGCTAAACGATCTTTCGGTGGATATGCCGGATATGGAGGACATCTTCCAACGCATGTTTGACAGCAGTAGCGCCCCATTGCCGAAGGATTTTAACTTCAGCGCAATTTCTGAGGAAAATACCAGCGAAGCCGATTATGTATGGCTGCCGATTCAGTTTCGAGAAGATGGTTCACCCTATCTTTGCTGGATGAATCAATGGACTACAGATAGTTTTAGAGCAACGGAGTAAACTACATAAAATAGCGAGGACGAATTTGTGAAAAATGCAAAATGGATCGGTTCCGGGATTCGGGTAGTAACCAGAACCACCGGGGAGGTCAGTCCTGCGTTGCAATTGCGTAAAGAGTTTGATCTGGAGCAATTTGAAAACGCAATCTGCCAAATTTCCGGGTTAGGCTGCTATAGCCTGTATATCAACGGTCGAAGAGTAGGGGATGATGTGCTTTCTCCGGCTTTCACCGACTATACCAAGCGTGTCCTGTATGTCCAATACGATGTCACAGAGTATTTGACGGAAGGAAAAAATGTCATTGCTGTGAAGCTGGGCAACGGGTTTTATAACCAAACTGCCCGTGATACCTGGGGCTTCTATCAAGCACCGTGGCGTGATTCTGTGAAATTGCTGTTTTCCCTGATCGTGGATAAAGAAGTGTGTGTTGTCAGCGACAGAAGCTGGAAACAATCATCCCAGGGCGCTACAATCCACAATTGTATTCGTACAGGAGAGTATTATGACGCTCGCAGGGAGGATGGCTGGAGGGAAGTTGGTTATGACGATCAGGATTGGTACAATGCCTGTATAGTGGCACCACCTGGCGGTCAATTGGTGCTGCAGCAGATGCCTCCCATTCGGGAATGTGAAGATATTCTGGCTGTTGCAATGTGGAAATCCAATAATGGTTGGATTTTCGACTTTGGAAAGAATATATCGGGATATTCCACGTTGAAGATGTGCGGTAAACCGGGTCAAATAGTATCCATTCGTTATTCGGAAAAAATCAACGGAACAGAACTGGATCAATCTAATATCTCTTGCTATATACTGGATGCGGATAATTTTTCTGTGGATCAATACACCTTCCGTGGCGATGGCTTAGAAACCTGGAAGCCGGAATTTGTTTACCACGGCTTTCGTTATGCAGAGCTATCCGGCTTGACGGAGCAACCTGCGCCGGATGCATTGACAGCTCATTTTGTACATACAGATCTGCGAAAAAAGGCAGATATGAACACCTCCAATCCGTTGCTGAATTGGATTTATGAAGCTGGAATCCGGTCGTTTCTGGGTTGCTATCACGGAATCTCGGAAGACTGTCCGCATCGCGAAAAAAATGGATGGACAGGCGATGCGGTGATCTCTGCGGGCTATGCGGTCTGCCATTTTGATATGGCAGAGGCTTACCGTAAATGGCTGTCAGATATGGTTGACAGTCAAAGAGATAATGGACAGCTTCCGGGTATTGTTCCTACCGGCGGGTGGGGGTATAACTGGGGTAGTGGACCTGCCTGGGATTGCGCCTTGTTTGTTCTGCCCTATGAATGGTATTTGGAGACTGGTGACAAATCCTTATTTTCTGTAGTGTACGAGTCGGCAAAAAAATACTTGCGGTATGCTGAGTATTACCGATGCAATGGATTAGTCTGCTACGGATTATCCGATTGGTGTCCGCCAAACCTGCCGGATCTAAATTTGATGGATAATCAGCTGTCTGATTCTTGCTATTATTATGCTATGCAGATGATAATGTCCAAGATGGCAGAGCTTATGGGAGAAAAGGAAGATGCTGTTTCCTATCGGGTTGCAGCGCAAGAGACCAAGAAGGCGATCCGAGAAGCTTATATCCACGATGATCATGTGGACAATGATGGTCAGGGTGCGCTGGCAGAGGTACTGTATTTCTCCATTGTGGAAGGGCAGCAGGCAGAGAAAATTGCTGCAAGACTTGCAGAAACGGTAAAACGTGACCAATACCAATATAAAGTCGGTATTTTAGGGATGAAGGCACTATTGAACGCCTTATCCAAGTATGGTTACACAGATGTTGCCTATCGGACAGTAGATCGGTATGACTTTCCATCCTACGGGTATTGGAAAAACAAGGGCGCTACAACCCTGTGGGAGAATTGGGATGGTGATGGTTCTCAGAACCACCATATGTATGCCGATGTAATCAACTGGATATTCCGTAATGTGGTAGGAATTCAGAACAAGGGCATCGGATACAATCGCTGCGTATTAGAGCCGTTCTTTACGGATGTTAATTGCAGCGCAGCCGGAGAAACAGAAACACCCGCAGGAAAAATTATGTTCTCGTGGAATAAAGAAGGCAATATGTTTAACGCAGATATTACAATTCCGGACGGGATCAATGCCGTATTAAAACTTCCTGAACGGGAAAATATTACCTTGCCCACAGGAGAAACCAAAATCAACTTAACAGTTTAAATTAGATGCTTATGAAAAGGCTCATATGAAAAGAGAGAATGATAAAATCCCAGACGGCTCCATCAGGAACCGTCTGGGATTTTTACGATGATCGCAAATACATTCCTCACAATATGCAGAGTTGGTATTTGCGTTCTATGGTGGACTTGAGGAGATTCGTTTAATCAAGGTTCGCCTCCGTCGAGCCGTCGGCGGCAACGCTCATCCGCGTTGCATTTAATTGTTCGAATCTCCTGGTCCGTACCAATTAAAAAATCCACCCCTGGAGGGTGGATTTTCTAATTGGTGGACATCAGACGGCGATATACGAACACATTCTTGCAATCCAGCCTCAATCTCTTTTAGCGTGATGGTACGGTGATCACTGGAATAGTTAAATGTTAAAATCACTTTGTCATCATAGACAAAAACAGAATTTACAAAGGTCTTGATCAGTCCCTTTTGACAGTTTATATCCGTCAAATCCATATCGGCAAGCTGATGCAAAAAGAATAAGATATGTTCTTTTTTGAGTCCTAAATTTTCTTTTAGCTTTGCTGCAGCCAATGCTGTTTTCAGATCCCTCTTTTGCGTTTCCAACTCGTCGAGCCGTATTTTCGTGCTTTCAGAAAAAAGTCCGGCTTCTACTGCTCGCAAGAGATTCCAAATGGAATTTTCCGTATCCTCCAATGCCTTTTGCAGTGACTTTGTGTAGGATGTTTCTGTGTTTTGAGATAGATAATATTGATATGTATTTTCTGCGATACATTCCAATAACATATTATCTTGGAGAAGATTGATAGTGTGTTCCAGAACAAGATTTTCAATCCAATGCTGCCGTACCGCTTTCTTTTTACATAGCTTTTTCTTTTGTGATGGGCAAATATAGTAATGATGCCTTGCACCAGTTTTACTGGTTCCGCATACGCCTACCATCATCGTGCCGCACTTTCCACAAAACAGCTTTCCGAAAAGCAAATAGTCAACTTTTGCTTTTCTATGTGCAGCAGCTTTTTGATTCACTTGAAGCATCTCTTGCACTTTGTAAAAAAGCTCTTTATCTAAAATCGGTGGAATGGCATCTTCAATGACTATCTCATCTTTATATGTATAAATACCGATATACTTCTTGTTCTTCAGAACCTTATTTAAGCTGTTAAAGGTAAATGGTTTTCCTTTTGGGGTGCGAATTCCTCGGTTGTTAAGTTTATTTACAATTTCCGTAATTGTTTTACCTTCAGCATACATATCAAAGATCATCCGGACAGTCGGGGCGTGTTTAGGATCAATGATATATCTCTTGTTTTCGTCAACGGTGTAGCCCAAGGGGTGTGTGCCGCCTGCATGTTGTGCTTTTTGGGCACTGGCTCGCATACCTCTGCGGACATTTTGAGAAAGCTGTTCAGAGTAGTAAGCTGCCATACCTTCAATGACGGCTTCCAAAATGATACCCTCCGGGGTGTCGGGAATTGCTTCAGCAACATAGAAGATTTTGACGCCGTTCTTTTTCAGGTGGTACTTATTGAGAGCGATTTCTTCTTTGTTACGGCCAATGCGGTCTGTTTTCCATACGATCAGTGCATCAAAGGCGTGCTTTGCTGCATCGGCGAGCATCTGCTGAAACTGCTCCCGGTTATCATTACGACCGGTTTGTGCCCGGTCTGCGTATACATGAATGATCGTCAAGTTGTGTGCTTTCGCAAAACGCTCCGCCTCAGCAACCTGTCCTTCTATAGATTGTTCTCCTTGTCTATGACTGGAAAAGCGTGCATAAACAACAGCGTTCAAATGGTTTCCTCCTTTACAAGTTCTAAGTTTAGCGCCAATCTGGCAGTGTTTTTATCCTTTAGGGTTGCAGTTTCATAGGCTCTTGCAACCTCGTATGCAGCCGTAGAAAGCTCTGCAGGAACGAAAACCTTTCCTCCTGCCCATGCCTCCAACGGCACATTCAGCGTCTCTGACAGCCGCATAGCGATAGGCAGAGGGGCATCCTTCATTTCCCGAATGAAAATGGTTTTCAGTTGTTGCTCCGTCAAACCAGTAATGCGGACAAGCTCCTCGACAGATAAATTCAGCTCCGAAATGACTTCTGCAAAAACCTCGAAAAACGGTTTTCCCCGAAGTCCGTCACACAGGAAGGAAGAATCTGCTTCCGCATCATCATCGCCCAAAAGATAATCCACAGATACACCCAGCTTTTCCGCATATCTGCTTACCTGGTCAATTCTGGGGGAGCGTTGCTCCAGTTCATAACGGCTTAAGATTTGCTTGGATGTACCCAACATTGCTGCAAACTCATCCTGAGACAGTCCCCGGGATTTTCGGATCTGCCGCATTCTTTGGCCAAAGGTGCAGTAGTGTAAATACTTATCTAGGTTCGAGTAGTAATACTTTCTCGTTTCTGTTTTGTCCATTTTGACCATCTCCTATTTCAATCTGATCGTATCATAGCACATTAGGTCAACCAAATCAAGTGCATTTGTAGAAAATATAGAAAAGTCACCAAACATTTGACAACAAGAGGGAACCCCCGTACAATAAAAGCGTAGACTATCAAATTATGACTACATATATCTTAACGAACAGAGACAGGGCAGGCTGGAGGTGATAGATGCTGTTTCTAATGTTCGGATAGATCCGAAAGAGATCCCACCTATGGAAATGAAATTACTGTGTGCAACGATTTTAGATGCGGTTATTCGCTTTTATAAGGAGCCTGAAAATATGGCAGCATTTGAAAAGTGGCAGGCAGGGAAAGGAGAAATACTTATTGAACCAGGAAACCGCGAATAGACTCCGGGAATTATATCCCATTCATATCCCTCTTGAAGTGGCAGCCCAGTATTTGGCTGTATCACCGAGACGGTTATCCCAACTAATTGCTGATAAAAGACACCCCTTTGCTTCGATTGGCGCAAACATAGGAACGACGCAGAAGTATGTCCGTGTGTATACGGAAAGACTAATAGCTTATTTGAACGGCGAGTTACCCATAACGATAGAGAAATAAATAGTGTGAGGTGGTTGTCTTCTATGAAGCGATCTCGTAACAGGTGATATGTAGTGGCGGTTGTCATTCATATCACCTGATTTTATTTTTTCGGGTACATCTGAAAACTTCTTTTTGTCGGGATGCCTAATCTTTTACCCCAACTCTGCAGTTCAAAAAACTTGAAATACACAAAGTATTCCTGCGTTTTCTGAACTTTGATTTGTGGCAAAATCTTATAGCACCCAACTAAAAATTAGTTTTAAGATGCGCCCTGAGGAGGAATTATTATTGAAGCATAATCAAGAAATGCTAATTCGACATCTGATTCGCTTTCATATTTTAGATTATGAAAGCTGCTTGCAGGTGTTGGATACTGAAAACACAGGCGATAAAGTGGCACTGTCTTATGTATTCCGGCCACTAACCAAACACAAATACATCATCAAAGATAAAGACGGTGTTGTATCCATCTTGAAAAAGGGAAAAGAACTATTTCCGGATGAGGAACCGCTGATTTCAATAGGCGGCGGAAAGCAAAACCAAAAGAGGATCTTGCAAGTATCAAGAGTGGCAGCTCTGCTGGAGAAAGTAGGAGTTGAGATCTCGGGAGAAAGGTACGATATGGACGAGCCCCAGTTTATACCCTCTGCCTGCTGGCGTGAAATTGCGCCTGGGATCTTGTCCACCACCCGCTTTGCCGGTATGCTGCTGGCATACGGAAAGAAATATGCTGTCTATGATATCGGAGACGGTACTATGGAATGGCAGGTACGGGCAGAAACCTCATTGTTCTACAGAAAGTAC
>JAZRLK010000013.1:0-36556 GCA_045646805.1 Faecousia sp.
GAGGAGGCAATTGCCCTTTTTGAGTATGCAAGCACGGAGGAAATGGACAGAGCAAAGGCCTTGTACGATATGTACAGGCAACAAAAAGAAGTACGCAATGCACCTTTGTGGGATATGCTTGATCTCTGGGATCTGGTGAGCATTTTATCCTTTGTGTATGACACTGGCAGAGTACAAGGCATGAGAGAAGAACGGGCAAAACGAGCAAGCGGCAGCCAAGCAAAGGAGGTAGTAGCATGACGCAATACGAAATTGAATTGATCCGCATTCTCCGAGAGGCTGACGATCCCGCCAAAGCCCGGGAGGTTATGATGGATATGCTGACCCGCTGTGTGGCGGGAGAAAGCCCGGAGAGCATAGCAGAAAGCTATGGTTTGGTTAAGACCGCCACCGGCTATGTGATGGCTTGAAAAGAATAGGAACATCCGCCACGGCTCTGTATTGGAGTGTGGCGGATTTTTTTGGGTCACTTTTGGGTCACATGGTACGAAATGACCCCAAATTAAAACGATAGATATGTAACGAAAGCACACGAAAAACATAGAGAAAAAGCGAAATACGCAACGATACAAAACGGCATTTTTCGGAAAGTCCCTCTCTCATAACCCGGAGGTCGTAGGTTCGAGTCCTGCCTCCGCAACCAGAAAAGAAAAAGTCATCCCAATCGGGATGGCTTTTTTTTTTTTTTCTATGGCTTGCAAAGCAAGCATTGATCTATCTCCCAGATTATGAGACCGGCGAGCGTAGCTCGTTGGGTAAGCGACCCGACCGCCGCCGGTGGCGGATGCAGGTAGGGGCGCGCAGTGCAGCGGTCGGTGTGCAACGCAGCCGTACTGTCGGCAAGGCGCACACCGGGCACCGCAAACCGGGACAACCTACCATAAAAACCACGGCTTTTGCCGTGGTTTTCTTTGCTTTTATGACTTTTATAGTGAAATAGAACATACCATATTTTATTTGACACCAATTTTGACACCAACGCCGGATCAGGGTTGGTGTTGTTTTATATGGGCAATTGCTATTTCGAGTAAATAGCTTTGATTATTAGAGAAGATTTGGCTTCTAGCAAATAATATAGCGATAAGCGACCGCCGACAGCGCAATGCTTCCAGCGGTTTGTTGCCCGTAATGGGGAAATTTGGTTGCAAATTCCTGCCTTTGGCGGTATGATACGTTTGTTAAAATATGCCTGTACGAAACAGGAGGTACAGCTATGAATAGAAATCTGACAAAACGAATAATGGGACTGCTGCTGTCATTGGTGCTGCTGATAAGCAATGTGCCTGCAACTGCGGTCGTGGCGGAAACCTTTGCGCCCACGGAGGCAGAAGAACTCGTACCGAAGAATACTGCCGAGCGCGCAGCAAATAGCTCTGCCTATGGTGAGGGTACAATTTATCCCACCCTTAATGCGGCACAGAAGAATATTGAACAGCAGATTCGCAGTTATGCCAAATCCCTGAATTATTCCGGTGCGGATGGTGATGCCGCATGGGAGCTGGCTATGCACGGTATTACCGGCCGTGGAAAACATCTCAAACTGAGCGGGAATCATGGCCTTACTGCTGCATTGATGAACTCTGAAATGGGATTAACCACTTTGACCCGCGGTTGTATTATGGGTATTTCGGTTATGCAACACAATGGCCTGTCATCAGCCGTTAACGATGCGGGCTGTAACTATGATACGAAACTTCCGATTTACTACACATGCATTTATCCGGATGATTCTTTCAATAAGGATAGACGCTTATATAATGCCGATGCGTGTCTGTATACCGGTCCTCTCAATGCATACGACAAGTCCCTTATGTGGATATCGGGTTCCATGGAGATTCATATGTACTTTACCCGTGGAACAGTTACTGCGGACAACATAACATATAATGTAACCGTTAATTTTGAGGATCGGTTTGATTTTAACTCAAACAGCAGTTCTGTGCCGGAAGAGATTGCTTCCCTAATAGGTTCTTTCCTGTTTCGGGGATTTGATTGGACGGCGACAGCAAAATTTCAGGTTACCGTACCCAATCTTTGCACGCACCAAAGCAACAGTTATCATTGGGTATATGATGCAAGCAAGCAACAGCTCACGGCCGATGCTTCCAATGGGTTTGATCAAAACAGTGTTCAGAAATTCTCTTATCGTAATCTTTATGCCACAGATAATACATATCGTACGTTTTATCATATAAATCAGGCAATTCACTTGCGGCATGACCGCCCATGGGTGATGGAGTATATGACATCTGATCCTGATACGCTTATCCTGTCGGGTTCAAATGTTCAGAATACAGTAAACCCCTATTTCTACTATGAGAACAGGATGCAATATCTGTTTATTCCAATCATGAAGCGGCTGTCGGATGGAACGGAACATACCGATTATTACGGTGTCCCTTTGAACCGCGAATTTCAGTATAAGGCTGGCGACAGTTATAGCGTGAGATTGGAAAATGTTCTGGAAAAAGATGGCTCAAATACAATTTATCTGACCGTTTATAATAACACCACACAGGAAACTGTGCTGGAGCCTACACCAATGAATGATCGCTATGTTAAAGAAAATTCCAGCTATGTGCTGAAAACCGCAGATTCTGATGGCCTCACCGGTATGGATTTTGTCATTGACTATATCGGCAATAGATACTATACTTTTGAACCTACATCTTTCGATCTGAAAATCTGGGAAAACGGCGTAGACGGCGGCAAAGGCGACTATTTCACTTCCAAGGTGACCAAGCCCACCTGCACAGCCAGGGGCTACACCACTCACACCTGCGCGCTGTGTGGCTACAGCTACAAAGATACCTATGTGGCGACCTTAGGGCACAGTTACGGAGATTGGGTGCAGAAAACCCCGCCCACCTGCACGGCGCAGGGAGAGGAACAGCGTACCTGTAAAACCTGTAAGGGGACCGAAACCCGTAGCATCGCGACGACGGGCCACAGCTATGATGTAGTGGTCACCCCGCCCACCTGCACCGGGGAGGGCTACACCACCCACACCTGCACCGCCTGCGGTGAGAATTTCGCGGACAACCGCGTTTCTGCAACGGGCCATAGGTATACGCTGAATGACAATCACACCTGCGATATTTGTAAATACAGTAAAACCCCCGGGAAACCTGTTGTTGAAAACAAAACATATTACAGTGTAACTTTGGTCCAATCCAACGGATTTGAATATTCAAAGGACGGAACAGTTTGGCAGAGCAGTAATGTGTTTGCGGGTCTTTCGGCAGATACGACTTATACCTTCTATCAAAGAGTGAAAGCGTCCGCCACAGCGTTGGTTAGTGAAGTGAGCGCAGTCCTGACGGTAAGAACTGACGAGGAACCTGTTTATACTATTGTCTTTAAGAACTGGGATGGTACTGTACTTAGCACCAAGACCTATCATTATGGTGACACTATTGCGATTCCCGCGAACCCCACCCGTCCGGATAATGGCACTTATACATACACCTTCACAGGTTGGGATAAGGAAGTAGCGAACTGTGCAGGCAATGCGGTTTATACTGCGACCTACACTCCCACCTACATCGACTATACCATAGTCTTTAAGAACTGGGATGGTACTGTACTTAGCACCAAGACCTATCACTATGGTGACAAGGTAACCATTCCTGCAGATCCTACCAAGG
The DNA here is from genome assembly GCA_045646805.1 of Faecousia sp. Lineage (GTDB taxonomy): Bacteria > Bacillota > Clostridia > Oscillospirales > Oscillospiraceae > Faecousia. The sequence continues at coordinate 3,648 of JAZRLK010000013.1, forward strand.
CAGCGGACAATACTTACACCTACGCCTTCGTCGGCTGGGACAAGGCTGTTGTGAATTGTGCCGGTAATGCAATGTACACTGCGACTTATACATCCAATTATATTAATTACACGGTTGTGTTTAAGAACTGGGATGGTACAGTTCTGTCCACCAAGACTTACCACTATGGCGACAGGGTCACAGCTCCTGCTAATCCCACTAAAACATCGGATAAGACTTATACCTATGCCTTCACAGGATGGGATAAGACAGTAGTAAACTGTGCAGGCGATGCAACATATACCGCCGTGTATCAGAAGAACTATATCAATTACACCATAACCTTCCAATATGCAGATGGAACGGTAATTAAGCAATATCAGCTTCATTATGGTGATGTCGTAAATGCACCTGTACCGGATGTGCCTGCAAATATGGGTCAGAATTATGTATTTAGCGATTGGGATAAAACGGTTACAGCTTGCTACGCCAATGCGGTTTATACTGCGGTATTTGAGATGGTATATATCCCCGGCGATATTGACGGCAATGGCGAAGTGAATCGGGATGATGTGGTGGCGCTGCTTTTGCACGTTTCTATGCCGGAAGCATTCCCCATTACCATCCCCGCAGATTACAATGGTGACGGTCTTGTGACCCGTGACGATGTGATCCAGCTGCTTTTGCACGTTTCCATGCCCGAAACATTCCCCCTGCAGTAATTGACAGTTTTGTGAAGAATGTAGGGACCGGCGTCCTCGACGGTCCTACACAATGAAAGAAATTTGCCCATTGAGGTCAAATTTCTTTTCGGACAGTCCGGGAGGCCTGTCCCTACACGGTATATATTCCATCGTAGGGGACGGGTCTCCCGTCCCGAAACCCCTCCTCAAAACGAGGGGGACGAGATGCCTAAAAAAACGAAAAAGAGGTCATTATTATAAAAAAGATTATCAGTATTTTCTGCCTGCTGATGGCCCTGGCTATGCCCGTATTTGCCGCCAGCGGAAGCGTATCCCTGAGTGCCTCCAAAACCACCCTCTACACCGGCGACACCTTTACCGTCACCGCAAGACTGAGTAATTCCGAACCCATCGCTTTTGCTGTTTTTGGTAGGAACCATTTGATACTGTCCTTTACTGCCTCTGATTGGCTGCAGCTGCTTTACAGACAGAACCGGTGGATATTGATTGAGCAAATTTGATAACGCCATAAAGAACCTCCTTATGAAGAATCAAGGCCTTTACAATAGTTTGGAATCTGTATCGGAAGATGAAAAGCGCTTAAGTTGTTATTGTTATTCTTGTAGCATAAAGAAGATTGGGACATGGAAAATACGACATTTTTATACAAGCAGGTCAGTCCAATGCAGAAGGTACTGGCGGTGGCTCTGTGACGGCGGAATACAGACCGGATGAACGCATTTGCTATTTGGAAGCGCCTAAGACGGTGATAGTAACGGATAGCGGTCTGGATGTTCACTTTCACAATGTACCTTTTGCTTTGACTGTGGCATCAGAACACGGCACGGTAGAAGATCTTGTTGGAGACTTTTCTCTGACTTTTTCAAAAGCTATATTAAGCTGGCATCTGCTATAAGGTGCAGATTGCTCTGACATATAACTTCAGCCATAGATATATAAAAAGTGTCATCCTGTGCTTACTGAGCAAGGATGACACTTTTTGATCACTTAATATTATTCTTGTCTGCCGAGAAGGTACCTTTGCCGATCAATTCCGGGCAAACCTGGGGATTGATGTGGGCGTCAAATCGGTTGTAGCAGAATAAGGTCCAGCCCAGCAGAATAAAGGGTGTCAGAACAATGTCCAAAAGACCGCCGAGAATGTGGCAGTAGAAATTGGGAATCAAAGCCGGGACCCAGGGTAAAAGGCAGCAAATGGCAGCGGTCTGCCGGCAGTTATCCGGGATACCCTTGGCAAAATCTGTGGTCAGATGGACATTTTCCTCCCAGGCATACTGACATACGATTCGCAAAACACAGGAAAACGCCACCGCAAACACAAAAACAAACAGGATGTTTACAAGGCTGCGCAGTAGGTCCAGAATAGCAAGGGGCTGTTCTGCTACAAGCTTTTGATCATTGTCGGCATCCATCAGGGAGGCGTACAGATTAGAGATGTATACATCTTTTACAACCGTGGAGACGGTAGTTATTTAAGGTGCGAAAACAAATTGTGCTTTATCGAGCTATCTGTAGCATTAGAGGATTTAAAGAAAAATATGGATTCTATTTTGTTTCCCGTTCCAACATGACTGGGGCAAACCCAAAGGGGTAGTTGTGCATTTTTGCCTCCTGATCTATACTTTATGTCAATGAGCTTGTGCTGCTCTAATCCCTGATTGACAATTATTTCGCAATCTTTTGTATTTGTAAATACGCTTCAAAATATCTGTATCCTAAAATATGCAGGGATTCCCGACAGAAGTGGATGTCATCGCCGTTGCCGGTCATTTCGTTATTAGAAAGCAGATCACCAGCTTCTACATATTTGCCATGCATTTCAGAAGCTACCTGTTGCAACGCCTGCAATATCGGTTGGCAAAGCGCTTCATTTTTATCTTTCCATTCCGAAACAAAGCTTCCGCAGATTAATGGCAAATCAGAGCAATTATAGCGTTTCCTGACACTATTAATCAATGCTGTAAGTTGCTGACGGTAATTATCTCCCGTATTGCACTCAAAGGCATCGTGCTCTCCCTGGTGCCATAGTACACCTTTGATTTGATTTTCCGGATTTAGGGACAGGGCATAATCTATCATTTCCAGCATTTTCAGATAGAGAATATCCCCTATTCCCCAATGCTTTTTCTGGAATCCGGTACCGCCAACTGCTGCGCGGATTATCAGAATTTTTCGATTTGGCGCAAGTAATCCTGCGTCAATATACGCTTTTGAAAAGGTCAGTGAAAAGTCGCCAATGGGTTCTTCTGCTGTGCCGTGCTCTACGCCAATCTTCAGCTGAAACGGCACATTGTGAAACTGAATATCCAGTCCTACGTCGGTGATAATTACCGTCTTAGGTGCTTCCAAATAGCAGATGCGTTCGTCCGGAATATATTCTTCTGTAACAGGACCTATGCCGCTTCCATCTGCATTAGATTGCCCTGCTTGTATAAAAATATCATATTTATCCATTATCTTGTCTCCTTAAATCCAACTAAGTTGAATTATAATAGTTTTTCTTATACGTACGGATTTGCCAAAAATATGACGGAGATAATACCGACAATCAATCCTGTCCACTACTTAAAGCTTAGCTTTTCTCTAAAAACTGTAGCAGATGCCACTGTAGTCAGGACAGGGCCTCCACCATTGACTATTGGGAAAAATACCGCACAGTCCATTACGCCTGTCAAGATTATGGCAGCCCTGGAAATGGTGGCCAGCTGGCCGGATGAGGTGACCAACACCAAATAGAAAGTTATAAAAACAGCCCATATCGCTGCGTTTAGTATACCGGACTGCGTATCATCTTGCATGCCCTTCAGCATTGTTGCCGCCTTCTGTATTTTGTACGACGCCTTTACCTACAAGCTGGGGGGAGACATCGGGGTTGATGTGTTTGTCAAACTGGTTGTAGCAAAATAGGGTCCAGGCCAGCAGGCAAAAGGGTGTGAGCAGAGCACCGGCCAGACCGCCGAAAATGTGGCAGTAGAAGTTGGGAATGAAGGCCGCTGCCCAGGGCAGCAGGGAGCAGATGAGTGCCAAAAGTACCTTCAAAAGGGAGCGGCAATAGACATAAAAGGCGTTTTTTATGGTGGCCCAAAGGGAATTTGTGTAAACGGGGACCATTGCCAGGGCGATGGCGAAAATGGGTAGTACCACCAGCACGGAGATTCCCACCGGCAGCAGGGAAAACAGGGAAAATATGGCATTTTGGTAGGCTGAAGTGCTGTGATAGACCATCAAGCACAGCACATAGATCACAGCCCCCAGGGTGGTGATGGCGGCGGTGTGCCGGTAATTATCCCGGATGCCCCTGCCAAGATCGGTGGTCATATGGACATTTTCCTCCCAGGCGTACTGGCGGATGACCCGAAGCACACCGGAAAGGACCACGGAAAATACGGCCATCAGAGGAATGAGCAAAATGCCGTGAAACAGCTGCAGATAAACGATGCTGTTGTGCGCTGTGAGCTGGGCAGCATCACCGCTATTTTGCATAGAAAGATAAATATCAGCCTGCATCAGATCCCGCAGCATGGTGACCAAAACCACCGGTACATAGAACAGCAGCAGGATCAGGCCCAGCAGGACAAGGTTTTTCCACTGCAGCTGCACTACGTCGAAAAAGATGGCCTTCCGGGTTTGGGGCAGCATACTTCTGGTATAGTCCTGCTTGGCAAATTTTTGTTTCTTCATTGGGGTTTCTCCATCAAATATCGCAAAGCCTTCAGCGCAGCGTCGTCACCGGCGCTGCCTTTTTCGTTAAGGGTATCAAAATTCACCGATTCCGGGCTGATAAAGGCGTAGCATTTTTGGTTTCCGGAATAGAAGCCGGAAAAAAGGTTTTCCCTTTGGCCGTCATAGAGGATATAGCCGAAGGTCAGCAAGGCGTCTTCAGCCGTTTCTTCGTAGGGCAGGGCATAGGGCAGTTGTTCGGTCAGCTCCGGCAGCAGCCGAACGAATATGGCCTGGCCGATATTCTCCCGCATACAGTCTTCTTCTATGATGATTAGATCGTAATCAAAGCACCGAGCGGTTAGGGTGTTGAAGTACTGCTCCTTTGGAATGGCCTCTGAATTTACAGCAACCGATAGGATCTGCTGCTGTGTCAGCTCCGGCAGTGCGGTTTTTAGCTCCCGCTGCAGGCGTATTGTGTCCAGCTGGCTGCCGATGTACAGCACATTTACCCGCTGGTGGGCCTTCGGCTGCGCCAAAATTTGGAAAACGCCGGTCCAAAGCAGGATTGGAAGCAACGCCAGGGCAAGGTACTTCCACCAGTGAAATTGCAGATGGTTTTTCATTCATCCACCTCCACAACGGTGTTGCTTACCAGACGGAAGGTGTAGAGCCGTCCGATTTGGAGTTTTACGGTATCCTCAGGCAGAAAGAAAATATGCCCGTCAGCGGTGATCTTCCGGCAATCCAAATTCATATAGCGAACGGTTTCCGGTGCGATCTGCGCCACGGTTGCGGAAATTTTGGCAGATTCTCGCTGCGTCAGCCGGTAAAGCCGATATGGGGGAATGATCCGGGTGGAGATAAAAAACAGCAAAAACCAGCCCAATCCGATATCAGAAAGGATATTGAAAAATAAAAATAAATTGTGATTTTCCGGCGTCCGCAGGGCAGTGAGCAGAAGATTCACAGTAACAGTAAAAAGAGCAGCCGCGGCACAGAGGATGACTTTTCGGATCAGCCTTTTGCGGCATGCTGTGGGAGATTCTCCCAGAATGTTCTGTTTCATTCCAGATAACCTTTCTGTATCAGTTCTTTTGGTGTTCCGATTGCCTGAATTTTGCCTGCATCGAGCAGTAAGATCCTGTCTGCCAGGCTGTAGGCATCCTGGATATCGTGGGTAACGAAAACCATAGTGCAGCCGTAAATTTCGTGAACCTTGCGAATCAACTGCCGCAGCTCACCCCGAAGGGAGGGATCGATCCCGGAGAAGGGCTCATCCAGCAGAAGCATAACCGGATTTTTAATCAAAGCCCGGGCGAGGGAAATTCGCTGCAGCTGACCGCCGGAAAGCTGTTTGGGTTTTCGGGTGAGCAGAAAATCCACGCCCAGAAGGGCGGCAATTTCTTTAACCCGGCGATCCACTTCGTCTTGCGGCGTGCGGATCATCCGCAGGGGAAAGGCGATGTTTTCGTAAATGGTCAAATGGGGGTAAAGATCTGGCGACTGCCGCACAAAGCCGATATTGCTGTCCTTCAGGCGAAGGTTGTCAACGGAAATCCCGTCGATGGTCAGTTCGCCGGAAATATAGTCGCATAACCCCAATATGCACCGAAGCAGGGTGGTTTTACCGCAGCCGGAAGGGCCTAAAATTACAAAAAGCTCTCCTTGCTCAATGGCAAAACTGACCTGATCCAGGGCGGTGATGTATTCTTTTTTGTTTTTATAAAAACAAGAAAAATTTTCAAATTCAATCATATTCATTCGTTGGTGTCCACAATGGAAACCGGCAGCTTTTTGATAACAGTCCGCAGATCGCCGTAGATTTGGTTGTACAAAGCTTGGGCGGCCAGATAGCCGATCTGATAGCCGTCTTGCTTTAGAATGTAGGGTTTGAGAGATTGGTGTTCGGCGGGGGAAAGCTCGTCGTCGATGATCATCAGCCGCAGCTTGCCGGGAATGGAAATACCCAGTTCATCAGCGGCAGCCAAAACAGGCAGACGCATTGCGCCGGAAACTACAACAACCTCTGTTTCCGGGTAGTCTTTCAAATATTTGACGGCTCTTTCCTTCATGTGCAGAAAAGCTCCTTCCAAAACCTGAATGTTTTGGGGTTTTGCCACCTTGTAGTGCCGGAGCAAGCCGTGGGTAAAACCGTTGATACGGGCGTCAATGGTGGATGCCAGGGTGGATGGGGGGGTCATATACACCAAATGCTCAAAGCCCTTTTTGCGCAAGAAGCCAACAGCGTCGATCATTGCCTGGTGGTTCTCCGAGGAGATAAAGGAGGCGTGGACATTGGAAAGCATCCGGTCCACCAGAACCAGGGGGTATTTCCGGATGGACAGCTTGGAAAGCTCTGTGCTGTAGGTGTTGTCGTTATCTACTGGGAAGAGGATGATGCCCTTAGTGTCGGAGAGGGGGACAGTGCGCAGCAAATGGGTTTCTTTGGCAATTTTGTCATCGGTGATGTGAATAGCAAATTCCAGTTGGTGGCTGTTGCAAAAATCACTGGCACCGGATAGAATATCGTGGCTGTATTGGGTAACGATGGATGGCGTGATCAAGGAGATCTTGGGGCTGTTCCAGGAGGAGGGGATCAGAGCATCCTCCTTTGCCTTTTGGCCGATGAAATAGCCTTTGCCGTGAATGTTTTCCACATAACCCTTTTTAATCAGGTTTTCATAAGCGTTGCGAACGGGCTTGCGGCTGGCACCGAAGGTGACAGACAGCATGCGTTCGCTGGGGAGCTTATAATTGGGTAGGTTCGCATTTTGCTGAATGATCTCCATCAAATGGCTTTCAATTTTGCGGTAAATCGTAGAGTCCATAGGCAAATCTCCTTTCTGGGGTCACTATAGCACAAAAAATCCAAAAGTTCAAGATAAAAAGTACCACGGTACCAGTTTCCAATGATTTCCTATGGACTTTTTTGACAGATGGAATTATATTGTCAATAGTAATTTTGTATAATGCGTGGTAAAAAAGAGGAAAAACGCAAAATAACGGTACCAGGGTACCAGTTTGCGAAAGCTACTGCTTTATTTTCATGGCTGTATAGTGTATAATGAGTCCTGTGTTATGGATACTTTGTATCTGTTAATAAATTAATTTGTCAATATTTTTTAGGAGGAAACAAAAAATGAAAAAAATCTTAGCACTGACCCTCGCACTTTTGATGGTGGCTTCCCTGTTTGCTGCTTGCGGCAATCAGGATGCAAACGAAGCTCCTCAGGAAACCCCTGCTAATGTGGAAAACAATCCCACCGACCCCAATCCCACTGATACAACTCCCGAAGATCCCACCGAGCCCGATGAGAAGTATGTTGTCATTGAGAAGCTCAGCAAGCACGAAAACGGCTGGAACCAGGATGCCTGGGGCAATGGCAGTCATGGCGTGTTCTTCAATGCTTTTGCCAACGATCTGCCCTATAACGACGGTGATGATTATGTGTACTATCGTCCTGTTTCCGCTGACTGCATCAAGCTGGTCCGCAACGGCGAGACTATCGAACTGGGCGATCCTTTTGTTGATTTCTTGAACAAGACTGATAAGACCGCTTACTATCTGCGCTTGGAAGAGTGGATGATTTCTGAGTACTTCCCTGTCGTTAATGGCGATATGATCATTGTGGACGGCGATTTCTACAACGATGATAATGGCTACACTGTTCATATTGGACCTGTTTATATGACCTTTGCCGGTGATATGGTGAAGTTCCATACCAGCGATCCTACTTTAAACTAATTTTGTTATGTCCGTCTGTGCCGAAGTCTATAATAGACTTCGGCATTGACATCCAGATGAAACCATTTAGGGAGGATATATATGAGTAAAAAAATTATGGCACTGATGCTTGTGCTGGCAGTTGTGCTGGGCGTATTTGCTGGTTGCGGTACGCTTGGTACCGTACCTCAGAGCGGCAATGCAGGCAATAACCCTGCCAACGCTGATCCCAGCAAGGCACAGATTACCGTTGCTACATGGGACGGCGGTTTGGGCAGTAAGTGGCTGGAAGATGCCGCTGTTGCATTTGAAGAGTTGTATAAGGATGCCACAAATTTTGAAGAGGGCAAGACCGGTGTAGATGTCACCATCGTTGCAAGCCGCAGCTTTGACGGCTCTTCCATGGCATTTACCCCGCTGACACACGATATCTATTTCGTTGAAGCAGTTGACTACTATGCCATGATCAACAATGATCAGCTTGCTGATATTACCGATGTAGTCACAGCACCCTTGACCGCTTACGGCGAGGAAGGTACGATTGCGCAGAAGCTGGATCCTTCCCTGGATGCATTTCTGACCGATATTGACGGCAAGTACTATGCCATTCCCTTCTATGAGAGCTACTACAGCTTTGCATACGATATGGATCTGTGGGATGCCAAGGCATTTTATATGTCTGCAGATGGCGGCTGGTGTAAAAAAGACGGCAACCTGTCTGATGGTCCTGATGGTGAAGCCGGTACCAGCGACGACGGTTTGCCTACTACCTATGATGACTTTGCAAAGCTTATTGCCCGCATTGTGGATGCCGGTGTAACGCCCTTTGTAACCGCAGGCAATGCACAGGATTATATGGCAAACCTGCTGTATGAGTACTGGGCAGACTATGAAGGCTATGAGCAGATGATGCTCAACTTTAATTTTGAAGGCACTGCTACCGATCTGATCTCTGTTGCTGAGGACGGTACTGTCACCAAGCTGGGCGACACAGAGATCACCATTGAAAATGGCTATATGCTCCAGCAGCAGGCAGGCAGATACGAAGTGCTGCAGTTTGTGGAAGATGTTCTGCTGTCCAGCGATGCCAACTATAAAATCATTGATACCCACACCAATGCGCAGAAGAGCTTTGTCAGAGGCGGTATTGCCAACGACAGCCCCATTGCAATGATCGCTGAGGGTTCCTGGTGGGAGAATGAGGCAAAGGCTGCTTTCACTGAGTTGGACAATGCCGGTTACGACCGTCATAACTACGCAGTTATGCCTATGCCCCATGCAACTGCCGATAAGATCGGTCAGAAGCCCACATGGCTGGCTATGAGTAACTCCTACGGTTTTGTTGCAAGCAATTGTGATAATTTGTCCCTTGCCAAGGAATTTATGAAGTTCCTGCATACCGATGCCAACATGTCCGCATTCACCGGTGAGGTGAATATGACCAGAGCGCTCAATTATGAGATTGCCGAAGCAGATCAGGCAAAGCTGACCACCTATGCCAAGTCCATCCTGGAACTGAAGGAAAACAGCGATGTAATCTATCCTGTTTCCACTGTGGAGGAGGTTGTAAATAACAACGTCCTGTTTGCACACTTTGGCTGGGCATGGCAGACCAATATCAACGGCTATGAGTTTAAGAATCCGTGGCTGTACTTTAAAGATGAATCCAATACATCTTCCGAGAAGTATTTTAACGGTCAGTATGCGTTCTTCTTTAAGAGATGGGAAGCCCTCTAAGCTTCGATAGGGAAAGAAGTTGTTTTTATGAATCAAGCAATGCAGAGAAACGGCGCACCCCGTGCCATAAGAAAACGGCATAGGGACCGTGCGGACAGAATTTTTTACACGCTTTTGATGATTTTGCCCATCGTGCAGCTGTTGATCTTCTATTTTGGCGTTAATGTGCAGTCTATATGCATGGCATTCCAGAGATATGATGTAAAAAACAACAAATTTATATGGGATGTAGGGCGCAATCTGACACTGTTCAAGATCGATATTGCCAATGAAGGATTCTGGCGTATGATCAGCAATTCCTTGATCGTGTGGGTGTGCACCAGTTTGTCCGGTACGGTTCTTTCGCTGATTTTTGCGTACTACATATACCGCAGAAATCCCATGAGTAACTTTTTTAAATTTGTGCTGTTTCTGCCCTCTGTCCTGCCGGGGATTTTGCTGGCGGTCATGTACAAAAAGTTTGTAGGTGTGGGTATTCCCGCCTATGTGAATTATTTGTGCGAGACCACCATTGGCGATATCTTCAACGCAGGTTCCAGTGGCGGTCGTATCAATCTGATTACGCTGTTTACGGTTTGGGTCAGCTTTGGCCCGCAGGTTCTGGTGTATACCGGCGCTATGGACCGAGTAGATCCGGCTATGCTGGAAGCAGGCAGAATTGATGGCGCAAATTCCGTGCAGGAGTTTTTCCGCATCATATTCCCCAATATCTCCTCTACAGTCAGTACATTTTTGATTATTGGTGTTGCATCTATCTTCACCAATCAGAACAATCTGGTCAGCTTTTTGGGCATGGATGCCACTTTTGCGGAAAGTACCATTGGTTACTATCTTTATAAACAAGTGTATCGGGATTTCACAGGAAAAACAGGATTTTGCTATGCGGCATTTTTGGGCCTGTTGTGCACCCTGATCGTCATTCCGCTGGCATTCGGTGCAAGAAAACTGTTTGACAGGGGGGATAAGTGATATGAGATTACAGTCCCATAAAAGAAAACGTATGGATGCTCTGAGTGTCATCATAGGCATTGCGCTGGGCGTATATGTGATTGGACTGTTTGCCCCTATTTTGTGGACAGTGCTGGTATCCTTTACCGACCCGGAAAGCTACTATGTGTTCTATCAGGAAGGCAATGCCGCCCCCATGCGCTTCACGATGCAAAACTTTTTGGATGCGATCCCCAATATTGTGGTGGTATCGGAGACTACTTCCATCGGCTACAATATGCTGGGCCTGTATATTAACTCCATTAAGTATGCGCTGTTTAGCGCATTGGCGTTTACCGTATGCTCTACAGTGGCGAGCTATTTGACGGCCAGATTTGATTTTAAGTTCTCCAAAATCGTCTATGCATTTGTAATCGTGGCAATGAGCCTTCCTATCGTGGGTAGTATGCCTTCTGAGATCCAAATGCTGCAGAATTTGGGAATCTACGGTTCTTGGTTGAGCATCCCTATCCTGCGCTTTAATTTTCTAAGTGTATATTTTCTGGTGTTCCATGCCACCTTCCGGGGTGTTTCAAAGGAATATTCTGAGGCGGCAAAAATCGACGGCGCCTCCAACCTACACATTATGCTCAGGATCATCGTTCCCCAGGCAATGAACATCATTGTGACCGTCTTTGTGATTATGTTCATTACCTATTGGAATGATTATCAGATCCCCATGCTGTATCTGAAGGATTATCCTGTAGCGGCTTATGCCGTGTACCAGTTTGTTAACACAAGCCGCAATGCAGCCTTTAACAGCAGCACACCCTTGCAAATGTCAGGGACCTTTTTAATGACTCTGCCGGTTCTGGTGGCGGTTATTGCATTTAACAAACGCTTAAGAGTTTCTGTTTCCATAGGAGGTATCAAAGGTTGATATGAAAAAACGGTTATCATTGGCGCTCGCCTGCCTGTTGGTGCTGGCACTGGTTTTTTCCGTTAGTGCCGGTAAAGAAGCGGCAACGCTGGCGGAGGCTGTGAGCCTGCCTGCGGCACTGATTCAAGGACATACCTATACGCTGCCAGGCACGGTTGATGGTGAGCAGGTAAATATCACTGTCAACGGTCAGCCATACACCGCCCCTTTCAAAGCAGAAGGGGAATCTGTGGTGCTGACATATACCACTGCTGATGGCGACACCATTGGCAGCTACACGCTGCCTGTGATCGACACCAAGGGCGCAAGTGACCATTGCGCATATTTCTATGGTGATATATCTGTTCAGGAAAATCAGAACGATATTTCTCTTTCCTGTGCAAAGGATGCACAGACGGCATTTATCCAAAAACTCAACAGTGAAAATTTTGGTATCAATATGTTGTTTGGAGAAGGGACAGTCAATTATAAAACCCTGACTGTTAAGCTCACCGATGCAAACGATGGCAGCAACAGTGTTACCATCCGGATTGATCCCAATGCATTGACTGTTCAGGCAAATGGAGAAAGCATAAAGCTTAAAGAGCTGGGAAATCCCATGCAGCTTCGCTATAAGAATTTGAATAAGGCTGTGTACAATGGAGACACCCAATTGTTTAGCTGCGAAAAAAATGACAAGGGCGAAGCTTTTACGGGTTTTGCCGGCGGTGTATACCTGACCTTGGGATTTGAGGACGTAACCGGCAGCAGCACACTGGCTGTGAACCGTTTAGGCAATCAGTCATTGGGTCATAAAAACAGTAACGACGCAGACCTTATCGAGCCTGTGATCGTACTGACCTCCGGACTGAACACCACCCAGTACATGGGCGATACCTTCAATATCCCCAGTTTTGAAGCCTATGATATTTACAGCGATGTAACAGAGCGTTCTGTTAGCGTGGAGCTGCCGGACGGCACCACTGCTATGGAAAGCTTTACCATTTCCCAGTATGGCAGATATAAGATCGTGTATACGGCTAAGGATGCCTGCGGCAATTCCGTAAAGACAAACAAGATGGTATTTGTTAATGATGACATTGCTCCTGAACTGAATGTCAATGCCATGGAAAAAACAGAGTATTCCCTTGGAGATGCTGTTGCATTCCCCGGCTACACTGCAAGCGATAATCTGGAAAACTGCTATGTTGATGTGATCGCAATTCTGCCCAACTGTGAAGTGCGTCTTCTGACCCATGATGCAAATGGCGAGATTACATACGCTCTGACGGATACTGGCCTGTATAATGCAACTTTCCGTGTAGACAACAGCTCCTTTAGAACGGAGCAGACCGGTACCTATACCCTTCGTTATGTAGCTTATGACGACCAGTTCAACAAAACGGTCCAAGAGCTGACATTTACTGTGAAATAAGGAGGCAAGCTATGAAAAGAAAACTTTCTTTTGCGCTGGCAGTTATTACGCTGGCAAGCTGCCTGCTTTGCGCCTGCGGCAATAAGAACACCGATGGCAGCTACGGTAAAAAACTGGACAATAAGTTCTTCGTTAGCAATGGTACTTCCGAGTATGTACTGGTGTTGCCGGAAAATCCTATGGAAATGGAAAGCTTTGCCGCCCAGGAGCTTACAGACAATGTGGAGCGTGCTACAGGCTGCAAGGTGGAGACCGTGTCTGAGGGTAATGTCCCTGCAGGGAAAAAGTATATTTCTCTGGGCAATACCCAGCAGTTTAACAGTGCCTTTTCCGGGGAGGACATCAGCGCGCTGGACGGAACCTTCTCCTCCTATTTTATAGGCTCCAAGGACGATAATATTTATATTGTTTCCAGCGACGATTACACCGGCTACGGTGTGCTGTATGGTGTTTATGATTTGATGCACGATCTGATCGGCTACGCATATTATCACGATACGGAAATCGTCGTAACAAAAGCTTCCACGGTGAATCTGTGGAGCTATGAAAAGCACATTGTAACCGCCGATTTTGATATGCGTACGCATTCCACGCAATATATTTATGCATTCCCTGAGGATCTGCACGGTATCCGCCTGAGATATATCAATTTCTCCCGTGGTCCGGAATGGGATCACACCACTGCGGGGCATTCCCAGGTGACAATGTTTATGTCTCCCGTCGATACGGATGAAAATGGTAAAAGCTACGGCCGCAGCCACCCCGAGTGGTTCTATGATCCCACGGCGGAGACTGTAACTATGAACAACAACCAGCTTTGCTGGACCGCCGGCGGCGATCCGGAAAGTCTGGATGAGCTGCAGACTATTATGGCAGAAAGAATGATTGAATATGTTCAGATGAACCCGGAAGCAACCTTCTTTATGCTGGGCCAGATGGACACAGAATATGTCTGCCAGTGTGATGGCTGTTTGAAAGCTATGAAGGAGTGGGGCGGTACAAGCTGCGGCTTGCAGATCGATTTTGTCAATGGCATTATTGAAAAGACCGAGGCAATGTTGGATGAAGTGATGCCCGGAAAGGAAATTCTCTATCCCATCTATGCCTACAAGCCCACGATAGCGGCTCCTGTTAAGACGGATGAAAATGGAAATTACATACCCTACAGCGACCGGGTAATTCCCCATGAGAAATTGCGTGTATTCTTTGCACCTATCCGTTTAAATTTTGCCCATGCCTTTGATTCACCTTTGAATGCAGACAGCTATGTAAATCTGCAGGGCTGGGATGCGGTGTGCGATAAGGATCAGCTGATTACTTATATCTACGATCTGAATGTACATTACTATTTTGCCAATTTCTATAACTACACCACATTGGCAAGCATGTACACAGACCTGAAGGAGGCAGGGGTATCCTACTTGGTGTCCCAGGGTGTTTCCGACGGCAATACCATTTGCTTTGATGAGCTGCGTGCTTACTGTATCTCCTGGCTGATGTGGGATACGGAGCTTAGCTTTAACGAACTGGCATCGGACTTTATAGACAATTATTATAAGGATGCCGCAGATGCCATGCAGGAGCTGTTCGATTTGATTACAGACCGCTATGCTTATGTAGCGGCGATTCAGAATCAGGGTATTGGTTCTGTTAGCGCAGTTCTGTATGATTCTGAAATCTATACGCGTTCCTTTATCAATCAGATGGATCGTTGCATTTTTGATGCTATGGAAGCCATTGAACCTCTGCGTGATACGGATGCAGAGCAGTATGAACTGCTGAAAGCGCGCATTATGAAGGAATATTTGTCCAATATCTATTTGAAGATCAATCTGTATAAGGATAATTACAGTGATTCTGAAATTGCAGAAATGGAACAGATATGGGACGAATACACCCTGTACTGGAATTTGAAAAAGGGCGGCGAGGGCCAAAACCTGACCGACATTTTCAAATAATACGCAAAATTCCTAAGCAAAATAACCCGTCATCCTGAGGCGCAAAGCGACGAAGGATCCCCTAAATAGAAGCACCAGCGTAATTTTAGGGGATTCTTCGTCGCATCAAGGCTCCCTCAGAATGATAATGCTAACGCAATGACACAGTAGGTTGCCGGTTGAAACAGCATGATTTCCCGGATGACATTGCAATATAGTTAGGGGAAAGTATGATCCCCCCTGCTGATATAGGAGGACACAATGAAAATTGCATTAAATGGTGAGTGGAGATTATCTTCTTCCAAGTATTCTAACCTGAAAGCCATGATGCCCGGTTCGGTGCTTAGCACTTTGTTGGCGCATGGACTGATCGAGGATCCGTTTTACCGTGACAATGAGGAAACCGTACGTCGGTGCCTTTATGATAACTATACATTAACCCGAAAATTCTCCATGACAGAAGAGCAGCTGAAAAAGCATAATTATCTCTTTCTGGATGGTATCGATACAATTGCAAAGCTTTTTATCAATGGCAACCATATTATAGACCTGTTTGATATGCATACCCGCAAGCGGATCTTGCTGGACAATGCAATTTTGAAGGAAGAAAATGAGATCCGTATCGAGTTTTCCAATGTATACGATTACATTGAGAACTATCCCAATAAAGAAAGCTTTGTTACCTATGCAGTCACCCATCCCAACGGGCCTGTGATCCGTAAATCCCACCATATGTTAGGTTGGGACTGGGGTCCGGATCTGGCAGATATGGGTATTTATCGGGATATCTACATTTTGTCCACCAAGCTGGGCTATTTGGAATCCTTCCGTCACGAATGTACTTTCCTGCCCGGCGGATGTGTGAAAATTGATGTGCAGACCCACACCGTATGCTGCGCTCAGGGTAAAATGACTGTTACTCTGTCTTTGGATGCCGACGGCACTTGTATGACCGCTAAGCAGCCCCTTATGGAAGATGGCAAGATCAGCTTCCTGCTGGAAAATCCCAAGCGGTGGTATCCCATCGGCTTCGGTGAACCCACCTTGTATGACTTGTCTTTTGAGCTGACTGCCGATAATGGCGAAAGCCAAAGCTATGCCTACCGCATTGGCATTCGGGAAGTGGAGATCGACAACTCCCCCGATGAATACGGCACCAATTTCTGTGTTCGGATCAACGGAGAAAAGGTGTTTTTGAAGGGTTCTAACTATATCCCGGAGGATAATATCCTTTCCCGTTGTGACAAAGACCGCAATCACCGCCTGCTGAAGCTTGTAAAGGATTTCAACCATAATGTGATCCGGGTGTGGGGCGGCGGCTATTATCCCGATGAATGGTTTTATGAATACTGCGATGAAAACGGCATCTTGGTCTGGCAAGATCTGATGTTTGCCTGCGCCTCCTACAATATCCACGACGAGCATTTCAAAAATCTCATTGTGGAAGAGGTGACCGATGCAGTCAAGCACTTCCGCCACCACGCCAGCGTTTTCTATATTGCCGGTGATAACGAGTGTGAAGACGGCGTCAACGGTCACGAACCCCATCTGATGGAGCAGTACCGCATTATGAGCCAGGAGATTCTGGTTCCTCTGATGAAAACGCTGACCAGCACCTTCTATGCCTATACATCTCCCCATTCCAAGGTGATGTTCTGTATGCAGAACGACCACGATCATTTTGATACCCACTATTGGGGAATCCGGGATCAAAAATTGCCTCTGGAGCATTTCCAGGAGGTTTATCCCCGTATGCTCTCCGAGGTGGGCTGGGAATCCTTCCCCATGATGGATACCAACCGCACCTATGCCCTGGAAGAGGATATGTCCATCGACTCCAAAGTGATGCTTGCCCACGAAAAACGCCCCGGCGGCAACAAAACTGTGGAATATTATGTAAACTCACGATACGGCCAGCCGGAGACCTTCGAAGAATTTATCTACCTGCAAAATCTGGTGCAGAGTGATGCAATCAAAATGGCAACGGAACATCTGAGAACCAGTAAATTCCGCTGCAACGGAATTATGTACTGGCAGCTTAACGACTGCTGGCCGGGACTTTCCTGCAGCTCCGTGGATTATTATTTCGGTCTGAAGGCACTGCATTATGATTCCCGGAAGTTCTTTGCCCCCCATCTGATTACCGCAAAAGAAAAAGAGGGTAATCTGGTGGTCAGCATTGCCAACGATACACCCAAGGCAGAGAAGTACAATGTAGAGTACCGTTATATGAATTTTGCCGGTGATATTCTGGATCAGAAATTGTTTACCGCAACTGTGGAAAAGACCGACGATCTGGATGCGCTGATTATCCCCACACCTTTTGGTGATGGAGATACGGATAAGCTGGTGTATGTAAAGCTGACAGATATGGATGGCAATCTGCTGTCCGAAAACTTCTATCAGCATTGCAGCGACAGCAAAATTGATTATCCCAAAGCAAATATCACCGTCAAATCTATTGACGAATATACCGTGGAGCTGACCGCCGATACCTTTGCAAAAAAAGTATTTTTGCAGTGCGGCGCAACCAGCCGGATCTTCTCTGATAACTTCTGCAGCCTGCTGCCCGGAGAAGGGAAGATCATCCGGTCCAATGAGTCTATTGATATGGAAAAGCTGACAGTTTTCTCCGTAAATGATGTAAAATTTCAAAATAAGGGGGGCGAACAATGAGTAACAAACCGCAATTTGAACCTTGGAACAAGTACGAGGAAGATTTAGAAATTTTTACCAGACGGTTTTTTGAAGGAAAATTCAAGGATCTGTGCTTCCAAAAAATTATGGATCTGGATGTGAGCTTTGCTTACTCTGATGAGCCTGTACCGTTTGAACAGGCAAAGTCCCTGACATATACCCCCATTGAAATCGGCGGTGTGTGGGCAAGAAAGAATTTTGCTTGTGCGTGGTTCCATTTGACCGGAAAATTACCCCAGGGCACGAATTGTGAGAACTTGTATCTGGATTTCCAGAATGACGGCGAGGCACTGCTGGTAGATGACAGCGGTTCTGCCCTGAAAGGCTTTACTGCCGGTTCTCTGGTATTTGGCGTGGTGGATTATTCCGTAGAGAAGCGCTATTATCCCATCGGGGAAATGATCGACGAGGAAGGCAATATCGATCTTTATATCGACGGCGCATCCAATAGCCTGTTGGGTGAATATGTCAGCGACTGCTCCAAGCTGAAAAGCGCTGCTATTGTCCGTCGGGATAATCAGATGCGGGATCTTTTCTGGGATTTTGACGTTCTGCTGGACTATACCCGTGGCATCACCTTTGAAAATCCCTATAAAAAAGAAATTTTGAATGGTCTGCGTTCCATTCGCAATCTGATCGATTACCGGGACCCCGATTACTACGAAAAGGGAAAGGCAATTACCCAAAAGCTGATGTCCCTGTCCGGCGATGAAGTGATCGAGGCAACTGCCGTCGGTCACGCCCACTTGGATCTTGCCTGGCTGTGGCCCATCCGGGAAAGCTACCGGAAGGCAAAGCGCACCTTGGCAAATATGATCCATCTGCTGGAGATTTATCCCGATTTCCAATTTGTCATTCCCCAGCCGCAGCAGCTGGAATGGGTAAAAGAACAAGATCCTAAGCTTTATGCAAAGGTGAAGAAATATGAAAAAGAAGGTCGCATCGAAATCGTCGGTGGCGGCTGGGTAGAAAATGATACCAATATCCCCTGCGGCGAGTCCCTTGCTCGCCAGGAATTATACGGCCAGAAATTCTGGCAGGAGGAATTTGGTCACTATGTCCGTCTGCGCTGGTTGCCGGATACCTTTGGTTACAGCGCTTGTCTGCCCCAGGTTTTGAAACTGGCAGGACAGGATAACTTTATGACCATCAAGATCTCCTGGTCCAATCGTACCATATTCCCCTATAACACCTTCCGTTGGGCAGGCATCGATGGTTCTGAAGTTACGGTGCATATGCCTCCCGAGGGTAACTATAATTCCGTTGGCGGACCGCAGGCGTTGATGAATGCCAAGAAGGGCCTGAAAAAGACCGATCCGCAGGACAAAATGATGATCGTCTACGGCATCGGCAACGGTGGCGGCGGTCCTTCCGAGACCATTGTGGAGCGCAATATCCGCACAGCCAATATTCCTTATCTGCCCAAGGTAAAATTTGGTTCTGCCCAGGGCTACTATGATAAGCTGAACCCGGCAGAACTGCCCTTGTATCAAGGCGAAATGTACTTGGAAAAGCACCGTGCAACCTATACATCCCAGTCTAATAACAAAAACAGCAACCGGGAGTTTGAAGAGAAAATGCTGTCTTTGGAGATGCTGCTGGCATCCCAGGGTAAGCAGGGAAATAAGCCGGCAATGGACAAGCTGTGGAAGGAAGGTCTTTTGTACCAGTTCCACGATATTTTGCCCGGCTCCTCCATCGCCCGTGTGTATGACGAAACCGATGTTGCATATAACCAAATGATGCAGAGTCTGGAAGAATTGGCAGCTGCAGAAGGTGCTTCCTATGAGGCAACTCCCGGCAGCAAGCTGATCAATCTGCGTGGGGAAAATGTGTGCAAGATCGTAAAATCCGGTGAAAGCTACTTGCTCTACCGGGGCAACAGCAATCTGATCGCACCTGTGGTTTATAGCAACGGTGCTGTCAGCGATGGTGTTTCTACCGTCGAAACCGATTATTACACAGTTTCCTTTGATGCTGATGGTTCCTTTAAGACCATAGTGCTGAAGCAAACCGGTGAGGTTTTGGCTCGCAATGCCAATAAGTTGCGTGTGTTTATCGACACCGGCGATGCCTGGGACTTCGAGGATGGCTACCGGGATCAGCTGCCGCGCTATATGAATCTGGACAGCACCTGTGTCCGTGATTTTGGCGACCTGACGGAAATTCGTCAGAATTATTCCTATGCCAATTCTGCTTTGGTGCAGACAATTTTGATCCACAAGCAGCTGCCCTATATCCAGATCGACCACGATGTGGATTGGCACGACAGCGGTTATATGCTGCGTGCAGAAATTGAGCCCAGCGTCTGGAGTGATGTGGTGCATAACGATATCCAGTTTGGTTATCTGGATCGCCCCACCACAGACAATGATGCCCACGAAAAGGCACAGTTTGAGATCTGTTGCCAAAAGTGGTTTGATATTTCTGAGGAAAATCGGGGCTTTGCGGTTTTGAATAATGCCAAAAACGGCTTTATGGCGAAAAACGGCATCATTTCTTTGAACCTGCTCCGTTCTACCGATTATCCTTGCGTCAAGGGCGATCAGAAGCCTACACATTATAGCTATGCCTTCTATCCCCACGCCGGCGGATTTGATCCTGCGCAGGTAGACGATGTTGCTGAAGGTTATGGCGCCCGTTACCTGTACGGTGATGCAGCCGGTCAGATGCCTGCATTTGACAATTCTCAAATTCAGATTACAGCATTTAAGCCTGCCTATGACGGCAACGGCTTTATCCTCCGTGCCTTTGAGCGTACCGGCAAGGCGGCAGAAGCCAAGCTGACCCTGCCTGAAAATCTCAAGCTGGCAGAGGAAGTCAATCTGCTGGAGGATACACTGGGTGAGGCAGGGGAGAGTATTCGCTTCAAGCCCTTCCAGATTCGTTCCTTCCGGCTTTGTAAGGAGGATGTATGATGAAAAAGGTCATTTGTGGGATTGTTGTTTTGGCAATGGTGTTTGCTATGACAGCCTGCGGTGGCAGTTCTTCGCAAACGAACCAGCCATCCCAAACCAAAGAACCCGGGCTGACCCTTGTGGTGGGAAAAACCATGACTCTGGAAGCGGCAGGGGAGCAGGTGACTTGGGAAAGCAGCGACCCTGCACGGGCAACGGTGGACGAAAACGGTACTGTGAAAGCCCTCAGCGGCAGAGGCAGCGTTACCATTACCGCCACAGCCGCAGATAAGACCGAAAGCTGGGACATTGCCCTGTGTGAGGAAACACAGTTTGGCGCGGTTTCCCTTGCTTCATCCGATGAAAAGCTTACTATTGGCGTATGGAACGGTTCTTATCACGCATTTGACGATTTCCGCATGGATATGATGCAGCAGGCCGGTATCAGCCTGGTGGTGGGTATTGACCCTCAGTGGGTAGTGGATACCTCCATGACTGAGCTTTTGGATCTTGCGCAGGAGTACGACGTATCCTTGATTACCGATCTGCGCAGTTGGGACGGTCAGACGGTGCCGGAATATGCGCAGCATCCGGCACTGATGGGATTTTTGATGTACGATGAGCCCAGTTCGCCGGCGTTTGATGAACTGGCACAGCTAAAGAAAAAATTTGAAGCGGTGATGCCTGAAGACAAGCTGTTCTATGTGAACCTTTTTGGCAGTAGCTGTGGCTATGAATCTCTGTTCGGCCAATCTTACGACCCTCTGCGTGTGAACTATGAGAAGTATTATTTGCAACCCTTCATAGAAACAGTCGTACCGGATGTTTTGTCTTACGATGCCTATGGATTGCAGGAGGGCGGATTGATCCGCAGCAGATACCTGAGAAACTTCGATATACTGTCCCAAAACGCAAAGCAAAACGGCTTGCCTTTCTGGTATACCATGCTCTCCAGCGCCCATGATGCCACCGATGGCAGATATGTGATTCCTACGGACAGAGAGCTTCGCTGGCAGTCGGCACTGGCAATGACCTATGGCGCAGAGTACTTGCTGCACTACGTTCTGACATCCCACGAAACGGATGATTACGTTTGTATGATGGAGTATGGTAGTATGACCCCCACGGAGATATATGATGATGTATCTCTTGTGAATCAGGAGATCCTTGCTTGGCAGGATATCTATAGAAGCTATGAATGGATTGGCACTGTTAAGGTTGATGTAGGTAAGGAAAATCTACTGCTGAGCGATTTTCAATATGACATACCTTATAGAGATGCCGGTATTCTTACCAATGTGGAATCGGATCAGGACCTTTTGGTGGGCGTATTCCAAAAGGACGGACAAAATGCCTATATGCTCACCAATGCAGGAGATACCACAGACTCCGATTTGTGGATGCGTCTGCACTTTACCATGAACGATGCCAATGTCAAGCTGCAGCTTGCGCCCGGTAGCTACAAATGCGCCGCAGTAATCAATCGCGGCCAGACCAGCTATGTGCCTGTAAATGCAGATAACACCGTGGATATTACAGTAGGCGCTTACGACGGTACATTCGTGATCCCGGTTATATCTTGAAAGGAGATGCCAGCGAATGAATAAAAAAATATTTGTGTCTATCCTGCTGTTGTTGTGCCTGAGCCTCGTGCTGGTGGGGTGCCGCGGAAAGTCTAATGAGGAAAACAATGGAGAGACAAACCCTGTTCCTACCGTTGCTCCTACAGAGGATTTGGAAACAGAACCCCCGGAGGAAACCGAGGAAGAAGAGTACAGCATACCTGCCGGTATTATGAAACTGCACCCCAATGGTGCCAACGGCAATACGGGTATCTATTTTACCATGGAGCCCAATGATGTGCCGGTAGATACCACATGGTCAACGGAATTCCGTCCTGTGACTGGCTCTGTTGTCCAGCTTTTCCGCGACGGTGAGACCTACAATGTGGCAAATCACATGACCGGAATGGTAGTGAAGTATTCCGATACGGGCTACTATCTGAGAACGGAAGAGTGGATGAACCGTAAATACTTCCCGCTGCAAAGCGGTGATGTGCTGAAAATCGAGGGCGATTTTCGCAATAGCACGCTGGGTGTTCGTTTTACCATTGATACCACCTATATTCTGTTTGAGGAAGGTTTGGTGTTCTTCGGAACGGAGTACCCGGATGATTCCGTGGGTGCAAGGGTCATCAATGTAGGACCCTTTACAGAGCATATTAACGGTATGAACCCCAATGGTTTTTTTGCTTGCGCACCGGAAAATTCCGCACCGGCGACAGAATGGAGCGTGGAATATAAGGCTGTTTCTGAAGATGTTATTAAGCTGATTCGTGGTGGAAAAACCTATAATATCGGCAATCCTGCAGCCGGCAGACTGATTAAATATAACGACACTGATTACTTCATAAAAATGGAGCAGTGGATCATTAAGGACCTATATCCGTTGCGGGACGGCGACATTGTGGTGATCGAAGGCAAGTTTGCCAATTCCGCCACAGGTATCCTGATGCGGGTACAAAAGACTTATATCGCAGTGAACCAGGGAATGATTGCCTATTCCAGCGAGTATCCCACCGAACTGCCCACGGCCAATGTAGTGGAAGCCGGTGTTATGCTTAAGCACCCGGATAAGGGCTGGACTTCCACCGCAGCAGAGGCAGGCAGACTGTATTTTACCATGGAGCCCAATGATATCCCCTATGGTGAGGAAGGCATTCGCTTTACGCCGAGGGCGGAAGCCAATGTTAAGCTGATTCGAAACGGTGTAACCTATACGGTTGGACATACCGCACGTGAAACCATAGTCAAGGTTTCGGATACAGCCTATATCTTTGAATTCTGGGTGTTGGCGGATCATAAACCTGTCAGAGATGGCGACATTTTAGTGGTAGAGGGCGAATTCATAAATTCTGCTACACGCACTATTCTCAATATCAGCAAAACCTATGTGGCAATGAACGAAGGTTTGGCGGCATTCTCTACCGAATACCCCACCGAAATGCCTAAAGCCAATGTGATCGATGCAGGCGTTATGCAAAAGCACCCGAAAAAGGGATGGACTTCTTCCGAAGCAGATGCAGGCAGACTGTATTTCTCTATGGCACCCAACGATGCGCCTTATAGCTCAAACGGTGTCCGTTATGTGCCCAATGAGGAAGCCTGCGTAAAGCTGATCCGGGACGGTGTAACCTATACAGTCGGACATAAGGCAAGAGAAACGATCGTCAAGATTACCGAAACAGATTACATTTTTGAGTTCTGGGTATTGGCAGACCATAAGCCCGTCAGAGACGGCGACATTTTACTGGTAGAGGGTAAATTTACCAATGCCGCAACGGGTACCGTTATCAATATCAGTAAAACCTATGTGGCAATGAATGCAGGAATGGCGGTGTTCTCTACCGAATTCCCGGAAGGCCCTGTTGGCCCTGAAAAAATCCAGGGCGGCACATTGCAGACACATCCGGAGGGTTGGGTTGCCGGTGAGAATGGCGGTATGTACTTCCGGCTGAATAACAATGACGCACCCTTTAGCAGCGACTGGTCTTTGCTTTATTCTCCCACATCAGCCTCTAATGTGAAGCTGATCCGGGACGGTGTTACTTATGATGTGGCAAATCCTGCTGCAGAAATGATAACCAAGTACAGAGAAAATGATTATTATCTGGCATTCTGGCCCATTCAGCAGAAACCCATTGTGGATGGGGATATTTTGGTGATTGAAGGCAGCTTTATCAACTTCGCCAATAATGTGGCGCTGGAGATCGACAAGAGCTATGTGGTCTTTGAGAACGGACAGGCTACCATTGTGGAATCCCTGACGCCGGAGATCAATGCTGGCTATATGCAGGATCATCCCAACGGCTGGAATACCAACAACAATGAGGGACTGTATTTCAGACTGAGCGAAAATGACATCCCCTATGATGGCTGGAATGTGGAATATGAGCCTGCTTCTGCGGCATCCATTAAACTGGTGCGTGATGGACAGACTTATAATATCGGCCAGCCCGGCAAGGGAACTATCGTTAAGTATAATAACACCGATTATTATCTGAAGCTTGTGCCCTGGACAATCGGGGATTATGCACCCATTCTGCCCGGTGATGAACTGATCGTGGAAGGCAAGTTTAAAAATGCTGTCAGCGGTGTAGTGTTTAACATACATAAAACCTATATCACCGTTGGTGAAGGTTATCTACTGACTTTCTCTGAGACTGCACCGGAAGAAGAACCCGGGGAAGACAAGTCTATTGTTATAGGCGGCATTAAGCCTCATGAAAACGGCTTTAATACCAGCAGTATGGATGGCTTGTACTTTAGTGCAGATGCCAACACAGCACCTTATGAAGGCTGGAGTATTGAGTATACGCCGGTGGCGGCAGCAAACTATAAGCTGGTTCGCGGCGACGAGACCTACGAGATCGGTATTCCCGGCAGAGGAACGCTGGTTAAATTCTCCAATACGGCGTACTACCTGAAGTTTGGCTGGTGCGTCGGCAACTATGCCAATACCATCACAGTGGGCGATAAGCTGATCATGGAAGGTCAGTGGCGTCAGAATACCGGCGGCAACGCTGTGATCCATATTCCCAAAACGGTCATTACCATCGGCGAGGGTTATACCCTGACCTTCGAGACGGAGGATGCAGAGGAACCCGATGCTCCGGAGCCTGCAGCAAATCACGGTCCGATGTCTGCCAACAGTGAAAACGGTTGGACGCCTACCGGCGGTCTCTATTTCACCATGAAGGCAAATGATCTGCCATATCATGCTGATTGCACCATTCGTTATACTCCGGTGAGCGAAAGCTGCGTCAAGCTGGTTCGCAACGGTAAGACCTATACTGTGGCCCACACCTTGCGGGAAACCATCTGCAAGTATTCCGAAACCAATTACTATTATGAATTCTGGACACTGGATACTTATAAGCCTGTTGTGGCCGGTGATGTACTGATTGTAGAAGGCGACTTTATCAATAAATCCAGCGGTGATGTCCTGACAATCGCAAAGACAACCATCACCTTCAACCCGGACGGCACCGCAACCTTCCAGAGTGATGCGGTCCAGCCGGAAGAACCGATAGATCCCTCTGAACCGGAAGCGGCAGGCTTGGCTATGCTGCCCTGGGATGAAAAAGCCTGGAATACCAATGGCAACAACGGCTTCTGGTTCACTATGGAGCAAAACGAAATTCCTGCTGACGAAACCTGGGTTCTGGAATATGCACCTGTCAAGGAAGATGTGATTAGGCTGGTTCGCGGCGGTGAAACGGTGAATATTGCTATGCCCGGCAGAGGAACGATTGTCAAAGCAACCGATGCGGAATATTATTTCAAGCTGGACTGGAATATCGGCGATTACAGCAATCAGATCACTGTTGGCGATGTGCTGATCATCGAGGGTGATTTTTCCAATGCTACCAACGGCTATACCTTTACACTCAAGAAAACCACGGTTACCATTGGTGAAAACTACGAGCTGACATTCGAAACTGAGGAAGAGGAAGAAAATGATGTCATCCAGGTAGGAATGATGATGTCCAATGCCTCCGGCGTAACCAATGCCATCATCTATTTCTCTCTGGCGGATAACGATCTGCCCTATAGCCTGACTAAGTCGGATTTCCGGCCGGCCGGTGCAGATGTGATCAAGCTTGTCCGTGACGGCGTGACCTATGAGATCGGTGATCCCAATGCCAGAACCATCGTCAAGCAGACGGCAGCCGGTAAATACCGCCTGCTCCGCAGCGCACTGACAATGGAACTGCAAACCGGGGATGTTCTGATTGTTGAAGGCATTTTCACCGGCGGCAATACCGGTGAGGAGGTCTACAATATCTTCATTTCCAAAACCTATATCACCATTGGTGAAGGGGAAGCGGTTTTCTCTACCGAAGAGTAAATCCATATCCAGGCAAGCCGATGCTTTCATCGGCTTGCCTGGCAGAAAATGTTGATCATCAGATGTAATATCTGTAAATCATAAGCAAAACCCCATATTATATGAAAGGAAGCGATCCCATTATGCAAACAAGAGCAAATCGAATCCTTAGCGTTCTGCTGGCATTGGTAATGGTATTATCGATGCTCCCGGCAACCGTTCTCGCTGATGGCGAAACGGAAAGCGCCCTGAAGGGATGGAGTATCATCCTGGGCGATGATATCGGCGTAAAGTTCACATTGAACCGCGCTGACTACACTGTTATCACTACTGTTAACGGTGCAGAAGTCAACCCCACAATCTCCGGCGAGACTGTGACAGTCAATGTCGCGGCTGCACAGATGAACGATACCATCGTTCTGACTGTGAAAAACGGAAATGAAACTGTCCATACCGGCGAATATTCTGTCCGCCAGTATGCCGACACCATTTTGAACGGCTCTTACGATGCCGAAGTTAAGGAAATGGTCAAGTATATGCTGAACTATGGTGCAGCAGCTCAGACCTACTTTAACTACAATGCAGGCAATTTAGCCAACAACGGTATTGCAGTAGAAAATGCTGCTGTTCCTACCGAAGTTCCCGAGGTTGCTGTAACCGACAAGCTGGACGGAATCAACCTGTACGGTGTTTCTCTGGTGTTCCGCTCCAAGGTTGCTGTGCGTTTTTACTTTGATGTAACCGGCAACATTGCAAACTACACCTTCAGCCAGGGCACTCCCGTGGCTAAGGATGGCCGTTACTATGTGGAAATCGACGGCATCAATCCCCAGGATCTGGCAAGTGACATTACTTTGAATGTCAACGGCGGTGCTCTGTCTGTTACTTACAGCCCCTTGACCTACATTGTCAGAATGTACAACGGTGAAAAGACTTCTGCTGCGCTGAAGTCTCTGGTTCAGGCCATGTACGGCTACCATCTGGAAGCTGTGGACTACCAGAAGTATATGGATACCATCCATCCTCTGACCGGTCTGACCAACCACCCCAACGGCTGGAATGCTGATGGTATTTACATCACTCACAATGCACACAATGCAACCATTGGTACTGGTTGGGATGTTTATTACAGACCTGTATCTGCGGATGTGATCAAGCTGGTCCGTGGTGGCGAGACCTTTAATATCGGTCAGCCTGCAGGCGATACTTTGGCAGTATACGACAGCACGAAGCTGTACTTCGTAACCAAAGCATGGACAACGCAGGGTGGCAAGCTGCCCTTCGTAGACGGCGACCAGATCATCATCGAAGGCAAGTTCAAGCACGCTGCCAGCGGCGATATTCTGGATGTTGAGAAGACTGTCATCTGCGTAGACGGCAGTGAACTGCGCTTCAACCCTATTGAGGCTGGCAATCTGGATAACCATTCCAATGGTATGAACAGCAATGGTGAGGGTATCTACGCTACTATGGCACCCAACGCAGCACCTTATGACGGCTGGAGTGTTGAGTACGCTCCTATGACTGCGGACGCTTATTATGTGATCCGCAATGGCGAGACCATCAACATTGGTTTCCCTGGCCGCGGCACACTGGTAAAGTACGGCGATACAAATTACTATCTGAAGATGCGCAGCTGGTGTACCGATAACTTTGCATACACCACCGACGATATCTTTGTGATTGATGGCTTCTGGAAGAACAATGCATCCGGAACTATTATGAAGATCGAGAAGACCTATCTGTACTACAATGGTTCTGCCTGGGTCTTTGCTACTGAGCTGCCCACTGTAATCGAGGGCGGTATGATGAATAAGGTTGACGGTTACGGCTGGACAGGCGGCACCGGAAGTCTGATCTTCAAGATGGACAACACTGCTCCCAATGGTGGCTATTCACCTGCCAACGCAAGTGATATTAAGCTGATCCGTAACGGTGAAACCTACGATGTAGGTTATGTCGGCCAGAATGTGATCAATAAGCATAATGATGGCTGGTATACCGTTGAATTCTGGACTATTGTCAACTATAAGCCTCTGCTGGCTAACGATATTCTGGTGATCGAGGGCGACTTCTACAATGCTGCCGAAGATGTGACTATGAATATCACCAAGACCTATGTTCTGCTGAACGCAGATGGTTCTGCATCCTTCTCCGCTGAGATGCCCAATTTGGGTACATATGTGGAAGGCGGCCTGCTGACTGGCAATGAAAAAGGCTGGACCAGCGATGGCATTTACTTCTCCATGAACGAAAACGAGGCTCCTTATAATACCGATTGGTCCCTGCGTTATAAGCCTGCTTCCAGTGATGTAATTAAGCTGCTGCGTGACGGCAGTACCATCAATATTGCTAACAAGGATGCTGAGACTCTGGTTAAGTATTCCGAAACCAATTGTGCCCTGGCAACCTGGATGTTTGGCAGCTATGGCCTGAAGGCCGGCGACATTCTGATCGTAGAGGGCGATTTCCTCTACGCTGCTGAAAATGTGACACTGAATGTGCAGAAGAGCTACATCCTGCTCAATGCTGACGGCAGTGTTACCGTAAGCGACACGGAACCTGTTCCTGTCACAGAAGTGGATTGCGGCGCAATGAGCGAGCATGCCGACGGCAATGCTTCTGAAATCTACTTCACTCTGGCCGAAAATATTGTTCCCGTGGATGAAGAACTGCTGTATCCCTATGCCGGTTCTGTTTCCCTGGTAAAGGGTACAACGGTTTCTCCCGTGAATGTAAGCATCTATAAGCTGGCTGCTGACCAGTACTATCTGGAATTGGATGGCGCAGAGCTGACCGATAAGAGCTATTTGATCGTAGAAGGCGCATTCGTAAACGGCGATAATGGCTATACTATGAACATTGCCAAGACCTACATCCTGGCAAAGGGCGCAGATCTGATCTATTCCGAAACTGAGCCTGTTCTGGAAAGTGAGTATGCGCTCACCGGCCTGACCAACCATCCCAACGGCTGGAATTCTGACGGCATTTACATTTCCCACGACGCCCACAATGCAACCAGTGGTAGCTGGTCTGATCTTTACAGACCTGTTTCCAGCGATGTGATCAAGCTGGTAAGAAATGGTGAGACCTTTAATATCGGTCAGCCTGCAGGCGATACTTTGGTAGCTTACAACAGCACTAACATGTATTTTGTAACTGCAGCATGGACAACTGTTGGTGGAAAGTTGCCCTTCGTTGATGGTGATAAGATCATCATTGAAGGTAAGTTCACGCAGAAGAACGGTAGCGATGTTCTGGTTGTTGAAAAGACTGTGATCTGCGTAAGCGGCTCCAATCTGATCTTCAACCCCATTGAGGCTGGCAATCTGGATAACCATTCCAATGGTATGAACGGCAATGGTGAGGGTATTTATGCCACCATGACTCCCAACGCAGCACCTTATGACGGCTGGAGTGTTGAGTACGCTCCTCTGACTGCGGACGCTTACTATGTGATCCGCAACGGCGAGCAGATCAACATTGGTTTCCCCGGCCGCGGCACAATGGTAAAGTACGGCGATACAAATTACTACCTGAAGATGAATAGCTGGTGTACCAATAACTTCGCATACACCACTGACGATATCTTTGTAATTGACGGCTTCTGGAAGCAGAATACTCAGGGCAGCGCTGTTATGAAGATCGAGAAGACCTATCTGTACTACAATGGTTCTGCTTGGGTATTCTCCGCCACTGAGCCTGTGCCCACGATCCAGGGCGGCACGATGAAGGCTTGCAGCGAGAATAAATGGAGCTCCACCGATGCATCTAATCCCGGCAATCTGCTCTTTGCCATGGATGACAATAGCGCACCCTCCGGTTATTACAGACCTACGGATGCAGCCAATGTAAAGCTGATCCGTGGTGGTAAAACCTATGATGTTGGCCATAATCTGAGAGATACCATTTACAAGCAGGATAATGGTAAGTATATCTTTGAGTTCTGGACGATTGCTGACCACAAACCGATGGTAGCCAATGATATTTTGGTGGTAGAGGGTGACTTCTATCAGGCAAGCTCCGATACCACACTGAACATCAGTAAGACATACATTCTGCTCAATGGGGATAATACCGCAACCTTCTCTACCACCGAGCCGGTACTGACGATCCAAGGCGGTATGATGAAAGAGGTAACAGGTTATGGTTGGAACTCCAGCGAGGCCGATTACGGTAGTGTAATCTTCAAGATGAGCAATGATGCGCCTAACGGCAATTATCAGCCCACCAGCGCAAGCAACATCAAGCTGATCCGTGACGGCGTTACTTATGATGTGGCGCGTATGGGAGCAGATGTTATCATCAAGTCTAATGCTGATTGGTATACAATCCCCATTTGGACGATTGTGGACTTCAGACCTTTGCGTGCAAATGATGTTCTGATTGTTGAGGGCCTGTTTAAGCATGCATCCAGTGATACAATGCTGAATATCACCAAAACCTACGTTCTGCTGAATGCTGATAAGAGTGCTACTTTCTCCGATAACGAATTTGGCAATGTAGTACTGCCTAGTTCCGATAAGACTCTGAAGATCGGTGTTTGGAACGGCTCCTACCATGTGTTTACCAATGAGCGTTTGGCAGAACTGAAGGCTGCCGGTATCACCAAGATCATGGGTATCGATCCTCAGTGGACCGGTGCAGAGTACGGTGGTATCACCGGTATGCTGGACCGCGCTGCTGCATACGGTATCGATGTTATTGTTGACCTGCGCAGCTGGGACGGCGTTACTGTACCTGAGTATGTAAATCATGAAGCACTTATGGGCTTCGTGATGTACGATGAGCCCAGCACTGCTAAGTTTGATGAGCTGAAAGATCTGAAGGCTAAGTTTGATGCAGTGATGCCCGATGATGTCCTCTTCTTTGTCAATCTATACGGTTCCAGCGCGGCTGCATCCGCTTTGGGTATCAGTTACACGCAAAACTATGAAACTCACTATGTCCAGAAATTCCTGGATAAGCTGGGTGTTGAGGTTCTGTCTTGGGATAGCTATCCTCTGGTGGAAGAAAACGGTATGCGTACCGGTTACTTCCAGAACTTTGAAATCATGGCAAGCAAGAATGTTCCCATGTGGTTCACTATGCTTTCCTCCGGCCACAATACTACCACTACGCACTATGAGATTCCCACTGCTGAAGATCTGCGCTGGCAGATGGCTGTGGCTATGACCTATGGTGTGCAGAATATTGACCACTACATCTATACATCTCATGAGGATGACTATAGCTGTATGTACGATCTTGACACCGGAGCTGTAACCGACCTGTACTATGACATCAAGGATGTTAACAACGAGTACCTGGCTTGGGATAATATCTACATGGCATACAACTGGGTTGGCGTTGCAAAGCACAGTGCTAACAGCAATGATGCTATGCTGGATAAGCTGAACAAGTGCATCAACATTGCAAGCTACGGCGTCAGCCAGGTTGAATCTGGCGAAAACCTGCTGATCGGTGTATTTGAGAATAACGGCAACAAGGCCTATATGGTCACCAATGCCGGTTCCACCACAAACACCACCGTAGGCGACGGCAAGGCGTTCACCACCAACGATACCACTGTCACCCTGACTCTGGACGCAGCGAACTATAAGTGCGCTGCCATCATCGACAACGGTGAGATCTCCTATGTTGCAGTAAACAACAACACTGTCACCTTGACGGTGGAAGCCTACGAAGGCGTATTTGTCATCCCTGTTCTTAATTAATAATCTTTCTCGGCATAGCCCCTGAAAAGAGAGAATAGATAACGCATGGGGCCTGTAAGCTTTCGCTTACAGTCCCTCTATGCTAAATGAGAAAAAAGTAATTTTCTTACCCTGTGGCAATACAACGTGTTGCCGCAGGGTAGGAAAAATACAGCCTAACATATAAAACGAGGTTTTGTTATGAAAAAAATACACCTGATTTGTAATTCCCACTTAGACCCGGTCTGGATGTGGGATTGGGAGGAGGGCTATGGCGAAGCCATTTCTACCTTCTATCAGGCAGAGCTTTTCTGCCGGGATTATGATTATATTTTCAATCACAATGAAGCTGTTCTTTATGAGTTTATCGAAGAGCACGACCCGGAACTGTTTGCCCGTATCAAAGAGCAGGTGAAGGCAGGAAAGTGGCATATTATGGGTGGCTGGTATCTCCAGCCGGATTGTAATATGCCCTCCGGCGAAGCTTTTGTGCGGCAAATTGGTTTGGGAAGAAAGTATTTTCAGGAAAAATTCGGCGCAAGACCTACGACTGCTGTGAATTTCGATAGCTTCGGTCATACGGTTGGCCTGGTGCAAATCCTGAAAAAATGCGGCTATGACAGCTATATCTGCTGCCGTCCCAATCCGGAAATGATGGAGCTGCCCCGGGATTTCTGGTGGATCGGCAAGGACGGCAGCCGGGTA
>JAZRLK010000014.1:0-71431 GCA_045646805.1 Faecousia sp.
GGGGGCATTGCCCGCAGAATCCTCCGGGAAGGCCAGAGACAGTTTGACCTGAAAACGGAGGCGGGGAATTATTCGGTCTATGTCGACCAGCTCCGGGGCGGCTGGTACAGCGTCAGCCTCATCAATTCCGCAACTATGGACCGAGGCACAGTTCTGACCCAGGATATGATCAATGAGCTGAAGGCTGCAATTGAAGCCAAGGCAGCTGAGCTGCTGGGCGGCAATGGTTTTGCCTATGATCTGACCGTCAGCGGTACCGCCATTGAGGATCTGGTAAACACAGAGCTCAATGAAAAGCTGAACATTTATTACACCTACACCGCCAAGACTTACACTGTGAAGATCGAAGGCGAGGCAGACCAGACCATCACCATTGATAATCTGGAAATCGATCTGCCTAAGCATCCCACCAGCGGCTGGGTCTACCAGTACTCTGTGGATGGCGTTGATAACATTACCAATCCTACCTACACCTTCACCGTCGAACAGCTGAAGACTCTGTTTGTTGACGGCACCTACACCATTACCCGTATTGAGCTGAACGAGGCAGATCAGAAGCTGGAAGCCAACTTCGCTGATTGGATTGTTCGTGACGGCGATGGTAAGATCGTAGGCCTGCATGCCAATGTGGCCGGTGATCAGAGCGGTTTGATGGGCTTTGCAATGACTATGCTCAACTCCGGTTACACCTACATTGGTCTGAACGGTGAAGCTCTGATGTACCTGAACGAAGAGGATACTCTGGAGATTTGCCTGCAGACATTGATCAACGCAGTTCTGAACGACAATACCTTCAGCAATGAAACCCTCATTGCTCTGGGCAATAACGGCAAGGGCAAGCTGGTTGCTGCTTCTATGCAGCTGGGCAACTCTGCTGATGACATCTTCTATAACGATCTGGACTTCGTTCTGAATCTGTCCAGCGTTCCCTCTCAGATGGCAACTGTGGCAAAGGGTATGACTGCTCTGAGACCCTATATGACCTTCCAGGCTGTCGACGGCGTGATGAACATCAGCCTGAACCTGCCCGAGAAGCTGTATGAAGTTTATCTGACTGCTCTGCTGGCTACCGGCAATGTGGATAAGGACGACATCAACGCAATCAACAGCGAAATCGCATATGAGTTCCTGTGGGATTACGTGGAAACTGTTCTGACCAGCGATGCCGATACCACCACCTATACCAACACTCTGGCAATGCTGGGCCAGTCCTATGACCTGACCGGCGCTGAAGAGTACTATCAGCTGATCAAGAAGGCCATCACCGATGAAGGCGTTCAGATCAACCCCGATGAGAACGGTCTGTTTGATATGATGATCACGGCCAAGAGCCAGAGCGCAATCAACAGTCTGATCTCCTTCCTGGGCATCAATACCGCTGCTTATGATACCTACCTTGCTATGATCAAGGAGTATAAGTACGAGGATGCTGAAATTTCCGTTTCCGCAAATGCAATTTTGAAGAATGCTGATTCTGATTTCGAAGGCTTGGTCATCGATCTGAGTGCATCCAGCATTACCAACAAGATTGATTACACAAAGGATCTTCCTGCAAGAGTATCCACCATCGCCAATATGGCAGCTGTAATGCTCCTGGACGATGTGGACGGCAACCTGAACTTCAAGGGCACCACCATCCTGGATCTGAACGGCAAGAAGGTTAATGGTAACATCACCTCCAAGGGAACATTGATTATTGTCGATTCCTTCCTGGGTGCTGCCAACGGCGGTTATGTCACCGGCTCTGTTTCCGGCAATGTGACCATCACCGGCGGTAAGTACGATGCTGATGTATCCAAGTACCTGAAGGACGGCTACAAGCAGGTCGACGGTGTTGTTCAGAATGCACTCTACGTTCTGGAATCCGACGGCAGCAATGTTGCAATCGTTGTCAATACTGATGTTATGTATGACGACAGTGTTGAAAACTACATCCCCAATGCCCGTGCACTGGCTGTTGAAATTGCAGTTGACATTGCGCTGAACTACTTCACAACATTTGCTCTGTCTGTTGAAGACAATGTGATTTATGATGTTCTTGTAGACGATATTATCGGTTTCATCGCAAGCTCCAACAAGGTTGACGATGTGATCAATATGGGTCTGAACAGCATCAATGTCCCCGGTATTTCCGCATTTGCAAATCTGATTCTGGCTGATCTGCTGGACTTCGGCGGTCTGGAATACGCTTTTGTAAATGAAACAGATGTGGCATCCTACAATATGACCACTGCTCCCTGGGCAGTTGTTGTAAGACACAATACCGATGGCGATTACATGACCTTCGATATTGCTTCCAATTCCGAGCTTGCTGAATCCTTCAATGTCAGCCTGAGACTGGTCGGCAAGAATAAGGATAGAACCATAAAGTACCTGAGTGCTTTGGCTGATCTGGTTAAGGTTGAAGCTAAGCTGGATTTGCAGCAGCCCACCTACAACGGTGCTACCAATACCTTTAATGCAGTTGGTTCTGCATCCCTGGATGTCTATGTAGACTTCACTGTGGATAAGGATTACCTGACTGTTCTGACCGTCATCCTGGCCAATGGCAATCCTGCCAACAAGACAGCCCTGATCTCCGCTCTGAATGCAGATGATAAGGTTGCTCTGAAGGCTGCTATCGATCAGCTGACAGTTGAGGATGTATTTGATTCTCTGAAGAATCTGAGCAGAAATGTTGACTTCAAGACTATGGCCGCTAAGGTTGGCGCTACTGTCGAGGTTGATAAGGCTGCCGAACTGGAATCTGTATTCCATCTGATCCTGTGTGCTTCCGGCAAGGTTATCGAAGAGCTGGAAATCACCGGTAGAGCTTCCAAGCTTGGTGCTTTGGATCCCGACGGTGACGGCATCTACGAGTGGGGCACCAGCATCACAAGAAAACCCAATGCTTCCGCAGCCGGCTTCAGCGTGTATACCGAAGCTTCTGCAAGTGCAAGCTTGACCGTCAATCTGTTTGCTGAACCTCAGTGTCTGTGGGGCGATGCCAACCATGATAACGTGGTCAACGGCAAGGACGCCACCTTGGTTCTGCAGTACTACGCAGGTCTGATCACCGCTGATGAGCTGTGCCTGATCCGTACTGATGTCAATGGCGACGGCGCATACAATGGCAAGGATGCTATGCTGATCCTCCAGTACTATACCGGCGTGATCGCAAAGTTCCCTGTTGAGGAATAATCTGTTGCAAGGAGTGTGTACAATATTATGAAAAAATTATTTAGTATCTTGCTCGTTGCAATGCTCATTGTGACAAGCCTCGCGACTGTCGCTTTCGCTGCAGATTCCGCAACTGTTTCTGCTTCCAGCGTGACTGCCAAGCCTGGCGACACCGTAACCATCAGCTTTACCCTTTCCGGCGGAGAATTTGCCAGCTACGGTATGAAGATTTCCGCTGACCCCATTTTGACTCTGACCGGCATTAAGCAGGGCGCTGCTTCCAATGGCGCATTTGTCGGTAACCCCAATAACGGTATCGTTGGTATGGGCGCAGCCAATAACTGCGCCCCCGGCGAGATCTTCACTGCCACCTTCAAGGTTGCAGCCAATGCTAAGCCCGGCAAGTATCCTGTCAGCGTAATTATGGACTTTGTGTCCGATGAAAAGCAGAACGACCTCAAGGTTTCCGTAGTATCCGGTTATGTCACCATCACTTGTGACCATAGCTGGGGCGAATGGAAGACTGTTGTTCCTGCAACTTGTTCCGCTGAAGGTAAGGCAGAGCGTACCTGCTCCAATTGTGGTGTAGTAGAAACCAAGAATCTGCCTAAGCTTACTCATAATTGGGGCGAATGGAAGACTGTTGTTCCTGCAACCTGCTCCGCTATGGGTAAGGCAGAGCGTACCTGCTCCAATTGTGGTGAGGTAGAAAGCAAGACTTTGCCCACTACCGCTCATAGCTGGGGTGCTTGGGTAACTGTTAAGCCTGCTTCTTGCTCCGAAAAGGGCTTGAGCGAGCGCACCTGTTCTATCTGCGGCGAGGTTCAGTCCAAGGTTCTGGAAATGACAGCCCATAGCTTCAGCGCATGGAAGACTGTTGTAGAGCCCACCTGCTCTACTCAGGGTAAGGCTGAGCGCACCTGTTCCATCTGCGGACATAAGGAAACCAAGCTGGTAGACAAGGTTCCCCACGTTTGGGGCGAATGGAAGACCATCACTCCCGCAACCTGCACCTCCGAAGGTCTGGAAGAGCGTATCTGCTCTGTCGGCAAGGAAACAGAGTCCAGAGTAATTCCCAAGCTGGCCCATGACTGGAGCGATTGGAATGTTCTGGTGGAAGCTACCTGTACTGCCGAAGGTAAGAAGGAACGTACCTGTTCTATCTGCGGTGAAGTAGAATCCGTCGTAATTCCTGCTCTGAATCACAGTGCAGCTGAAGGCTGGTCCTTTGATGAAAACAATCACTGGCACGTGTGCTGCAACGGCTGTAACGAGATCTTTGATCTCCAGGCTCACGAGCTGGAATGGGTTATTACCAAGAACCCCACCCGCACGGACAATGGCTTGAAGCACGAGGAATGTCATATCTGCGGCTACAGAGGCGCTGATGTGGAAATTCCCGCCGATCCTGATCTGGATGATGTGCCTCCCACCGGTGATATTATCCCCATGGTGATTGCTGCTGTTGTGGCTCTGCTGGCTATTCTGGTTTTGGTTGCTTATTTGATTAAGCGCAAGTTTGCTAATAATCAGTTCTAATTTGGTGTAAGCGGTGGGGTAATACCCACCGCTTACTTTTCTTAGGAGATTTCACAGATGAAAAAATTATTTAAGAATAAAAAAGCTGTGCTTATTCTCGGTATTATACTTCTGCTTCTGCTGGCTTTGTTGCTTGCAAAACCCATTATGGGCTTGTTCCACAAAGATCCCCAGCCTCCGCAAACGGACATTTCGGATACAAATCCTCCTGTAGCAGAGCAATCGGATCCGGAGGATACGGAGCCTCAGATCATTCCCCATATGGCAGAAAAACAGGCCCAGAATCCCGATTTTGCTGCCTGGATAAAGATTGACGGCACTGTTTTGGATTATCCGGTTATGTATACCCCTGATGATCGTGAGAAGTATTTGCATCGTGACTTTGAGCAACGCTATAGTTTTAGCGGTCTGCCCTTCTTTGACAGCAATTGTAAGTTGGATCCGGAGAGCGACAATCTGATTATCTACGGGCATAATATGGGTAATGGTACTATGTTCCGCACGCTGATGTCCTATACGGACCAGCAATTCTGGAAAGAGCACCCTCAGGTTCAGTTAACCACGCTTTATGAGGACCGAACCTACGATATTGTAGCAGTGTTCTACGATCGGGTGTATTATAAGTACGAAAATGTCTTTAAATTCTATCAGTTTATTGATGCTGAAAACGAGGAAGATTTCAATGAGGCCATTGCTTATTATAAAGAGCATGCCCTTTATGATACGGGCATTACGCCTGAATATGGCGATAGGCTTCTGACCTTGGTAACCTGTGCATACCACGAAACAAACGGCAGATTCGTTGTTATCGCCCGGCAAACCGTGGACTAACTTTTTTGAAAACCCCGCAGTATCTTTTGCAATTATAAAAAATTCTGATTGGGTGAGATTCAAGTGCAAACAGTTGTAGATTTTCATAGTCATATTCTTCCCGGTGTTGATGATGGCAGTACCTGTTTGGAGCAATCCATTCAGATGCTCCAGGCTATGACATCCCAGGGTATCAAGCAGGTAGTTGCGACCCCTCATTTTTATGCCAAGCATGATAAGCCGGAGAAATTCCTGCGTATGCGGGCAGAAGCAGAGAAGCTGCTTCGGGCAGAAATGTCAAAGTATCCCCAGATGCCCGAGCTTTATATCGGCTGTGAGGTCTATTATTTTAACGGTATTTCCGATTCGGATATATTGCAGGATTTAACCATAAACAACAGCAGATATATTCTCATCGAAATGCCGATGCCTCCTTGGAATGAGCGGATATACAGGGAATTGGAAAATATTTGGCTCAAGCAGGATCTGATACCTGTGGTTGCCCATATTGATCGTTATATTGGGCCTTGGCGAACGCACCGTATTCCGGATCGATTGGAAAAGCTGCCCGTTAAAATCCAGGCAAATGCTACTTTCTTTCTGGATAAATCCACCCGATCTATGGCATTTCGTATGCTTCGCAAGCATCGGATTCATCTTCTGGGATCTGATTGCCACGATATGACGGAGCGCGCACCTAATTTAGGCGATGCACTGAAGGCCATTGAGAATAAATTGGGACAGGATGAAATTTCTTTTATTCAATCTGAAGAAAGAAGAATCCTGAAATAAAATGAAATGGGCGCTGATTTAGCGCCCATTTTTTGGATATACTATTCTTTATATAAAAAAGGGAGGAATCCCGTATGATGGATTATCGACATATCTTCTTGGAAGACAAACAATTATATGCTGCAGCCCGTACCTGCGGTGGAGAACGGGGTTGCGAATATGGTTTTGCAAATCTGTTTCTTTGGGGAAGACAGCGGATATCATTCCAAAGCGGTAACTTTACAGTGTTTTCGCAGTTTGACCGCAGAAGCGTGTACCTGTTTCCCGTTGGCTGCGGGAACAAAAAAGAAACCGTGGATAAAATTATCCACGATGCGAAAGTGCGGGATATTCCCTGCCGAATCACCGGCTTGACGGAAGAAGACCGGCAGTTTCTGGAACAAAATTATCCCGGCAAATTCCGATTTCACACGGATAGAAACAGCTTTGATTATATCTACAGCATCCACGATCTGGCAGACCTTTCTGGCAGAAAATATCAGCGTAAGCGAAACCATTTAAATCGATTTAAGCAGCAATATCCGGATTACACGTTAGAACCATTATCTGCCGATAATGTGCACCAAGTCCGTCAAATGGTGGATTCCTGGTATGCGCAGCGTCAGCAGCAGGATCCCACAGCGGACTTTCATATGGAAAAAGCGGCTCTGTATAAGGCTCTGGAATATTTCAAGGAACTGGATATGGATGGTCTTGTTTTGTTTGTTCAAGGGAAACCCGTTGCGGTGACATTGGGCAGTTTTCTGACAGAACAAACCTTTGATGTTCAGTTTGAAAAAGCGATAGATGACTTTTCCGGAGCGTACACGATGATAAATTGTGCATTTGCCTCTTATCTGCGTGATAAATATCCGAATCTTCTTTGGCTGAATCGTGAGGAGGATATGGGCATAGAGGGACTGCGGAAAGCAAAACTTTCTTATTGTCCTGTTCGACTGCAGGAGAAATTTTGGGCGTGCTTACTGGAGGAAGGCTATGATTATTGATAATCCCAGTCCTCGGGATATACCAACTTTGCGACGGATCTGGCAGCAGGCATTTGGAGATACGGATGCATTTTTGGATGATTTTTTTCAGATCGGATTTGCTTTTGACCGCTGCTGGTGCGTGTTTCAGGACCAAGAACCTGTGGCTGCGGTATACCTGTTCGATTGTACCTGGCAGGAGCAGAAGGTGGCGTACCTGTATGCTCTGGCTGTAGAGCAGAATCATCAAAAGCAGGGACTTTCCCGGCTGCTCCTGGCAGATGTTCATGCAAAGCTTCAGCAGGCAGGTTTTGTCGGTGCGATTATGGAGCCTGCTACGGAAAGCCTGCGGAAATATTATGAACGGTTGGGTTACCGCCCCTTTGGCGGCCGTCAAGGGAAAGCGTTTGAAGCCGGTGACAGCGAAATCCCCATAACAAAATTGGCAGAGCTTGCTTACGGAATGCTCCGGAGAAAACACCTGCCTCCCGGCGGCGTTGTTCAGGAAGGGGCGCTTATCACCCTGCTGCAAAGTCAGGCAATCTGCTATGGCGGCGAGGATTTTGTAGCTGCTGTGTCCAGAGAAGCTCCTATTGTGTTGGAGTTTTTGGGCGATGAAAATAAAATCCCGGGATTTTTGAAAACACTGCACCTGAAACGGGCGATGGTTCGTTTACCCGGCGGTTCACCAACAGCTGTTTATCTGGATTTTTCCAGTCAAGGAAATGTTCCGTCATATTTTGGATTGCCAATGGATTGAATTTTTAGCCTGTGGTATCGGGAGAAACAGAGGGGAGATTGCCTGAATTATTGTTTTCTGTGCCATCGGGAATGGATTTGAGATATTCCGTATCTCCCCGATGCGCAATGCCCACACCGGAGATCTGCCCCTGTTTTGCCATTTCTACCGCCTGCTGTTTTTGGGCAATCGTGTTGTCAGAAAGTTGATAACCGACGATTCTGCCGCCTTCTTTGACTAACACGACGATCCGCTTGGCGTTGGCGTTTGTCTGAGGGATTTGATCTAAAGTCTGTTTTACAAGCTCCTGCTTGTCCATAAAACCACGCTCCTTTTGCCCATAGTTTTTGCCCATAACAGGAGAATATACTACGGTTTTTGAAACAGAGGGATTTTCGGCGGTGTGAAAGTAAATACAACGAATAGTACCCCGATCAGAAGAATTGTTGCAAAGGAAAATCGTGGATGCTTGCATTTAAGCAGATTTTTCTTGAACGCCCACCGTTCAAAAAGAAAGACCAGCAATGCCGAAATGTAAAAAATTGCGATGTTGATCCAATCCGGGGACTTTCCGACCGCACCGTTATAAGTGTAGAACAGCACCGGTATTAGTGCCAGACCCAGTAGAATTTCTGCCAGCTTGACACACCAGTAGTTTTCTTGCTCTTTGAAAAACATCTGCTGAACCAGTGCAAAGAGAAAAAGAGGCCAAAACAGCAGCTTCATATGTTCCCAGGTGGATTCGTTAACCCCCGAAAAGGGCGAAACCAGAATACTCCCGCCTGTCCAATCGTACAAAAAGTGTAGTATTGTGCCGCCAAAGGTGGTCAATGCAAACCCGGCAGCCTGCCAAAGAGAAGATTTTTGCTTCACAATTCCTCACCTCACCTGCGTAGATATAGATATTGTATGCACAGTAAGGGAAAATTAAGCCCTGGCGTGAGCCAGGGCTGTTGTGTTATTTTAGCGTCAGACCGTCGTGGAAGGCCTGACCGACTTTATCACCCAGAACCAGATAGTGATGGTTCATAGAATCATAGGTGATGGGTTGGAGCTTGGCAACGTCTACCTTGCCGTTCTTGCCTAAAACGGATTCATCGGCGGAGACATTGACAATCTGCCCAACCAGACGGCAGGTGTCGGGATCATAGGAGATCAGCTTGCACTCCAGTGCCATAGGCAGCTCGTCAATCAGCGGTGCATCTACGAACTCGGATTTAGTGGCGTGAAAACCTGCTTTTGCAAATTTATCCGGCTCCTTGTTGCCGGATACGATGCCAACATAATCGCAGGCAGCCATATACTTTGCGGTTGCCATAGATACAGTAAATGCTTTCCGTGCCATAATATTTTTTGCAGTCTTGTGTTCAGAGTCCACACAAATGGAAATCTCCGTTTCCTCGCTAATACCGCCCCAGGCAGCATTCATAGCATTGGGCGTACCATCTTCGTTGTAAGTGCCGATAATATACACCGGCATGGGATAGCATATAGCTTTCGCTCCGAAATTTTTACGCATTGTTATGCCTCCTGTTGCTTTTCGTGTCTTGCGATGTATGTAGATAGATCCTCACTTTGCAGATAACCTGCCTTGAATTTTTCAACCAGTGCTTTATCTGTACTGAAGAATAAGGTTAATGAAGAATCCCAAGGAACGATTTCTACAGTTGCCAAAGGGTGCTGTATTGATATAGGGTTATGCCAAAAACCGCCATAACCATCAGCAAAGGGTAGCGGATGTTTGAGAACTTCGGATAACGGTACATTCTTTGGAAAACCGGACAGAACAGCCCATATCCATTGAACATGAGTATTTTGAACCAGTTTTGTCAAATCTTCTCCGCAGATCCAACAATAGCCGTTTTTATTTACTTCCGTCACAACCGGTATTTCAAAGTTACAAAAACAGTCTGTGATCAGCCAGTTGTAATTTAATTGTGCGTTATCAATAGCATCAAAAAGCTTTGGCAAATAGGTGTAATACTTTTCGCCCTTTTCGTTTATGGCTCCATATACCATGTGACACCCTCCTTACGGTGTAATTGCAATCTTAATAACCCCGTCTAGTTT
Organism: Faecousia sp.; assembly: GCA_045646805.1. Lineage (GTDB taxonomy): Bacteria > Bacillota > Clostridia > Oscillospirales > Oscillospiraceae > Faecousia. The sequence goes on from JAZRLK010000014.1 coordinate 10,075, forward strand.
GTTTTCGAAGATGCGGTAGGCTTCTTCAATGTCGGACAGCGGAAAACGGTGGGTGATGAGGGGCGTGGTGTCGATTTTGCCCTGCTCGATAAGGGAGAGAATTTCGCCGCAGTCACAGCCGTCCACACCGCCGGTCTTGAAGGTCAGATTTTTGCCGTACATATCCGGCAGGGGAAGGGTTTGGGGCTTGTCGTAAAGAGCTACCACAGTAACAATAGCATTGGGTCGAGCACATTCCCAGGCAAGGCGGAAAGTATCATCCGCACCGGCAACTTCCAATACCACATCTGCTCCATTGTGGTCAGAATTGGCAAGGGTGAATGCTTTGCAATCCTCCGGTGTGCAGACCAGCACATCGGGATAATGCTCCCGTACAAAGGCAATTCGTGCCGGATCTTTCTCGCAAACGATGATTCGCTTGGGGTGTTTTAGCATAACGCACAGCAGCGTGCAAATGCCGGTCGGGCCGGCACCAATGATGAGAACGGTGTCGTCCTCGGTGATCTCTGAGATTCTGGCTGCCCAGAAGCCCGTAGCCAGCACGTCGCCGACGAAAAGTGCCTGCTCGTCGGTAACGGTATCGGGAATTTTGTTCAGCCCTTGATCGGCGTAGGGGACTCGTACAAACTCTGCTTGTCCGCCGTCAATCCGGCAGCCCAGCGCCCAGCCGCCACTCCGGTCGGTGCAGTTATTCACAAAGCCGTGCTGACAGAAAAAGCACTCTCCGCAGAAGGTCTCCACGTTTACCGTTACCCGGTCACCGGGTTTGACCGTGCGGACTGCGGAACCAACAGATTCCACAATACCCACCATTTCGTGCCCCACGGTGATACCGGGGACAGCTCTGGGTACACTGCCGTGCTTGATGTGCAGATCGCTGGTGCAAATACTTCCCAAGGTCACACGGACGATAGCATCCCGGCTGTCCATCAGCTCAGGCTTCGGCTTCTCGGTAAGGGCAAATTTCCCGTGCTCCAGATATGTTAAGGCTTTCATAGAAAACACCGACCTTTCTGTATCTATTATACAGCAAAGGGTATGGCTGTTGCAAGTGGGATTGCAATATGTTATCATGACAACAAGAGGTGAAACACCATGAAAAAGCTAATTTTGTTTCTTCTTGCAATGATGTTGTTGACTGCTTGCGGGCAGGATAAAGAAAATAGTCAGGAGGCGGTATATGTGAACATCACAGCAGAGCAGGCAAAGGAAATTATGGATAGTCAGGAAGATTATATTATCCTCGATGTGCGAACTCAGGATGAATTTGATGAAACGCACATCCCCGGCGCAATTCTAATTCCCCACGATGAGATCAAAGAAAAAGCAGAAGATTTGCTGACGGATAAGGACCAGTTGATCCTGGTCTATTGCCGAAGCGGACGGCGCAGTAAACTTGCAGCGGAGGATTTGGTGAAGCTTGGATATACCAACATCAAAGAATTTGGCGGTATCATCGACTGGCCTTATGAAACGGAATAAACAAGCAGAATCGCCCCGGCTCAGCCAGGGCGATTCTTTGATAGACTGAAGCACCTGCTTTTCATTTTTGAAAAACAGGTGCTTTTGGTCCGGACGACAGGATTCGAACCTGCGGCATCTTGCTCCCAAACATAGTAAAAAACTTTTTTCTAACATTCTCTAGCTGTATTTAGCCCTGTTTACTCCATTCCACTTGCTCTTTAGAACTCTTACATCCATTGATTCCGCATGCTCCAATCCTGTCTATGGTCAGATATGTGGTCAAAAACCGCTTCCCGATTTTTCCGGGAAGCGGTTTTTGCTTGTGTGATTGTAGCGTATTGTCGGCACATTTGCAAGTCCTGTTTTATTACCATTAAAATGATGTGCAATAAACAAAGAATAGGTGTTTAAAATTCTCTATGGCTGTGGACAACAAAGAAAATATTAAATGATTTCCTTTATTAATTGGCTTAAGGACTTGGCAATGCCGAAGAAACCGCAGTCATTGGGATGGTCGCCCTCGACTGTTCCGTAGTCGGCGTAAGGGGCGAAATTTTCAGTGCCATCCCAGAAGTATACATTTTTATCGCCTGAGGTTACTGCGTCCTCGTAGGTTTTGCGGATCACATCCCGCCGGTCATAGTGACGTTTTAGCGACCAAGGGGAGGAAATAGCGCTCATCATAATAATCGGGATTTCCGGGTGTGCTTTGCGAATTGCTTTGTACATATTGGGGTGGGTTTCCTGTAAATGCTCCACGCTGGGAGAGTTGTGGTCATAGTCCATAATGAACATTCTCATATCGAGCCCCGCCATATAATCCACAATAGCTTGTTCTCCCTTGCCGTTTCCGGAAAAGCCCAGATTTACAAAGTCGAAATCAAACCAACGGGAGAGAATGTTCGGGTAGGAATTACCGGGACGGGAGGCACAACCGCCTTGGGTGACGGAGTTGCCGTAAAATACCACAAGCTTTTGCGTTTTGTAAGGCGTTGCTTCTTCTACGGCAGCATCTTTTTGCAGACCAATATACAGCTCACAAACCTCGCTGTACAGAGGGAAATTGATCTCAATTTCCTTCATACCGGTATCGTTTAGATCCAAAAGAGATTGATACCCATCCGCAATATCATAGGGCGGACGGAAAGTGCTGTGGAACTTCAAAGTGTTGTGCTCGCCGTAAAATAAGTCGAATCCCGCAGAGCCTGTGAGGGCAAAGTGATCCATTTTACCGATATGTTTCATCTTGGCGGAAATGGCAATGTAAGGGCTGTTTGTGCGAAAACGCACCCGACCGCCGGAGGTGTTGGTGTGCAGCCAATGTACTCCGGAACTGACGGTTTTTGCAACTGCTTCCGGCATTCTACGGAATTGCCCATTTTCGTACATCAACCCATGGATGGAAAAGGGCTTCTGTAAAACGGAATAAAAGCAAATATCCTCTTTGTCAATGCTGGTATTGACTTTGAAGCGAATATCAATGGATTCCAAGGGTTGCATATGTAAAACCTCCAAAGTTATTTTTGGAATATAGGTGCTATGATTTTACGCAAAGATTCAGCCATGCCGCAAAAACCGCAATCGTTAGGGTGACTACCTTCAATCGTACCGCAATCGGCATAGGGTGCAAATTCCTTGCTGCCATCCCAAAAATAAACGTTTTTATCCCCGCTGTTTATGGCATCTTGATAGGACTGATAGATGATATCTCGCCTTTCGTAATGGTGCTCCAAGATATGGGGTAAGGACATAGCGGTCATCATAATAATGGGAATATCCGGATGGGATGCCCGGATGGTTTGGTACATTTTGTGGTGGGTTTTTCGCAGATGTTCCACATCCGGTGCGTTGTGATCATAGTCCATAACGAACATAGACATATCCAATCCGGCAATATAATCAGACATATTTTGCTCACCCTTTGCGTTGCCGGAAAAGCCCAAATTGATAAAATCAAAGTCAAACCATCGAGAAAGAATGGCGGGATATGGGTTTCCAGGGCGAGTTGCACAGCAGCCTTGGGTGACAGAACTGCCGTAAAAAACAACAGGTTTTGTGGTGCTATAAGGCGTGGGTTTTTCCACAATGGCATCTTTTTGAAGACCAATATAGAGATCGCAAACATCGCTGTAAAGCGGAAAATTCATAGTAATATCCCGCATTTCACAGCCGGAAAATTCAAAAATTGACTGATAGCCATCCGTCATCTCAAAAGGAGGACGAAAGGCGTTAATGAATTTGCTCTTTGTGTTTTCACCTACATACAAATCGAATCCGGCAGAGCCGGTCATAGCAAAATGGGAAGTTTTAATGATGTTTGTCATTTTAGCGAAAATGGCAACATATTGACTATTGGTTTTGAAACGAACCCGTCCGCCGGAGGTCTTGCAGTAAAAGTATTGCACACCGGGACTAACGGATTGGGCAACCGCTTCCGGCATTCTGCGAAACTTTCCGTTTTCGTAAAGCAATCCGTGTATGGAAAAAGGTTCTTGCAAGGCAGAATAGAAACGAATATCGCTTTTGTCGATATTTGTATCAATTTTGAAATTTACATCCATAGCCGCTAAAGACTGCATAATCAAAACCTCCTGTTTTTATGACAGATTGAAATTGTCAAAAAAGATCATACCCACTTCGTCTGTAATATGAACAAACAGATCTACTGTAATCCGAAATCCTACAACCTGCTTTAGATATTCCGGTTTAGCGGAACTGCCATTATTTGTGAACCAAGCTAACGCTGCACTTGTAGTTTGCCAATGATTGAACATTGCATCGTTATACCAAGTGAATGTTTGCTGATTGCCGTCTTCATCCAGATAGAGGATTTCAAAGCGCATCCAGAAATGGGCATTGGATTGGTGCGTATCAAAATTCAGCATAGTATATTGCGACCAATCCTGAGCTTCGTCAAACATAAAGGTTGCACTTGGATAACCGTATGCATTATTGGCCCAGAAGAGTAAGGTGCTGTTGCTTTTTTGAAGACCGGTTTCGTCGGTTGCAACCTTGCATACACCACTAATGTTAGGCTTGGTTTTGATGGTTGTAAAAGGACCGCTAATAATGTCATTATCTTCCATGGTTGCCGCTGCCATTTGCGGCTCGTTGTCAGGATAGGTATACAGAGAAATGTTGTCAAAATAAAGGCCGTTGGTCGCGCTCGGTTGGAAGTTGGAATCCAGATTTACTGTAATACTGAAACCGACTGCTTTTGTTAGATCTGCCTGGTCCAGATAATCCAAATTCACATAGATGGTTCGCCACTGACTCTGATAGAAATCATAGGCAGTGCCGTGTTTTTGAATTTGACCGTTTTCGTCCAGATAATGCACAGCTACAGATACCCACGGATATACATTTTCAGCATAAACATCAAGCTTTAGGTAATCAAATCCGCTGATATCTGTGGTTTGCGGTAGATCCAGATAGAGTGTTGGATAACCGATGGCCTTCTTAGAACCAAAGAAGTACGCATCATTACTGCCGTTTCCTTTGGAGGAGGCAGAAAGCGTTACATCGGGATTCTTTGTGTAAATCTTGCATTTTTTCAGAAGGTCAGAATAATCGCCTGCTGGAACGGAGGGGGCAGTATAACCCGTGGATAAACCCTCCGCAGAATCGGCAGGAATGATATCCAGGCTGTCAATGTATAGGGTACATTCTTCGTCACCGTCATAGCGGGCAGAAAGCTGCAAAGAAGGCGTCTCTATGGAAGAATCGGAATCGACAATAGGGGCTTCAATGCCCATATCATACAGGGAAAATACGATATTTGTCCACCTGTTGGGTTCTGCAATTCTCTCTTGGACATTTTCCGGGCTGTTCCAAAAAAGTTCACCTGAATTATGGAGTGTAAGCTTAAAAGAAACAGCTTGCTCCATAGGGTTATAAACCCAAAAACTGACGGCAGCATTACGCCATACCTGTGCTGTATAATAGGCTTGCAGACTGTAGTGGCTCAAATTCAAAAGAGAGGTGCCGCTGCCGGAATCTGTAGGATTGGAAAAGTTGACTTTAAGTGCGGAGGAAGATTTTTCGTCTATCAGATAAGAGCTATCTTTGGTGATGGTTTTGCTAACATAGTCGTCCGCTTGACCGGCAATACCATCGGAGGCAAGCAGTTTGTCTAAGATGTCTGTGGTTACAAAAACAGGGACAATATATGTTGCGGTGGAAGAGATAGAATCACGAGTAGCAGTGACAGTTACTGTGATATCGGCTTCCGCAATGGGGGTGATTCTATCGTTCTTAACGGGAAGTTCCAGGACTTCGCCTGATGTGGGATCTGTATAGCTTGCAACATAAGTGTATGTTACATTTTTTTCTCGAACAATCTGTGAGGATAGCTTGTAGGGCTGGCCGATCACAGCTTCCGGGATGTTCTCTTTTACTACGATTGGAATGTTGTTGGCTACGGGTTCTGTAGGTGCAGAAGGTGAATTGCAACCGGAAAATAATAGCGAAACAGTTAGGAAAAATACACAGAAAGCGGATAATATTCGGATATATTTCACAGTAGATCCTCTCTTAAATTGAATTTTGCCTTTATATTTACACGAAGAAAAATGGTTTGTCAACAAAAAAATATTTGATTGACAAACAGTTACCGCTGTAATATATAATAAAAAACAACAGATTTGGAAGGGAGTTTTTCTATGGAAAAACAGTATAAATATTGCCGAACCGCATTGCCGGAACCGGTGATCGAAGGGAAACCGGAATGGGTGGAACTTTATTACAAGGCTTGGGAATTGGCATTTCAAAATATCGATTATGTGAGCAAAGAAGGCTGGAAACCACAGCTTACCTGTATGCCTGGTGTGGGTATTATTTGGCAGTGGGATTCCTGTTTTATGACCCTCATTACCAATTATGCAAATGGCACTTTGAATGGGTTGAACAACCTGGACAATTTGTATCGCCTGCGGCGGGAATCCGACGGCTATATGAGTATGGCATATCGGATTGAACAGGAACAACCTGCTTACGGTGAACGGATCAACCCGCCACTTATGGCATGGGCTGAGTGGGAGGCCTACCTGATTTCCGGAGACAGCAGCCGATTTGAGAAAGTACTGCCTGCTTTGGAAGGTTTTTTCAATTTCATCGAAATGAAACGCACGAGAAACTGTGGCCTATACTGGTTTGAAGATCCCGGCTCATCCGGTATGGACAATGCGCCCCGGGGTGGTTACCGCTCCTTGGAGCTAAATGGAAGCGATTTGTGCCATATCGACCTTGCTTGTCAGCAGGCACTGTCTGCCAAATGTATTGCCCAAATGTTTGAGGTGTTAGGCGATCAGGAGAAAACTGCTTTTTATCGGACTGAGCATCAACGGATCTGCGATTTGATCAACCGCTATCACTGGAGTGAAAAGGCGCAGTTTTATTTTGATTTTTTTATCCGCACAACTCCGGATAAAAAAGTGAAGTTCCTCAACACCAAAACCATGGCATCAAGCTGGACGCTGCTTTGCGGTGCTGCCAAGGGAAAACGAGGAGAAAAGATGATCGAGCATCTGTTTGACCCGGAGGAATTTTATACCAAAGTACCGTTTGCATCTCTTTCCAAGGATGACCCCAACTACGATAGTACCGGTGGCTATTGGCTGGGAAGTGTTTGGGCACCAACCAACAGCGCGGCGATCCGGGGCATTGCAGAATTGGGAAAACCGGAACTTGCAAGAGAAGCGGCAATCCGTTACTTAGATGCAATTTGTGCTGTGGCGAATGACCCAGCCTATGGCAGCATTTGGGAGTGCTACGCCCCTGAAGCATATCGCCCTGCAACAGCAGAAGCCGGTGAAATGGTTCGATCTGACTTTGTTGGTTGGAGTGGATTGGCACCGATTACGATGCTGATTGAAAACATTATCGGTCTTACATTCAATGCCAAAGAAAACAAGGTGCAATTTCGTCTGTTCCCCAATCGTTGCTGCGGATTGCGGAATATGCATTTCAACGGTAATGTTGTTAGTGTGGAATGTACAAAATATGTTCCCATTGCAGGGAAGAGCGAGATAAAAGTCAAGGCGGAAAAACCCGTTACATTGGTGGTCAATACCAACTATTCGTGGGGAGAAAACACGATCCAGGTGTCTGCTGGTGAGCAAATCCTGTATGTATAAAAATCAAAAGGTCTGCTGAACATGAATCGTTCAGCAGACCTTTTTTAGTCGTACAAGTCCACATAATTGTCTGAGGGGGAAAGATTGGCTGGAATATTAAGCATCAGTTTTCTGTACTGGTTAGGCGGCATACCGTATTGCTCTGCAAAATAGCGGTTGAAAGAACGAAGCGAGCCGAAGCCGGACATAGCTGCCACATCCAAAATGGAAATGTTAATGTTTTTTAGCAGCGAGATGGCTTTCTTTAGCCGTAATCCGTTCAGGTAATTTGGAAATGAGATGTTCAGAGATTGACTGAAATATCGGCTGATATAGTTTTTATTTATGGAAAGATCTGCAGCCATTTGCTCAATGGTAATAGGCTCCATATAGTGTTCTTGGCAGTACCGAATAATACTTTGCTCGTGGTGACCTTCTTGAGAAGGGGGAACCAATTCCATATGGTCCAGCACAACGGCAATGATAGTTGAGATCAGCATCAAAAAACTGTCTTTGGAGATGGTGTTACCATTGGTGTGTGCTTGCTGAATCAGTTGCCAGGCGATACTTTTCTTGTCTCGGTCAATGTACACAGGTGTCTTAGGGACGTTGTACAAAAGCTGAATGGCAGGGCCGGACAGCAGACTGGGATCTACGATTAAGAGCAAACTATAACATTCCCGAGAGGGAGGACTGTTATAGGCGTGTATTGTATTGGGAGGCACCAGCAAAATACTGCCTGCAGGTAGTTCGTAAGTAACACCGTTGCAATAAACGGAGTTATCTCCGTCTATCATAAAAATCATTTCAATTTCTTTATGCATATGAGCGGGATAATTATGCCGATACATGGGACGCAGTTTGATGTTTTTGTGCAGTTCGTTGGTAGTTTCTTCCAAGTAGATCACCTCTTTGTGTAAAATGGCTATTTCGGATGGTGAAATGCGTATGAATTGGCGAGAAAATAAAATGGCCAAATGTTATGATAATAATGCATTATCATCTCGTTATTGTGACGCAATGTTTAAAGATGTTCTACCACATAAAATTCGTGATTGCAAGAAGAAATATTTTTGTAGCTTGACACATCCAGTATTTACCTGCATATTTTCCTGGCAAATAATGATACAAATAAGCTTTAGGAGGATGCTATGAAGAAGATAATCTCTGCCTTACTTGTGCTGACTTCGTTGCTTCTGATGACGATAATGACCGGCTGTGAAAAAGAACCGGTTGTGACCACACCGCTCCTTCGCATTGGTATTCTTAGCGATACCCACATCAATGCGGATACCAGCCATAATATGTACGACCGTTTGGAAAAAGCGCTGATGTTCTACAAGCAAAAGGGTGTGGACGGAATTTTGATTACCGGTGACTTGCAGGATCGATTTGACCTGGAATCAGGAATCAGTGCTATGGAGGAATTGAAAGATATCTGGCTGCGTGTGTTTCCAGATAATATCAACGACTTGACCGGCGAATATGTAGAGCCAATGCTCATTTATGGCAACCATGATGAAGCCTTAGTGGAGGAGCAGTACTGGTTTGATGGAATTGGTTCCGATTATGAAGATGCGTGGATCAAGGAAATCAAGGGTTATCAGTTCGTGGGCGTTCACTACACCAAAGAGAGCAGCAATTTAACGCAAAAACTGCTGGAACAGGCAAAGGATGCCAGCGGTGATAAGCCGTGGTTCTTTGCCCAGCATGTTCCGATGAAGGATACAGTCATCGGTGGTATGGCAAGCTATGACGGACATAGATTTCCCATACAAAGCACTGTAAAGAAAAGTGCTAACTGTGTGGTGTTTACCGGACATACCCACATCCCTATTACGGATGAGCGTTGTATTTGGCAGTCGAATGGCAAAAAAGATGCGCAGTGTACTGTGGTAAGCTGCGGCACACAGCATTATAGCTACTTAAAGGATTTCTCTGAATTAGAGATCAACGGCGATGACCATCAGACCCAGCAAGGCATGTATATGATCGTGGATGGCAGCCAAGTAACACTGGAGAGATACAGCTTTACGGATATGGAGCTGACTTATTCCGAGGGTGTTGGTCAAATCAATGCGGATGACGCAAAGATGATTGGCGAGCCGTGGGTTTTTGATGCCGCACAGAAGGAAAACCGGATATACGACTATGAAGACCGGGCGGAAGCAGCGCAGCAACCGAAATTTCCAGAGGGAGCTGTGTTGGAGATCACGGAATTGACAGAAACGGCGGTTACTGTGAAAATCCCGGCGGCAACAGTAGAAGCCCCGGAGGGATTTAGTGATCTGGTTCAGTCGTATTATGTGGAGCTGATTGATACAGCTACCGGTGAAATGGTGAAGACTGCTGAAGTTGCAGCACCATACCATATTGACACCGAGCTATCCCATCTAAACCAGCCGGTTACCGTAAAGCTGACCGGTCTGGAATCCGAAAAGGCATATACTGTGATGGCTTATGCTCGGGAATGTTATCAAAAGGCCAGTGAGCCTTTAATTATAGAAATTGCAAATTAAATTAGGAGGAGAACAAGATGAAGAAGACCCTGAAAAAAGTGTTATCTTTTGCACTTGCGTTGGTAATGGTAATGGGAATGATTCCCGTTGCCGCATTTGCTGATGAAGTGCAAGCGGTCAGTAATTCTGAACTGCCCCAATCCATAACCGGATTGGAAATTGCCTACCCCTATAACACAGAGGTTTTTCAAATTAACGAAAAACCGGCAAATCGTTATAGCGCACTGACTTTTGAAAGTGCGCGGAACGAAGTGGAGTCTGCACAGATGGTCCTGACTCCCAACTTTAAGATCGATTCCTTTGAACTGACCATGCATGATCTGGTCAATGCAAGAGGCAATGTGATCGGCGCAGATGCCTTTGAGGTGTATGTACAGCATTACATCACCGTTACCGGCACCGGCAACGCTCCCTACTGGACCAAGGACAGCCTGATCAATGGTACCGAGATGTTCAAGGCCAGAGGCGGCAAGTCCGGCAATGACGGCACCTATCCCGATGCATTGATTCCCCAGGATGCTGCAATCGAAGCCGGAGAAAACAGCGTGGCTGCCGGCAACAACCAGGGTGTTTGGGTGAATCTGAATGTGGGCGATGCTGCCCCCGGCACCTACACAGGTTATGCAACCCTGACCGTCAACGGTACAGCTATGCAGATCCCCGTGTCTGTGCGTATTTACGATGTGCGCTTGTCCGACCAGGTGCATATGCAGTCCAGCTTCCAGATCTGGTGGGATCACCTGCAGCAGATGGAAGGCTACTATCCCGTGGACGATTCCAATTTCAATGAATTTAAGAATCTGGCCCAGGAATATTTCGATTATCTGGTTTCCAAGCGCATTATGCCCTATGACAACTGGGGCAAGACCAGATTCGATTCTGTATTCCCGGATTATGCCGCTGAGTATCTGGCGGTTGCTCCCGAGATTTCTTCCTACGGCCTGTATCACAACTATCTGGACTTTGCAGGTGTGAAGAACACCTTGACCGCATTGATCCAGAAGAACATTTCCCTGGCACAGTCCGGAAGTGATGTGGATCTGTTCAAGAAGGCATATTTCCTGTTCTACGATGAGCCCGAAAGTGCTTCTGAGTATGCCGAGGTCAATGCTCTGTCCGACCAGTTCGAGGCAGTCAAGAATGAATTGTCTCCCATGCTGGCAGATTATCCTGCTCTGCAGGCAAGCTTCAACAATCTGAAGCATATTGTCACCGCACAGCATCCCGACGATGCTACCTATGACAAGATGTGGAAGGATGTGGGCAGCACCCAGCTGACCGGCAGCTATATTTACTGCCCTCAGTATCAGTATCTGAATACCGCCCAGCAGCGGGCTTACTATGACCAGGAAGATGCGCTGTGGTGGTATGGCTGCTGCTTCCCCACAGAGCCTTTTGCTACTTATCACATCAACAGCCCCCTGGTGGCAGCCCGTGCTGTGAGCTGGATGATGTACGATTACGATATTGACGGCATGCTCTATGCCAGCGTCAATAACTGGGGTCCTTACAATAGTGACGGCTCTGTAGCCTTCTTTGATATCTGGAATGGCTACACCGGCGGCACCCCCGGCGACAGCATTCTGGTATACCCCGGCTCTGAGTATGGTGTCTACGGCCCCATCGGCACGGTCCGTCTGGAGAACATCCGTGAGTCTAACGAGGATTACGAGTATCTGTGGCTGCTGGAAAATGAGTACGGCATCACCGACCTGTCCGCTTATACCAATGGCCTGTACGAAGGCGCAATTGTGACCGGTGTATATGATGGTCAGACCATTGATCCCGATGGCGACGGCAATACCGATGCTGTATCCATTCACCATAACAATCGTATTGCCATGCTGACCAAGCTGGAGCAGCTGAGCATTGCCAAGAACGGTGAAACTGTGATCATCCGCCAGGAGGATGCAGAGGAAGACTGGATTCACATGGATGTGGATGCAGGCATGTCCAATGCCGGCTACAGCTATTCCCATGAGATGGTGAAGGCAGAAAACAGCTCCACCTCTCTGCGTCTGGACACCGCAAATGCCAAGATCAACTACACCATCAGCCCTCAGTGGTACTACACCACCGAGAAGAAGATCAATATGACCAACGGCATCCTGTCTGGTTACTTCCACTTTGGTGGCGGCGCTGTGTATGCAGCTGCCGAGCTGGTCAGCAGCAACTGGAAATACACCGGCAGAATGGAATTCCAGCTGACCGATGTGGGTGACGGCTGGTACTACGGTACCTTGGATACCTCCAAGTACAATTTCTCCGAGGCTGACCTGTCCGCAGGCGCAAGCAAGGAAAATACCATTCGTATTCGCTTCTATTTCCGCCAGAACCTGATCATTCACATGGACGGTCTGAAGTTTGAGGACAGTGTGGACAAGAACGATCTGTTCGCAGGCGGCAGCCAGGTCAGCGGCAGCCAGTGGACTACCGGCACTAACATGACCTATACCAGCGATTGCACCGAGACTTACGGCGATGTTTCCACCACCGCATGGAAGTTCAACGCAACCGCAGCCAACAACAATCAGTGGGCACAGTTCATGATGGGCATGACCCAGGCCTATGATATGCGGGATTACTATCTGGTATTTGATGCCAAGGTAGATGGTGTTACAAGTCAGCAGATGAATCTGCGTCCCCGTACCGGTGCGGATGGCTCCGGCGATCCCTGCAACAACACGACCTTGCAGCTCGCTAGCGGCTGGAACACTTACACGGTAGATTTCTCTGCTGCCCTGAAGGGCTCCTCCAGCATCGACAGCTTGGCGGAGGTTCAGAGAATTTTCATGGTGTTCGATTTTGCTGCCACGACTGGCGCAGACCGTTCCGTCATCATTGATAATGTTCGTTTGGTGAAGAAGGCTTGCCTCCACACCAATACCACTACAACTACAGTGGACGCTACTTGCGGTGCAGCCGGTTCTGTTACCGTTACCTGCGACAAGTGCGGTGAGACCATCAGCACAGAGGTCATTCCTGCCTTGGAGCACAGCTATAACGCTGTTGTGACTGCACCTACCTTCGCTGCAAACGGCTATACTACTTATACCTGTTCTTCCTGCGGTGAGAGCTATGTGGATAGCGAAGTGCCTGCCTATACCGCATCGGTAAAGGAATGGAATATCGCTTTGGGTGATGAAATTTCTGCTACATTCTATTTGAATATTGATAGCCGTTTGGAAAATGCAGAGGTTAAGGTTACCGTTGGTGGCAAGGTTGTGGATTCCTTGATGACAGAAACTGAAGACGGTACATATGCTGTGACAGTTAAAGTTGCCGCGGCACAGATGACCGATGAGATCGGTATTCAGATTGTTGCCGGTGATATGATTGGTAGCGAAATGACTTACACCATCCGTCAGTATGCAAAGCAAATCTTGGACGGTGAATACAAAGAAACTACCAAGGCACTTGTAATGGCAATGCTGAACTACGGCGCTATGGCACAGAAATACTTTGGTTACAATGCAGGCAACTTAGCAAATAAGGATTATGAGATCGATAATGCTGTGGAGATCCCCGCTGTGGATACTTCCAATATGGTTTCCGGCAGTGTGGACGGCATCCGTTTCTACGGTGCATCCTTGGTATTTGAATCCAAGGTGGCAGTTCGTTTCTACTTTGCTGTGACCGGCGATATTAACAGCTATTCCTTCAGCACCGGTGATGCTCCTGTTTTGAAGGATGGTCTGTACTATGTGGAAGTAGCTGACATCAATCCGCAGGATTATGCGAAGGCGATTGCGTTGACTGTCAATGATGTGATGACGGTTACATATAGCCCCCTGACTTACATCTCTCGTAAGGCAAACTCTGAGAATGCAAACCTTGTGAATTTGGTGAAGGCTATGTATCAGTATCATCTGGCTGCTGTGGCGTATTTGGCAGCAGGTGAGGATGTAGAGGTCAAGGAGGAGACGATCGTCAACGACTGGACCAATATGAACATCGACGAGGGAATGAGCTCCGCACTTTCCTACGAGATCAGTACGGAAAAATTTGCTCCCGGCAGCAGCCAGTCCTTGAAGTTAACCACCAAAAATGGCAATGTGGGATGTGTTGTCCTGAGCTCTCAGGAAGCGGTATCCAACGGCGCAGTGGAAGCACTGCCTGATTTCAGCAGTGGCAAGATTACGGCTTGGTTCTACTTTGGTGACCAGCGCCCCATGGCGTTCCTGCGCCCTGTGGATTCTACCTGGACCAACGGTGTTTCCGGCAGTTTTGAATTTGAGGATATGGGCAACGGTTGGTACTTAGGTTCTGTTTCTACCTCTGAACTGCAGTACGATATCCGTAAGACCGGACAGAAGATCAATGAGATCATTCGTATTGCCATTGAAGTTCCCGGTGGCTACACCGTTTATGTGGACAATATGCAGTGGACACCCATTGATGCAACTCAGGAAATGGAGCAGGCAAGCGACCTGTTGGCAATCTCCACAATTGTGGAAGAGCATACCACCATTTTGCCTGAAATCAGCACTGATGAGATTTCCGGCATTTACAGCCAGAACTCTTGGAAGTTCTCTGTTGCTGCAGGTGTTTCTGAGAAGAAGTCTATCCGGTATGAACTGCCTGAATCTTATGATATGACCCACCAGGCACTGTCTCTGGATGTGCATCGCTATGATGTGAATGTGACCCACGGTATTCTGCTGGTGTCCTTACAGAACAGCAATGGCGAAACCATTGTAGATGCGTTGGTTGATAATATCTACTGGCAGTACTGGAATCACCTTGAAGTGGATCTGTACAAGTATCTGGAAGATGGCAAGTCTCTTGCAGATGTGAAGTACATTACTTTTACTTTCTATTTCGATACCCATACCGAGTATGCCCGCTACTATTATATTGATAATGTAGCCATTACCCCCTATGAAACGTATGAAACCGAACTGAGCGGTACTTCTGCTCTGTACATCGGCGACTCCATCTCCATCGCTCGTCCCTTCAAGGGCTGGGCTGGTCTGTTGGAGGAGCGTTACGGCGTAGAGCGTACCAATGTATCCATTGGTGGATATAGCCTTTCCACCATCGGCAACCAGATTAAGGATCAGTTGCAGAGCGTTCCTGCTGGCAGCGAATTTGATTACATTATCCTCGACGGCGGCATCAATGATGTGTATCTGGGTGCAACTGAGTATGGTGAGGTCAGCACAACTGCCATTACCGCACCTCCCTCTGCATTCGATGATACTACGGCAATCGGTGCCTTTGAGCAGCTTATGAGTATGCTCAAGCGCAGCTATCCCACTGCAAAGATTGGCTATGTGATTACTTACCAGCGTGATGCAAGATGGACAGAACAGTTTGTTCCCGAAGTAATTAAGGCTTGTGAGAAGTGGGGTGTTTCCTACCTGTGCCTGCCTGCTACAGAGGTCTTCAACGATATGTTCAACGAAAATGCTGGCGCACATACTGCCGACACTGTCCATGCTACTGTGGAAGGCTACGAACTCATTATGGAATACCTGCCTCAGTGGATGGAAGCCATTCCTGAGCCTGAGATCATCGAGGGCTTTGAGCCTGAGGTTTATGACCAGAATGACCTGTTTACAAATGCTTCTTACGGCTGGTCTGGCAGCACTTGGAATGATGGCAATGGTCTGACTTGGACAAACAAGAGTGAAGAAACCTATGGCGAAGGCTCTATCAAGTCCTGGATGTTTGGCGCAGACGCAAGTGTTTCCGCTAAGATCGACTATCAGGTCAACCTGAACGGCTCTTACGATATGGACGGCTATTACTTTGTCTTTGATGCAAAGGTCAATGGCACAAATAGCCAGACCATTTCTATCCGTCCCCAGAGTGTATCTGATGGATCTCCCATTGACCTGGCAGGTTACCAGAATGCTACTCTGAACAATTCTTGGCAGACCTTTATGCTGGACTTCTCCAAGACACCGTGGGATGCTTACTACACCTACGGCTTGGCAGATATTCAGAGAGTGACCATCCGTTTCAGTTTTGACAGCACTGCCGGTTCTGACCGTGAGGTAGTGATCGACAATGTCCGTCTGGTGAAGAAGGAGTCTATGAACGAAGACTGGATCAATATGTCTGTGGATACAGGTATGACTAACGCTGCATACAGCTATAACGATCAGATGGTTAAGGCTGAGGGCAGCACAATGTCCCTGCGGTTGGATACTGCCAATGCCAAGATCAATTACACAGTTAGCCCCCAGTGGGATCTGGCTGAAAAGAAAGTGGATATGAGCAGTGGTATCTTGTCCGGTTACTTCCACTTTGGCGAAGGTGGTACTGTTTATGCCGCTGCTGAATTGGTCAGCGACAACTGGAAATACACCGGCAGAATGGAATTCCAACTGACCGATGTGGGCGATGGCTGGTATTACGGCACACTGGATACTTCTAAGTACAACTTCTCCGAAACCGATTTGGCAGCCGGTGCTGACAAGGCTAATACCATTCGTCTGCGTCTTTACTTCCGTCAGAACCTTATTATCCACGTGGATGGACTGCAGTATCAGGACCGTACCGACCGTAACGATATGTTTACCGGCGGTGCTTGGATCAGCGGCAGTCAGTGGACTACCGGCAATAAGATGACCTATGATAGCAGTTGCACCGAAACCTATGGAGAAGGTTCTTTCTCCTCGTGGAAATTCAGTGCCGATGCAGCCAATAACAACCAGTGGGCACAATTCCTGATGGGTATGACGCAATCCTATAATATGGACGGCTATTACCTGGTGTTTGATGCCAAGGTGGAAGGTGTCAGCAGCCAAAAGCTGAGTATTCGTCCCCGCAGTGGTGCAGATGGTGCGAAAGACCCCTGCAACAATACGGTTCTTGAACTGACCAGCGGTTGGAACACTTATACAGTAGATTTCGGCGCAGCTTTGAAGTCTTCTTCCAGTGCTGAGGATCTTTCTGCAGTGCAGAGACTTTTCCTGGTGTTTGACTTTGCAGCCGGCACAGGTGCTGACCGCTCCGTCATCATTGATAATGTGCGTTTGGTAAAAAAATAAACAGCGGATCAAACAACCGGAGAACAATTTATTAGGAGGATATTTTATGAAAAACCTTAAAAAAGCGTTATCGCTGGTGTTGGCGTTTGTGATGGTAGTGGGAATTCTTCCCACTACCGCATGGGCAAATGAAGAACCGGCAGAAGATATTGTCCAATCATCCGACGGGAATGACCTTTTTGCCAATGGCGACTACGGCTGGTCTGGTTATACCTGGAACGACGGTAATGGCCTGAGTTGGAATAATAGTAGCGAAGATACTTACGGTGATTCTTCTTCCAAAGCCTGGAAGTTTGGTGCAGCTACAGGTATTGCATCGGAAGTCGATTATCAGGTTAACTTGAATGGCTCGTACAATATGGACGGCTACTATTTCGTGTTTGATGCCAAAGTAAGCGGTGTAAATAGTCAGTTAATCTCTGTTCGTCCTCAAAGCGTGGCAGAGGATATGCCCATTGATTTGACCGGTTACCAAACTGCAACCCTTACCACCAACTGGCAGACCTTTATGCTGGATTTCAGCCTGTTGCCCTGGGATGCCTATCATACATACGGTCTTAACGATGTGCAGAGAGTAACGATTCTGTTTGATTTCGATTCTACTGCCGGAGCAGACCGTGAGGTTACAATTGATAATGTTCGTCTTGTGAAGATGGAAACTGCATCGGAAGACTGGATCCATATGTCTGTGGATGCCGGTATGAGTAACGCCGGTTACAGCTACACCGATGCTATGTTAAAGGCAGAGGGGAGTGCGACTTCCCTGCGACTGGACACCGCAAACGCAAAGATCAACTATACCGTCAGTCCCCAGTGGGAATTTGCGGAAAAGAAAGTAGATATGACAAACGGTATTCTCTCCGGTTACTTCCATTTTGGAGGCGGTGCCGTGTATGCCGCTGCAGAACTGGTCAGCGATAACTGGAAGTACACCGGCAGAATGGAATTCCAATTGGAAGACTTGGGTGATGGCTGGTACTACGGTACACTGGATACTTCCAAATATGATTTCTCTGCCACCGACCTGGCAGCAGGTGCAAATAAAGCTAATACAATTCGTGTGCGTTTGTACTTCCGTCAGAACCTGATCATCCATGTGGATGGTCTGCAGTATCAGGATCGCACAGACCGTAACGACCTGTTTGCAGGCGGTACTTATGTCAGCGGCAGCTCCTGGACAAGCGGAACTAATATGACATACGAAAATAACTGCGCAGAGACCTATGGCGATGGTTCTTTCACATCCTGGAAGTTTAGCGCAACCGCTGCTAACAACAACCAGTGGGCACAGTTTATGATGGGTATGTCCCAAAGCTACGATATGCAGAATTGCTACTTTGTTTTTGATGCAAAGGTTGAGGGCGTTGCAAGTCAGCAGCTGAGTATTCGTCCCCGCAGTGGTGCAGATGCTGCAAAGGATCCTTGCAACAACACTGTCTTGAGCCTTAAGAGTGGCTGGAACACCTATCTGGTAGATTTCTCTGCAGCACTGAAGGCCTCCTCTAGCGCGGCAGATCTTTCTGATGTGCAGAGAATCTTTATGGTATTTGACTTTGCTGCATCTACCGGCTCTGACCGCAGTGTGATCATCGACAATGTCCGTTTGGTAGCAAAGGAAACTGTGGATACCGACTGGATCCATATGGCAATTGATGCCGGCATGACTGATGCGGCTTACAGCTATACAGATAAAATGCTGAAGGCTGACGGCAGTTCTTTGGCATTAAGACTGGATACCGCCGGAGCAAAGATTCGTTATACCCTTAATACCCAGGCACAGTTTGGCTCCCTGGATATGACTACCGGTGTTCTTTCCGGTTATTTCCACTTTGGCGAGGGTGAGGCCTATGCTGCTGCAGAGCTGATCAGCAAAAACTGGAAAGAAACCGGCAGACTGGTATTTAACCTGAAGCCGGTAGGGGATGGCTGGTACTACGGTACTCTTAATCTTGCTAACTATGATTTTTCTGAGGAACTGTTGGCGATCGGCGCAAGTAAAGCGGAAACGATTCGTATTCGTTTGTACTTCCGTCAGAATAACATCATTCATATAGATGGTTTGAGCTTCGGAGAACTGACCGAGTGCCTCCACGACAATACCAATGCTGTTGTGACAGCACCCACTTTTGAGGCAAACGGTTATACTACCTACACTTGTACCGATTGTGGTGAAAGCTTTGTAGGTGATGAGGTTACGGCTTACGCTTATGATGTTCCCCGGTGGAATATCGCCCTTGCTGATGATATCCGAGCCAATTACTTTGTTACACTGGATGATCGGATTACAGAGGGTAAGATTCAGGTGACGGTCGCTAGTGATACACTGAGCTATAGCCTGAATGAACTCAGCAAAAATGATAATGGGCAGTATGTGATCTCTGTCAACTTGGCAGCAGCGCAAATGACGGATGACATTGCAATTCAGGCTGTTTGTGATGATGTGGCTAGCGCAGCTAAGACCTATTCCATTCGCCAGTATGCTGAGTATATTCTGACGAATCATTATGACGACGATACTGCGGCACTGGTTAAGGCAATGCTGAATTATGGTGCAGCTGCCCAGACCTATTTCGGTTACAACACTGCAAAACTGGCCAATGCCGGCTATGAGTCCGAAAATATTGCAGAAATTCCCGCTGTGGACAGCAGTAATATGGTCAGCGGAAAGGTTTCCGGTATTTCCTTCTACGGCGCATCTGTGGTATTTGAATCCAAGATTGCAGTTCGCTTTTATTTTAATGTCAGCGGTAATGTTGCTGACTATGCCTTCAGTGTAGGCAGCAATCCGGAACTGAAAGACGGCAAGTACTATGTGGAAGTTTCCGCTATCAATCCTCAGGATTATGGCAAGGAAATTACCTTGACTGTATCCTCCAGTGATGAAGCAATGACAGTTACATACAGTCCTCTTGCCTACATCAGCCGTATGTATCATAAGACAGCCAATGCAGACCTGAAGAATTTGCTGGGTGCCTTGTACGGCTATCATTTGACAGCTGAAGAGTATTTGGCAGAGGATGATGTGGAAATCAAGGAAGAGACCGTAGTAAATGACTGGATCAATATGATTCTTGACGAGGGAATGACCAATGCTGGATATAGTTTCTCTAACGATATGGTGAAGGCAGAAGGCAGTACTACCTCTCTGCGGTTGGATACCGCCAATGCAAAAATCAACTATACGTTCAGTCCCCAGTGGCACTTTGCTGAAAAGAAAGTGGATATGACAAACGGTATTCTCTCCGGCTATTTCCACTTTGGCGAAGGTGGTACTGTTTATGCCGCTGCTGAATTGGTCAGCGACAACTGGAAATACACCGGCAGAATGGAATTCCAACTGACCGATGTGGGTGACGGCTGGTACTATGGTACTTTGGATACCTCCAAGTATAACTTCTCCGAAACTGATTTGGCGGCTGGTGCTGACAAAGCAAATACCATCCGTGTGCGTCTGTACTTCCGTCAAAACCTGATTATTTATGTCGATGGCTTGCAGTACGAGGACCGCACTGATAAAAACGATTTGCTTAATGATTTTACATTAGGTTGGTCCGGTGGCTGGTCTGGCGGCAACTGGAATAACGCAGGCAGCGGCCTGACTTGGGATACTGCCAGCACAGAAACCTACGGCGAAGGCTCTTTCAAGTCTTGGAGCTTTTCCGCTTCCTCTGCGGTTAACGCCAATGTGGATCATCAGATCCTCTTCAATAACCCCATCGATATGGACGGCTACTATCTGGTCTTTGAGGGCAAGGTTACCGGCGCAGACAGCCAAAAGATTTCTATGCGTCCCCGTGGCGGTGCAGAGGGTGTCCTGTCTGATTTGACCGATGTTCAGTCCGCAATGCTGACCGGTCAATGGCAGACCTTTATGCTGGACTTCTCCAAGGCACCTTGGAGCGGCTACAACACCTATGGTCTCAAGTGCATCCAGAGATTGAACATTACCTTCTGCTTCTCCGAAAGCACCGGCGACCGTACCCTGTATATCGACAATGTCCGTTTGGTGAGAAAGGAAACCGTAGCAGAGGACTGGATCCATATGTCTATGGATACCGGTATGACAAACGCTGGATACAGTTATACTGACCGGATGGTAAAAGCTGAAGGTAGTTCTACCGCATTGCGGCTGGATACTGCCAACGCTAAAATCAACTATTCGCTGAGCCCCCAGTGGGATTTTGCTGAGGGTAAAGTGGATATGAGCACCGGTACACTCTCCGGCTACTTCCACTTTGGGGAAGGTCAGGTTTATGCAGCAGTGGAGCTGTGCAGCTCGTGGAAGTTTACTGAGCGACTGGAGTTCCAACTTGAGCCTGTTGGCGATGGTTGGTACTATGGTACAATCAATCTTGCTGACTACGACTTCTCTGCGGATTATTTAGCAGCCGGAGCGAGCATGGAGAATATCATCCGTATTCGCTTCTGCTTCCGTCAGAATAACATTATTTATGTAGACGGTTTGACTTTCAGCAACTAAAACCCAACAATTATCCTCCAATCAGTTTAAGGTAAAACGGAGGACACAAAGGGGTGTGGCAGCTACACCCAAGAGCAAGGCATGATATAGCGTGGCATATGTTGAGAAATATATGCCACGCTTATCGAAAGGAGAACTTTATGAAAAAAGCATTGGCATTACTGCTTACCTTTGTTATGGTTCTGTCTTTGTTTACAGCATGTAACGGCGAGCAGAATAACGCCCAAAACGGTGACGAAACTGCCGGTGATGAGGTTAAACTGTGGTATTCCTACAATACAGAAAATCTTATGCAGGATTTGGAATATCCTGATCTTATGGAGGAGCGGGATTCTACCCTGCGTATGTACGGTGTCCGC
The DNA here is from genome assembly GCA_045646805.1 of Faecousia sp. Classification (GTDB taxonomy): domain Bacteria; phylum Bacillota; class Clostridia; order Oscillospirales; family Oscillospiraceae; genus Faecousia. The sequence goes on from JAZRLK010000014.1 coordinate 32,011, forward strand.
AATGATGCGGAGCCTATCCAGCTTATGATCACACCGAAAAATGATGTGGTCAGCTATAATATGACAATGAATAATCTGACCAGCGAGAACGGTGATATTTTCGCTGCAGAAGATTTTGAATTATTTGCTGTTTGGTATATTGAAATTACCGAATCTTATAACAACGATGCCTATTTTGGTTTTTGGCCCGATGGTTTAGTTCCTTTGCAAAACTACATCGATAAGCGCCACAATACCATCAAAGCAGGGCAAAACCAGTCCATCTGGGTGCAAGCTAATATTCCTGCAGATCAAGCACCCGGTTTCTATACCGGTTCTGCCCAGTTGGATATTGATGGCGTGAAATATGATATTCCTGTGGAATTGAAGATCTACGATGCGGAGGTTCCGGTGGAGAATCATATGCCATCCTCTTATGCAATCTGGTATGAAGAAATTGCCTATGGCGAAGGCTCTTACTCCGATGAATTGGGACAGGCCTATTTTGACTTTTTAGTGGAGCATCGTACGATGCCTCTGTATCCGGTTGATTCTATTGCCAACAACTACGCAACCTATGTAGATTGGCTTGTGCAGACACAGGTGGACAATCCTGAAATCGCCAGCTACGGTTTGCCTCACAAGTTTACCACATATGAACTTGGCCGAATCGTGGACCGTGACAGCGTTATGGAAATGCTGACGCTGATGGCAGAAAAGAACATTGAACTGCGTGAAGCAGGCGACGAGGATATTGACCTGTTCAAAAAGGCATTCTATTATCTGGCAGCCATCATTGACGAGCCCGCTGGCAGTACCCTGCAGAGAGTTCGTGATTGCGATTTGATTATTTCTGAGTGCAAAATCGAAATTGCAAATAAGTATTTTAAGGATAAATATCCTGATCTGTATGAGTCTTGTATGGCTCTGCGCCATGTAGTTACAACTGCCTATAATCCCGACTTGGTAGGTTCTGATACCACCGGTGGTGTGCAAACATGGTGTCCGCAGTTCCAGCATTGGAATACGGAAGCTCAGCGTCAGGAGTATTACAAGCGGCAGAATACTACCGACCGTCTGATGGGTGAGGATGCCTGGTGGTATGGCTGTAACAACCCCAAGGTGCCTTATCCCACATTCCATTTGGACGATGATCTGATTTCCAGCCGTGTTATGTTCTGGATGCAGCACGATTACAATATTGAGGGTGACCTGTACTGGGCAATCAATGTTATCAATGGTGCCCGCGCTGACGATGAAGGCGGTAATGATCCTTGGAAAGTGCCCCGTGTGGTGGAATCCGTGCAGGAGGGCCGTTTGGTGTACCCCGGCGCAAGATACGGCGTGTTTGGTCCTATCTCTACTATGCGTATGGAATCCATTTTGCAGGGCCGTGAGGATTATGAGTGCCTGTGGCTGATCGAGCAGGCAATTTTGGATTACAATGCAGCCAATGGCACAGATTACGATCCTGACGAAGTTATGGATTACTTGTACGATGATTTGTATGAGGATAATGTGATCCCGATTCGTGATAATGCTGATGTATTTATGGAGCAGCGTATTCAAATGCTGGAGGTCTTGGAGAGCATTGCTCTTGACCCTGTTGCCGGCGTGGAAGATCTGCTGGGCTAATGGTTGAAACAGGAGGAAAATTATGAAGAATATCAAGAAGATCCTTTCTCTTACGCTGGCGATCCTGATGATTGCAGGCATGTTTGCTGGCTGTGACGGTGGTAAAACGGTGCAAACCAACCCGGATGGCACTGTTGCGCAAGGCAAGACAGCAATCGTTAACTACAATTCCAGCGGCTACGGTCACACATGGCTTGAGAAAGCTGCCGAAGCTTTTGAGCAAATGTATGCAGAAGAGGGATACCAAATCGAATTGGAAATCACCTACGGCGTTCAGGACACTGCGACATTGGAAATCGGTAAGGGTGCTACTAAAAACGATGTAGACCTTTATCTGACTGCTCAGAATCTGGAGCAGGTGCTGGATGCATCTGATAAGACTATGCGCGGTCAGGGTGCGGTGCTGGTGGATTTGAAGGATACTGTTTGGAATACCCCTGCTATCGGTCTTGATAAAAAGGAAGAGGACAAGACTATTGCAGAGCGGTTCCTGCTGGATGCAGATTATCTGTACTATGATGGCGCGAAGGAAGAATTCCATGGCGGTCTGTACTGTTTGCCTATGGGAATTAGCTCTACTGGTATTGTCTTGAATCCCAAGGTGACAGAGCAATACGGTTACGGTATGGACAATCTTCCAAAGACCACCGATGAATTTAATGCAATGTGTGCTAAGATTGCAGAAATCTCTGCGCAAAGCGGTGTTTACGCCTATGCATGGCCCGGCGCCAACGCCTCCGGTTATCTTTCCTATTTGTTCTTTGAATACTTTGCGCAGTACTCCGGTAAGGAAGGCTTTATGAATTTTGTACAGACAAAGCCCTCTACCGATGCTACATTGGATGAGATCATCAGCGATGGCTGGAAGGTATATGAGGATAAGGGTATTCTGGAGGGCTTCAAGGCAATGGAAACTATTATGAAGCCCGAGCTTTCTACTAAGGGCTCTACCAATATGACCCACCTTCAGGCGCAGCACGAAGTACTCAGCGGCAAGGCTGCATTTGTGATCAGCGGTGACTGGGTACTCAACGAAATGGAAGCAGAATACTACGAAGAAGCAAAAGACTGCATTATTCTCAATACCCCTGTTCTGTCTGTGATCGGCACGGAGTGCGGCATTACAGATAGCGAACTGAGCAAAGCTGTAGATATGATCGATGCGGGTAAGACCAATGAAGAGATCATGGCGCAGATTACAGGCTTGGACAATGCAGAAACCCAGAGAATTCGCGAAGCTCGTAATATCTACGCTTGTGGCGAGACTGCTGTGCGGAACGGCGCTGCCATCCCTGCTTATGCAGACGGCAGAGATGTTGCTATCTTGTTCTTGCGTTTCCTGTGTTCTGAGGATGCAGCGCAGATTATGCGTGATGAGGCATACAAAATCAGCGCTTTTGCCTGTGATTCCTATGAATCTGCCGGTAATACAAAGTTTATGGATTCTGTTGTTGCCAATATTAACCCCGGTCATGGTGAGTACATCTCCATGGATAAGTCTTTGTCCATTGTTCGTGCAAATTCCGGTATGCTGTATTTCAATCACCCCAATATGCTGCAGCCTCTGACTTTCCGCTATATGATTCTGGATACCACAGGCACATTGACTGCGGAAAATATGTATGAGATGGAAAAGCAATACGCAAAAGAGAACTGGGGTATTTGGACTGCATATGTCGGTTGATCTGTAGGAGGCATTAAAAATGCTGAAAACAGGTGAAACGGCAGTTCACGGAAGCCTTATGACCCGGCAGCGCAGGAAAAGGCTCATTTTCGTCCTGTCTATGCTGGCCATACCGTTCCTGAACTTCCTTGTGTTTTGGCTTTGGCCAAATTTTCGATCTATTTTGATCGCATTCCAGCTTCCAGGCAAAGAAGGCTTTACATTATTTAACTTTGAACGGTTTTTTAAAGAACTGTCAAGTGATGTGACCGGTCCTAAGCTTTGGAAGATGATCGACAACAGCTTTATTATGTTTGTTGTCAATACCTTTGTGAGCTTGCCGATGGTTCTGTTCTTATCCTATGTTTTGTTTAAGAAAGTACCGGGCTACAAGGTGTACCGTATTTTGTTTTATTTGCCGTCTATCATTGGCGGTACAGTTATGACTCAGATATTCCGCAGCATGGTAATGAATGGTGGCCCCATTGAAAAGATGCTGGTTATGCTGGGTGTGCCTTTAAGCGAGGCCACCCAGTATACCGGTCTGCTGGGATCTGCGGAAACAGGTATTTGGATGATGATCATTTATACACTTTGGACCGGTGTGGGTGTGAATATGATCATGTTCACCGGCGCAATGAACCGGGTTCCTCAGGATATTTTTGAATCTGCCCGCATTGACGGCATTGGATTCTTCCGGGAGTTTTTCAACATTATTTTACCGTTGATCTGGCCTACGGTTACCACAATGGTGGTTTTCTCTATGGTGGGTATCTTCAGCAATGCCGGTTTGGTTATGTTGCTTGCACCGGACAATGACTCGGTGTGGAATATCGGCTTCTATATATTAAGGTATACCTTAAATGCCAATAATACCGTAAGTAATATTGATAGTTTCTGCTATCCTGCGGCGATTGGTCTGATTTTTACATTGGTAAATGTTCCCCTTGTCTTTGGTGTGAAAGCAATTTGCGACCGCATCAGCAAAAATGTTGAGTATTAAGGAGGAAGAGAAAATGTCAAGAAAACTTCGATTGCAGAAATCTTCCTCCGGCTTAAATCTTCGTACAAGAACGGAGAAAATCGTGCTTGCAATTTTCTTTGTGCTGTTTGCAGCTTATGCGATCACATTGGTGCTGCCCATGATCTGGACAGCATATAACTCCCTGAAAACAATGCGTGCGTATAATGATGATCCGTTTTTTGTTCCCAAATTTCCAGAGATGAAGTGGGATAACTATTTGAATATCTTTGATGAGGGAAGAATCTCGGTTTCCATCCCCTTTGCGATTTTTAACACATTGTGGCGCACGATTGCCAGTGTTTCTCTGGGAATGTTCTTTACTGCCTGCACGTCTTATGTAGTAAGCAAATATTGTAATGATTTCAAATGGCTGAAATGGATATATGCCTTTGTTGTAACCATTATGATCATTCCGGTGCTGGGCTCTACGGCTGCAGCTTATGAGATCAACCATAATATTCTGCAAATTGCCAATAAACCGTGGATATACTGGATCGCTTGGACAAGCGGTATCGGTTTTGGATTTTTGGTGCTGTATTCCGGATGGGAGAGCTTGAGCTGGAGTTATGCAGAGGCGGCATTTATCGATGGCGCAACGGACTTTCAGGTTTTCTTTAGAATTATGATGCCGATGATCAAGCCGGTGATGTCTGCTTTGTTCGTTGTCAACTTTATTGAAGGTTGGAGCGAGTATATGCAAACGATCCTGTATATGGACGAATGGCCCTCCTTGGGGTATTTGGTATATGCATTGCAGGAACAGGCAAAATATTTTGGTATGCCTATGTATTTTGCGGTGATCGTGCTTTCTATGATCCCGACGTTCACCGTTTTTGTGGCTTTCCAAGAGACCATTATGAAGAATATTACTGCAGGTGGCTTGAAGGGTTAATGCCGTAATAGGAGGTATATAAATGAAAAAAACAGCAAGAAGTCTGTTTTTGATTTGTCTGGTGTTTTTGCTGCTCTTTAGTATTGCAGGCTGTAAAACACAAGATGAAGCAGAAAACGGTTCTCTGAAGATCAATACCGTTCCGATTATGCCGTATGCATATCTGAATGAGCAATTTGATCTGCGGGAAGTAATCGATATGGAAGATGGTGTGGAGTATTCCGCAGAGGTATGCTATATCAAAATGATCATAGATACCGAAACCAAGGAATATACCACCCAGACAAATATGTTGCAGGTGGAAGACCTTTGCTTTACACCTACGGAAATGGAAGAGAACGTAGTTACCATTACTGCTAAACGGGGTAAGGAAACTGTTTCCAAGGTAATATATATTGCCACCACCATCCGTGCGGAGCCTTTGGATAATTTGTACAGCTCCAATGGTAAGCTGGGCACCACAGACCCCGGTATTACCAAGAGCGTAAATATCGATCCTATGTATTTGAAGGGCGAGGGATCTACCACCTCTTTGCATGTAACCTTCAATTCTGTGGATCCCCACGCATGGGGCAATAGTTTTATGGATTTGTCTGCCCCTGAAGCACAGGAGTATTTTACCGATAAAACCTGGGAAAATGCTATTGTAACCTTCTGGGTATACAACCCCAATGAGTTGGCGATTGAGTTCCAGTTCTATCTGAAGGACAATATTGCCGGTGTTACAAAAGACTGGAATACGGCAGACGGCCCGCACAAGCAGATAGCTCTGCCCGGTCAGTGGACACAAATATTCTTCTCCTTGCGGAAACTGGGTGTTACTACTCGACTGACCAAAAATCAATATACTACCGATACTTTGAAGCTGAAATTCCGCTATGAAGGCTATAATACCGAGGAAAGCTATACTATGGATTTCTATATGGATGGCCTGGATGTGGTGGATGCAAGTATGTATCCGGAAATTGATACCAAGTACATCCTGTCTAACGAGTCGCTGGATCAAGGCTGGGAGAATATGGCTATGGATACCGGCTGGCAGGGCGTTTATACGGAGTATGACTATGAGATCAAGCAGAGTGATGATTCTAACTGTTCTCTGAAGGCGTATTTTGATAACGACAAAGCTCTGACAAACAGTTTCATTTGCCTAAGTCCTCAAAGTGAGACGGATATTGATGCATTGCCGGATATGACCGGCGGTACATTCAGCGGTTACTTTAAATTTGAGAATTTGGATGCCCGGGTATCCCTCGATATTGTTAACGATAAGTGGACAACCAGTAACCAAGTGGACTTCAATTTGAAATCTGTGGGCGATGGCTGGTACTATGGCGAAGTGGATCTGGAGGACCTGCAAGTAGGCACAGGCCGAAACGATAATATTATTCGTATCCGGCTTAATTTCCACGGCGTATCCAAAAACTCTGTGGTGTATGTGGATAACTGCAAATTTGTATACAAGCATGTAGAAAAAGTATTGGAATCTGTGTCTGCGGACTGGATCAATATGTCTCCGGATAATGGCAGCAGCTATTATTCTGTGGGAGATGCTGATTTTAGCACTGCTTATTTAAAAGGTGGTAATACCGTTCGCTCCCTGAAGCTGGTTGCACCTTCTAATACTACAGGCAGATATACATTTAATACTGAGAAGGCAGTAAAGTCGGGAGAAATCTCCGCACTGCCTAATATGACCAAGGGCACGCTCGGTGCGTGGTTCTACTTTGGCAATCAAACGCCCAAGGCAAGCTTCTTTATGACCAATAGCAAATGGAAAGGCAGCAACTGGGTGGACTTTGTGTTTGTCGAGGATGCCGGTAATGGTTGGTACTACGGTGCGATCAGTGCTTCCAGCTTAGTTTGTGAAGAGGGCGGCGGAACAAGCAGCGTTTACAGAATGACCATTATGATCCCCAAGGGCTATACGGTTTATGTGGATAATTTAAGCTGGAAGCCGAATGAAGAGAACCTTGTGCAGGTTGTGAAAAATGATGAGATCATTACCGCTGTTGCCAATGGCATGGTGCAGAACAAAGAAACCAATGGTTCTTCTGCTGCCTGGAAGGTAGCGCCCACCTTAGGTTCGGAACATAACTGGGCATATCCTAAACTGACGTTGGATCAGACCTATAGCGAAGGTAACTATGAACTTGTGATGGATATTAAGCCGGTCAATATGGAGGACTTCCAAATCAATTTGTCTGTTATTGACGGCAAATGGCTCAGCGGTGTGACATCGACACATTTGCCTGTCGGTCAGTGGACGACTGTATCGTTTGAAATTCAGGGCAAGGCCATTAGCAATTTCAATTTGGGTGTTGAAATTGTAGGCGGCGCAGCTGATTATGCATTCTACATTGACAATGTGAAGCTGATTCCTGTGGAAGAGGAAGAAAAGACGGAAACGGTAGCAGATGACTGGATCCATATGGCTATCGATGAAGGTATGACCAATGCAGTTTACAGCTTTAGCGATCAGATGGTGAAAGCTGAAAACAGTACTGTATCCTTGAAAATGGATACTGCTGATGCCAAGATCAAGTTCACCATCAGTCCTCAGTGGGAACTGGCTGAGAAAAAAGTGGATATGCGCAATGGTATTTTGTCTGGCTACTTCCACTTCAGCGATGAAAGTGCAGAAAAGGTATATGTAGCGGCTGACCTGTACGCAAGCAACTGGAAGCATACCGACAGACTGGTGTTTGAACTGGAATCTGTGGGCGATGGTTGGTACTATGGTACTTTGGATACTTCGGAATATGATTTCTCTGCCGCAGATTTGGCAGCAGGTGCGACCAAGGCAGAGATTATTCGAATTGAGCTGCTCTTCCGTCAGAACATCATTGTTCACGTGGATGGCCTGAAATTTGAACAGAAGATTGCAGAAGAGGTTGTCAATGACGAAATCGTTACTGCCATCGGTAATAATGCCGAGGGTTCTGTGCAGGCGGAAGTTACCAATAATTCTACTGCAGCGTGGGAAGTGATCCCCACTCTGGGCACAGAACACAACTGGGCATATCCTCAGTTTGTACTGGATCAGGAATATGCTATCGACGGTCATAAGCTGGTTCTGGATGTGAAGCCTGTGAATATGGAAGAATTCCAAATAAACTTGGCTTTGATCAATGGTCAGTGGTTAACCGGTGTAGTGTCCCAGAAAATACCGGTTGGAGAGTGGACTACGGTTTCTTTTGATCTGACTGGTACATCTATCAACAGTTTCCATCTGGGCACAGAGGTCGTCGGTGGTGCGGCTGACTATGCATTCTACATTGACAATGTGAAGCTGGTCCCTGTGGAAGAGGAAGAAAAAGTCGAAACGGTAGCGGATGACTGGATTCATATGGCTATTGATGAAGGTATGACCAACGCAGTTTATAGCTTTACCAAGGATATGGTAAAGGCAGAGGATAGTATCACTTCCCTGAAACTGGATACCGCAGATGCCAAGATCAAGTTTACCGTCAGTCCTCAGTGGGCGCTGGAGGAAAAGAAGGTGGATATGACCAGCGGTGTTCTGTCCGGTTATTTCCACTTCAGCGATGAAAGCGCAGAAAAGGTTTATGTGGCTGCCGATTTGTATGCCGGCAACTGGAAGCATACGGAAAGACTGGTGTTTGAACTGGAATCTGTGGGCGATGGCTGGTATTACGGCACATTGGATACATCCAAGTATGATTTCTCTGCCGCAGATTTGGCGGCAGGAGCAACCAAAGCAGAAATTATTCGGATTGAGTTGCTCTTCCGTCAGAACATTATTGTTCACATAGATGGCTTGAAATATGAACCGAAGATCGCAAATGATGAGATCGTAGCAGAGATCAGCAACAATGCAGAGGGTACGATTCAGGCGGAAGTTACCAATAACTCTTCTGCTGCGTGGAAAGTGATCCCGACTCTGGGTACAGAACACAACTGGGCATATCCGCAGTTCATTCTGAATCAGGAATATGCCATTGATGGCCACAAGCTGGTGATGGATGTGAAGCCTGTGAATATGGAATCCTGTCAGATTAATCTGTCTGTTATTAACGGAAGTTGGCTGAGCGGCGTGACATCCACATTCTTGACAGTAGACCAGTGGACAACCATTGCCTTTGATTTGACTGGCACTTCGATCAGCAACTTCCATTTGGGTATGGAAGTCAATGGCGGCGAAAACTACGCAGTTTATATAGATAATATTAAACTGGTGCGTGATGAAACGGTTGCTGAAGACTGGATCCATATGTCCGTAGACGAGGGTATGACCAATGCGATCTTTAGCTATACGGATGAGCTCGTGAAAGCAGAGGGAAGTACTTCTTCGCTGAAGTTGGATACGGCCGATGCTAAGATCAAGTTCACCATCAGTCCCCAGTGGGCGCTGGAGGAAAAGAAGGTGGATATGACAAACGGTGTTCTGTCCGGTTATTTCCACTTCAGCGATGAAAGTGCAGAAAAGGTATATGTAGCGGCTGATCTGTATGCAAGCAACTGGAAACACACCGATAGACTGGTATTTGAACTGGAATCTGTGGGTGACGGTTGGTACTACGGCACATTGGATACATCTAAGTATGATTTCTCCGTTGCAGATTTGACAGCAGGTGCAACCAAGGCGGAGATCATCCGAATTGAGCTGCTCTTCCGTCAGAACATTATTGTTCATGTGGACGGCCTGAAATTTGAGGATAAGGCTGACAAAAACGATATGTTTACCGGCGGTACGCAGGTAGGCGGCAGCCTTTGGTCTGAGGGAAATAATTTGACCTATGTCAGTGACTGTACGGAAGTCTATGGCGAGAACTCTATCGCTGCATGGAAGTTTAGTGCAGGGGCAGCTAATGCAAATCAGTGGGCACAGTTTTTGATGGGTATGACCCAAGCCTATGATTTGAATGGATATTACCTTGTATTCGATGCAAAGGTCAATGGTGTGGAAACTCAGACGCTGAGCCTGCGTCCCCGTACCGGTGTGGATGGAGCAAAGGATCCTTGTAACAATACTGTTTTGCAGCTAAAAGGCGGATGGAATACCTTTACTGTGGATTTCTCTCAAGCCTTGAAAAGCACATCCAGTGCAGAAGACTTGACCTTTGTTCAGAGAATTTTCTTGGTATTCGATTTTGCTGCCAATACCGGCGCAGATCGGTCGATCATCATCGATAATGTCCGATTGGTAGAAAAGTAAATGAATTTGGCAGTGGCAGATTTTTCTGCCACTGCTAAGCAAAAACTAAGACATCGCTAAAAGCCCATTTACTGAATTGGTTTTTAGAGCTGCCTTATGGCGTGAATACTAACTTCTATATAAGAGAGGTAAGAAATATGGCATTTAACTTTTATGAAAAGGATTTGCAGGTCGAGGAGATTCAAAAGCAACTCCCGATTTCTGTTGACTTAAATGTGGAAACCGTATATCGACAAGGAGAGCCGTTACAAATTGTGAAAAACGGGGACTGCTGTAAGATCGTATACGGTCAAAGAGTTGAATTGTTCCGTGGTTTGGGTTTGCTTGCAGAGCATAGATGTGAAAATATTTACGAAACTACGCAAAAGGCACATTTTACAATGAATGGTGCTATGCTGGACTGCTCCCGAAATGGTGTTATGAGTATTCCTGCAGTGAAGAGAATGATTCGTTATATGGCGCTGATGGGGCTCAATATGCTGATGCTGTATACCGAAGATACATACGAAGTGCCGGAATATCCCTATTTTGGTTATATGCGCGGCCGGTACAGTCAGAGCCAGTTGCGGGAACTGGATACCTACGCACAGGGCTACGGCATTGAACTGATTCCCTGTATGCAGACCCTTGCACATTTATCTCCCACCCTTCGCTGGCAGTGCTTTGATTCCATTAAGGATACTGACGATATTCTGCTGTGTGGCGAGGAAAAAACCTACGAGTTTATTGAGGCGATGATCCGTGCTTGCCGAAATAGTTTTCAGTCCAAAAGAATCCATATCGGTATGGATGAGGCATTTATGCTGGGTTTGGGCAAGTATCGTGAGAAAAACGGTATTCAGCCAAGAGAGGAGATCTTCTGTGACCATCTGAAGCGGGTCAATGAAATTTGCAAAAAGTACGATTTCAAGCCCATGATCTGGAGCGATATGTTCTATCGGGTCACTTGCGCCGGCGCTTATGATGCAACGACCAACATTTCCAGAGACATCAGAACCAAAGTGCCGGCCGAAGTGGATCTGGTATATTGGGAATATGTGCAGAACCAAAAAGAAAACTATACTGCACCCTTGAAAAGCCACCAAAAATTTAATAATAAGCTGATTTTTGCCGGCGGCTCATGGCGTTGGGTTGGATTTACGCCTCATCTGCAAAAGAGTCAGGATGCCAGCCGTGCCGCATTGGAGGCTTGTATCGACAATGGCGTACAGGAGGTTTTCTGTACGGCATGGGGTGATGACGGCAATGAGGCATCTATGTTTACCATCTTGCCTACCTTGCAGCTTTATGCGGAATTTTGCTATCAAGGCTCCGTAGATGATGAAGAATTGGGGAAACGGCTCTACGCCTGCACCGGCGAACACCTTTCGGATATGATGCTGATGGATCTGCCGGATAAACCTGACGGGGTCTATCATAGAGAAATGACAAACCCCAGTTGTTATTTCCTGTATTGCGATATTTTAGGCAGTCTGTTTGAAAAACATAGCCATCCCTGCTATAAAGAAAACTATACCAGCTATGCCCAGCAGCTATCTTTGGCGGCGAAACGAAGTACCAATCATAGTTATATGTATGAAGTGCTGGAAAAACTGTGTGATTTGCTGGCTGTCAAGAGTTGCGTGAGCGCCGATGCCTATGCCGCCTATCATGCAGGAAATCGGGAAGAGTTACGGATGATTGCCGAAGAAACATTGCCTGTGATCCGTCAGCGACTGGCGAAATTTCGTGAGGCGGTAGAGTGTTGCTGGATGCTGGAATGCAAACGGTCTGGCTATGAAGTGTTGGATCTGAGATTGGGTGGTGTGGATGCCCGTGTGAAAAATGCGATCCGCCAGATTGAAGCATATTTGGAAGGGGAAATTGAGGAGATTGAAGAGCTGGAAGAACCTCGCTTGTCATTCAATAACAAATCCGACGAGGAATTGGAGAAAGATCCGGTTATGTGCTGGTGTTATCGCAGAGATTTGTTTACACCGAACAGGTTTGTATGGTAAGATAATAAAAATGCTGATATGGGGGGGAGCTTTGTGCCGGAATTATTGGTATATAACTATCGAATTGTAGTAAAAAATGTATCGCGCAAAAAGATATATCAGTTCAGCGATACCCATTTGGTAGAATGGGATGAATTGTCGTCAGAAGAAGAAAAAGAAAGCGCTTCTGCCCGAACGGCACATTGGGAAACTCTCCGTTTTGGCTTTGCCCGAAGCTATAATGAGCCTTGCGGTGAGGCCCAGTCTCTGTCTGCAAAAACCTTTTTTATGGAGCTTTTGGAGAAATCCAAAGAGGCAGATGCCCTGCTTATGGCAGGGGATATTATCGATTTTGATACGCAGGCCAACACCCGAATTATGGAAAAGGCTTTGGATAATTATCCTGTTCCTTATCTGCCCTTATGTGGCAACCATGATGAACCGGACAAATTACCGATAGGTCATCCGATGAAGGCAGCCGGACAACCGGTACAAAAGCTGGATTTGGGCGACATGGTGATCTTGGGATTTGATAATTCTCAGCGCACCATCACAGCCGAACAAATCCAAATTCTGCAAAGTACCTTGCAAGAGGGAAAGCCGGTACTGATTGCTATGCACATTCCCATTATGACCCAAGGGAACTGGGATCTGCTTCAAAAATGCGGCGAGTATTTTCAGCTCAATTATGAGGGATGCCCGGCAGAAAACATTCAGTTTATCGAAATAATTCGGGAAAATGCGGATAAGGTCATAGCCGTTACCTGCGGACATCTTCATTTTAATAATGTATCCGAAGTTTGTCCCGGTGTGATGCAGTATGTATCCTCCCAAGGCTTGATCGGTAGTCTTTCTGTTTACGAGATAGGAGAGTAATTATGAAGATTTCAACGGAGATTGCTTCCATTGCTAAGCATACGGGTGAGCAAAAAGCAATCGAACTTTGCGCAAAAGCCGGCTTTGATGGCTGGGATTTTTCGATGTTCCAGATGGGTATGTATAACTGGAGAATTGATGCTTGTGATGATACCGGCCACCCTCTGCGAAGTGCAAATTACTTGCAATTTGCACGGGAACTGAGAAAAATTGGCGAGGATAACGGTATTCGATGCAACCAATCCCACGCACCCTTTCCGGTAAAATGCAAGGAAATTCGGGATCTGTTGCCCCGTGCCATTGAATGTGCAGCAGAAGCAGGCGCAGAAATTTGCGTAATTCACCCCAATAATGATAAAACAGCAGAGGAAAACGCACAAATGTACTTGGAGCTTTTGCCTTTTGCCAAAGGCTGCGGCGTGAAGATCGCCACAGAGAATATGTGGAATTGGGATGATACTACAGGCTATTCTTCCTTTGCTGCTTGCTCTACCGCAGAAAGCTTCCGCAAGCATTTGGATGTTGTCAATGATGACTATTTTGTGGCTTGCTTGGATATCGGACACGCCGAAATGCAAGGCTCCGGCTCCGGTGCGGTCAATATGATACGGGCATTGGGTGGGAAATTGCAGGCACTGCATATCCATGACAATGACCGCCATTATGATTCCCACCAAATTCCGTTCTCTATGGCTGTTGATTTTACTTCGGTCGTAAATGCATTAAAGGAAATTGGCTATCAAGGCTGGCTTACTCTGGAAGCGGATCGCTATTTGAAGGACTTTGATGTGGATACCGTATTTTCCGGTGTTCAAAATATGGCATCTGCCGCTAAGAAATTGGCGCAGATATGGGACGAGGGTAAATAAGAATTACAAAAGGGGAGAATGATATGGATAAGATCAAGTTAGGTTTTTTGGGCTTGGGGCAAAGAGGTAACGGCCTGCTGAGCAATGTGTTGAATAATTTTCCGGATGTTGAGGTCGTTGCTTTGTGCGATGAATACGAGGATCGGGTAGATTCCTGCTTTGAACGCATTAAAGAAAAACGGGGAACAGAACCTGCCCGCTATACAAAGCACAGCCAGTTGCTAAGCGATCCTAATGTGAATACCGTCATTATTTCTGCATCCTGGGAGGCCCATGTCCCTCTGGCTATTGAAGCCATGAAAAATGGCAAGGTTTGCGGTTTGGAAGTTGGCGGCGGCTACAGTTTGGATGACTGTTGGGCATTGGTGCGTACTTGGGAAGAAACCCAGACGCCTTTTATGTTCTTGGAGAATGTCTGCTTTGGCAAGGAAGAACTGGTGGCAACCCGGATGGTCAGGGAAGGCAAGCTGGGTGAAGTGGTTTATGCCCATGCCTCCTATTGCCACGACTTGCGTAGTGAGATCTGCGGCGGTGTGAAGAACCGACACTATCGTCTGCGGAACTACCTGATCCGCAACTGTGACAACTATCCTACACATAATTTAGGTCCGATTGCCAAGCTGTTGAATATCAACCGTGGCAACCGGATGCTGAAGCTGACCTCTATGGCATCCAAGGCCAGAGGCTTGAGTGCGTTTGTGCAGGGGAAAGAGGAATATGCATTTTTGCAGGATAAGCATTTTGCGCAGGGGGATGTGGTTTGCACCAATATTATGTGCGCTGACGGCAGTATGATTTCCTTGAAATTGGATACCTGCCTGCCCAGAGCTTGTACACGCGAGTTTTTGGTCAGCGGTACAAGAGGCTTGTTCTCTGTGCCGGAACAGGCTGTTTTGACTGATGATATGGAGTTTAACCACGAGGGCAAGATGCGTGAGTATTGCGGTAATTTGGATGCTGTTTGCGAGGAAAATCTGCCGGCCGTTTGGAGAAGAATCACCAAAGAGCAGATTGAGGCCGGTCACGGCGGTATCGATACTCTGACCTTGCAGGCATTCTTTGGCGCAGCACTTTCCGGCGAGGAAATGCCCATCGATGTTTATGATGCAGCAAGCTGGATGGCTATTACTTGCTTGACAGAGGCATCCATTGCCAACGGTGGACAGCCTGTGGATATTCCTGATTTCACCAATGGTAAATGGGTACTCAGAGAACCCAAGGATGTAGCAGAACTGGTGTGATTTTAAAATGGAGAGGTAGCGTATGAGCAGCCAATTGCGCAGCGATGCTGAAAAAATCTATACTTATGCAATTTCGTCCTCCTTGCCGGACAGGGCAGTAAAAAACTGTTTGTCGTCCCTTGCGTTGCCCAAAGAAAATATCATTGTAATTTCCGTAGGTAAGGCTGCTTGGACAATGGCATCAGCAGCACAGGAGGTTTTGGGATCCCAAATAAAAAAAGGTTTGGTGATTACCAAATACGACCATAGCTGCGGTGCAATTCCCGGTTTTGAAATTATAGAAGCCGGCCATCCGATTTTGGATGAGAATTCCTTCTGCGGTACAAAAAGGGCTTTAGAGTTGACGGAAAATCTTTGCCCCAAGGATACGGTGCTGTTTCTTTTGTCTGGCGGCGGTTCTGCACTGTTTGAACTCTCGGAATTGGATATTGGGGAGCTGCAAAGTATTAACAGCCAACTAATTGGCAGCGGTGCCAGTATTCAGGAAATAAACACAGTTCGTAAGCGCTTATCTTTGGTCAAAGGCGGCAGATTTGCAAAACATTGCGTCCCTGCCAAGGTAGTGGGACTGCTGTTGTCTGATGTGCTGGGTAATCAGCCGGATATGATCGCATCCGGGCCGGTGTGTGCAGATGCATCTACCTGCGCACAAGCTTTGCAGATCGTTGAAAAATACAAAATTCAGCTATCCGAAAAAGCAAAGGAATTATTGCAGGTGGAAACACCGAAAGAATTGCCCGATGTGACCTGTCATATTTGCGGAGATGTCCGGCAACTGTGTGAGGCTGCGGCAGAGGAGTGTCAACGGCTGGAATATACGCCGATTATTTTGACCAGCGAGCTTTGCTGTGAAGCAAAAGAAGCGGGTTCGTTTTTGGCATCTGTTGCCAAAAGCCACGCAAACGACCGGAAAAAGCTTGCCTATATTGCCGGCGGTGAAACGGTTGTTCATTTGACAGGAAAAGGCTTGGGTGGCAGAAACCAAGAATTAGCATTGGCGGCTGCTGAGGGTATTGCAGGACTTTCCAATGTGGCGATTTTCTCGGTTGGTTCCGATGGAACAGATGGTCCTACCGATGCGGCTGGCGGCTATGTAGATGGATATACAAAGAAAAAACTGGCAATTTGTGGAATCCAAATCAGTGATGTTTTGACTGAAAATGATGCCTACCACGCATTAGAGCAATGTGGCGGCTTGATCAAGACCGGCGCCACCGGCACCAACATCAACGATGTTGCAGTTGTTTTGATAGCAAAGAGTAAATAAAAATGAAAAGGGAATAAAAGGCGCAGACAGTTTCAAACAACTGTCTGCGCCTTTATATCTTCGTTTAAACTCGGTGATCCTTGACCCAAGAAAGAAGTGCTTCATAGTCCATATTGCCAGAGGCGACGGACAGACCAACATTGGCTACTTCATCATTGGTGCAGTCAAGATGGATTCCGTTGACTTCCAAGAATGTGAGCATAACATACATGCCGATCCGTTTGTTGCCATCTACAAAAGCGTGATTGGAAATAAGATTATAACCCAACCGAGCACCCTTTTCTTCTTTGGTGGGGTAGAATTCATTTCCACCAAACCCGGAAAAGGCAGCTTCTAAGGCAGATTCCAGCAAGCCTTCATCTCGAACACCGATGCTCCCGCCGGTTTCTTCTGCAATCAGTCTGTGGAGCAGCAGAACCTTGTCTTTAGAAAATTTTATCATTTAGCAAGTTCCTCAAAAGCTGGCTTAAACCGTTTTAAAATTCTGGCAGCAACGATGTCAATTTTCTCATCATCGGTCAGTTCTATAATGGGAGAGCTTTCCAAATCAATTACCATATACTTGGGCCGATTGTTTTTGAAAATAACAGCTTGGCCGTTTTTTTCAGCAATTCTGGTTACGCGAGAGAAATTTTGGTTTGCTTCCGTTACTGATACAATTGCGTTTGTATTAATCTGCATAATATCCCAACCTTTCTGTTATTATTATATGCTAAAATAGGTAGAAGTCAACCTAGAATTTTACGCAACCAAAAATGATGCGCAAAAGACAAAGAATAGGAAAAATCTTTCCTATACTGCATATGAAAAAATATTTTTCACCTTCGACAAAATTCTTTCTTCAAAAAATATTCTTTGGTTTATAATACAAGCACCGGCGCAGACACAAAAATTGAAGACAGAGGATTACGGAATCCCACAGGATCCCGGTACATACAAACTTGTAACTTGCACTTGCGTAAGCACGAAATGATGATGCCTATGGGAAACTCCCGTATCCTTTTTCGTTTTGTGTTTATGCTGTGCAAGTTTTTTATTTTGAAAGGAAAGAAAATGAAAGAATCCATTTACAAAAGCTATGATGAACTGCCCCTATTTCTGAACTCGGAATTGGTGGCGCAGGTATTGGGGGTGTCTATTTCCTCTGCCTATGAGCTGATGCTCGAAAAAGATTCCCCCTCTCTGCGTGTGGGGAATCGCTTCGTGATTCCTAAGGAGCATTTCATCGATTGGGTGGAAAAGATGATGAAAAAGTAATGGCGTATATTCGATACCCAAGCCGTGAAGCCAAGCGAAATTATTTCCCGGTGCCAAACTGCGTGATGGAATTGAAACTGCCGTGGAAGAAGCTGGCAGTGTACTTATATCTGATTCATCGGTATCGCTATCAGTACAAAACGGATTTTGATTATCCCAGGATGCTCAGTGAGTCATTCGGAATCAGCAAACAGACTGCGAAAAAACATTTGGATTATTTATTTGACAATGGTCTGATCCATACCGTAGGTCCAATGATTTTCCCGAAGCACTACATCGGTGAGTACGAAGATTGGCCGGCGAACTTCTTTCCTCTGCCAAAAGAGATTTTTAATTTGGGTCTGAGTATGGGCGAGGTGGTTTTGTATTCCTATCTGATGTACCGGGAGGATCGGAAAAGCTTTTCCTGTCTTGTCAGTCGGAACCGTCTGTGGGAAGTGATGGGAATGAGTACCAATACGGCGGCAAAGTATATTCGTCTGTTGGAGGAAAAAAAGTTCATTGAAACGGAGTATACAACCTGTAAGCGGAAAAACGGGAAACCGTTGAATGGTCAGTTGCGATTCCGTATTTTGCCCATTGAAGGCGCAAAAATAAGGCTCAGTAAGCTACAGATGGAGCAAAATCCGGTGTAATTTTGCTCCGGTATTATGCACAAATAGAGGAGGCAGCCAGTGTATACAGGCAGGGTCGAGAATGAAGCAGGAGAAAGGGGTGCCGCCTATGCGTCCCCCCAGACCACACCGTCCGGCAGAGCCGACCGGGATTCATGGCTGTTTCCAACGACTTTTCAAAGGTCACTGTTAGTATTGCACAATGGCGTCATAAACACCTGTTCACACTGAAATTGTGTGAAAGTTTGAAGAAATAACAGTAAAATCAAGGCTTTTACGGTGTGAACCACACCGTGCTTTAGAAGGAGAATACAAATGGAGAACAAGGAAAGCGGTTTGCGAAAAACTGTCCTTTTGGATAGAGAATTGGTCAGCAGGTGCGAGACAATGTACGGCGAAGCAAATGTAACTTCTTTTACCCAGTTCGTAAAACAGGCGCTGGAACTTTATATTGACTATCTGATCAGTGGCAATCACGGCACATTGCTGTCAAAGGGAATTCAGGATATGATTCACAGCGAACTGTCCGTTATCAATCACCGGCTGTCAAAAAGCTTATATCGGTATGCGATTGAGCTGGATATGCTCTGTCAGATGTTATCTTATGTGATTGAAGAAGACCCAACATATTATCTGGAGGAGATTCGAAAAGAAGCGAACGCCAGGGTCGCAAGGATGCGGGGGAAAGTTTGCCTGGAAGAAATCACAGAGGACATAAAAAAGAGAGAGGGAGATAAAAATCTTTACTTGCGGCTCAAAAGACTCCGGGGAGAGGTGCGAGAACTGGAGAATACGCTTGGATTGACTGAGTCCACAGGGGAAGAATCTGACGATCCCAATGATATCTCAAATGCCGAGTTGTACCGGAGAGGAATCTTGTGATTATTGTGCTAGCTATTGGCAGGAACTTGTGGTAATGTGTTGTGCTGACGAAAGGGGGAGTGACCGTGGCGAAACGAAGACCGGACGGTGACGGATTGGTTCGCAAGCGTGCAGACGGACGGTGGGAAGGCAGAATCGTCGTCGGACATAAGGAAGACGGCAAACCTATCTTCCGAAGTGTCTTCGCCTACACGCAAAAAGAACTCATGGACAAACTCCACGACAGCATCGAACTGCACCGTGATGTGGAGCTGACAGCCGGTTACAATATGACACTGGCTGAGTGGCTGGACAAGTGGTTGGACGAGTATAAAGTCTTCACCATACGCACAAGCACACTGGAAGGTTACCGATGTTTGGCTAACCAGTACATCAAGCCATACCTGGGTGACTGGAAACTCAGCGCTATCAAAACAGAAGATGTCCAAAAACTTTATAACTGGCTTCGGGAAAACGGAAGAGTCAACGAGCATCGAGAAAAGGGTGACACACTGTCTGACAGTATGATTCGCGGCATCCATATGATGCTCCATCAGGCAATGGACACAGCAGTGCGAGAGCGGCTCATCGTGAAGAACCCGACCAACGGAACGGTGGTGCCGAAAGCAAACTATCCACCAAAACAAATCCTTACGGAGAAACAGCTCAAAAAGTTCCTTGCGGTGGTGGATCAGGATACAGTATGGACAGATTTCTTCTATACGGAACTGACCACCGGATTGCGTAGGGGTGAGATCTGCGGACTGCGGTGGCAGGACTTCGAGGAGAAGACCGGCAGACTCTACATCCGCCGGTCAGTCCGTGACCGAAAAGGGGGCGGCGTAACGGTGGGCGAGACGAAGACGGAGAAGGGTGTGCGGATGATCCAACTGCCGCCCAGTACTGCCCAACGGCTCATTGCCCGAAAGAAAACATCCTACAGCGATTGGATATTTCATAACCCGGTGATGCCGGAACTCCCTGTGGCACCTCAGACAGCATACCATCACCTGAAAAGGCTTCTGCGGTATGCGGAACTGCCTATGATTCGTTTCCACGACCTGCGACATACCTTCGCTACTCATGCACTGGCCAGCGGTGTGGATGCTAAAACATTATCCGGCATCTTGGGACATACCAATGCATCCTTCACACTGGATACCTATACCCATGTCACATCCGATATGCAGCAAAGGGCATCCGGTGTGGTCGGAAGTTTCCTGCAAGAGATTATGTGAAAGGGGCGAGGATAATGGGAAAACGGAAACGGGGAACAGGTACTGTTCGTAAACGCACAGACGGCAGATGGGAAGGCAGAGTGGTCTACGATTACGATGACAAAGGTCTGCCAAAAACAAAAAGTGTTGTAACAAAGACCAAGCGGGAGTGCTTGGAAAAACTGGAACAGCTCCGGGAGCAGTATGCACCGCCGATTACGAAGTGCAAACCGGATATGCCCTTCGGCGATTGGATTGACTTCTGGTATCAGAATTACTGCAAACCCAAACTCCGTCCCTCTACACAGACGACTTATGAAGATTACATTTACAAGCGAATTATTCCCGATATTGGTAAGATTCCGCTCCGTGCAATCACGCAAAATGACCTGCAGCAGTTCTATGCCAAACTGAAGACCAGCGGAAGAGTCAGACCCGCAGATGGAAAGGGGGAGGGACTTTCCAATGCAACGGTACGTGGATGCCATGCCAAGTGCAGAATGGCGTTGGAGAAGGCTGTAGAGCTGGGATTCATTCGATTTAATCCGGCTGTCGGTTGTAAGCTCCCTCCGAAGAAAGCAGCAGAGATGCAGATACTTACCCAGGAGGAAATCCAGCGATTCCTAATCCAAGCAAAAGAGGAAGGCTACTATGAGCTGTTCTTGCTGGAACTGGGAACGGGCTTGCGGATAGGGGAACTGCTGGCGTTGCAGTGGGATGATTTGAACTTTGAAACTGGCGCACTGCGAATCAAAAAGACGGCAATGATAGTTCGCGGACAGTTTCTGGTGGCAGAGCCGAAGACAAAATCTTCTGTCCGGACTTTGGTACTGCCGGAAGCCCTCCTGAATGTAATACACGAATATAAGAAAAGGGTAAATTCCCGGTGGATGTTCCCTTCGCCGGTGTTGGAGGATCGACCTTTGCAGGATGATTGCGTCCGAGACCGAATGAAGAGCATCTTGAGCCATGCAAACTGTAAACAGGTGCGATTCCACGACCTTCGACATACCTTCGCAACGATGGCATTGGAACACGGAATGGATGTGAAGACGCTGTCGGCGATGCTTGGGCATATTTCTTCGGCAACCACGTTAGACATCTACTCCCATGTGACGGACACTATGAAGCACCAGGCGGCTGTCAGGATCGATAACCACATCACCGGTACGCATAGACCCATTCCAGAGGAAGAAAAACGCCCTCTTACCGAAAAAACACCCTTCGAACCGTATAAGGGTAAATACCGCAAACCCGGCACCGGTGGTGTGTATATGATCAATGACCACCTCTGGGAGGGTAAATACTCCCCCAGAGATGCCAACGGCAAACGCATCTCCCGTAACGTCTACGCCAAAACCCGTGAAGAATGCGAAGAAAAACTTGCCGAACTCATCAAGCAGATGAAGGCGGAAATCGCGGAAGAGAAAGCAAATGTAATTGATGTTGGATAAATATACTTTATAAATGATATTACAATAGCCTCAGAGGGTCGGTTGTCCGCTCTCTGGGGCTTTGTCGCCTATAAAAAGGATGTAGTTGGGGAACTGATGACAATTAGGGTTGAAAATATACATAAAAGTGAATATACTAACAATAGAAGCTAATTTTTGCCAAATGTTAGTAAATTTTACGACTAGGTGGAGGGGACGAGGATGGTTATTCTTTCAAATATTGAAAAGCCTAAGATTGATATTGCGTTATTTGGTGTCGATTCCAATATTCCACCTATCAATAAAGTACATATGATGGATGAGGATTCTTTTGAACTGTTTACTCAAGAATGGTTGTATGGTAGTAAGAGAGCGCAGTATGTCTCTATTTCGAGAATTGGCGGTGCGGGTGATAAGGGGAGGGATGTTATCGCAAAGAGTGCAGCAGGAGAAGTTGACTACTATCAATGCAAACACTACAATGCACCCCTTATGCCATCAGAGTATTATCAAGAACTAGGCAAGCTGTGTTATTATACTTACACTAACGAAATTGCAATGCCCAGACACTATTACATTATCGCTTCTCATGATATTGGACCGGCTCTTGTGGGCTTACTTGCAGACCATAAAGAATTGAAAAAAGCACTGATTAACAATTGGGGTAATTACTGTGAGAAGAAAATCACAAAATCAAATGACGTAAAGATGGAAGGGCAATTTTTGACGTATGTTGAGGGATTTGATTTTTCGATAGTGGAACACTATCCAATTGCGAAAGTAATTGATGAACATCTTCAAACAATTTATGGGAACATTCGATTCGGAGGGCAAAGGTTACAACGTCCGGAAGAATTGGAACCAGCGCAAGAAGTTGACACAGATGAGTTAGCGTATATAGCCGCTTTATTGGAAGCGTATTCGGATGATTTGAAAATCAATATTGACACAGTGAAAGCACTCGAAGCGTATGAGAATTATTTTCAGCATTTTTCTAGACAAAGAAAAGATTACTATAAAGCGGAAACTATAAGGAGATTTGTCAGAGACACGCTTACTGATACAAAAGAATTTGATGTTTTAAAGAGCGACATATTCGATGGAATTATTGATGTTCATGAAAAGGAATATGAAAGCGGATACCAACGTTTGATTGCGGATCTTCAACAAGCGGCAATAGTGAACACTTCTAAAAGTTTACTGGATAGTAGATTGCACTTTGTTGGATCGGGTGAAAGAAAAGGTGTTTGCCATATGCTGGTAAATGAGAAGAAAGTAAAGTGGGTGAAGAAATAGATGGATGAACTATTTAACACTGCTTTTGAGGTCTCTTTGCGTGTTTTACTTATATTAAACTCTGCCCGAGATATGTTGTCGTTAGAAAAAATCACAGCATTTGACTTCATAGCAAATTATGGAACAGATTTTGAGGTATCAGATTACAATCTGCATGGAAACAATAGATTGAGATTCAGTGAGTATACGGTTAGAAGGGAAAAAATAAACCAGGGGATCAAAGATTTGGTTCTGATTGGGTATGTATTGCCTTGCTGTAGTAAAGAGGGATTCTCGTATTGTCTAACTGAGAATGGCAGAGCATTTTGTCAGGAATTAAATAATGAGTATGCCACCAAATACTCAAATATGGTAAATATCGTTTTATCCGAATATGGAAATTTCGCGGAAAATGAACTGATAAACACGATAAACCATAGAGCAATCGCAATGTTTGGAGGAAAGTGAAATGGCGTTTTATATCGAAAGATTAAGTGTATCAGGTCCAGGAAAACAAGAATCTGTAGTAGAATTCCAGAGTGGTGTAAACATTATCTGCGGACCTTCAAATACGGGAAAGACATATATTATCAAATGCATCGATTATATGTTTGGTGCTACAGATGATCCAATAGATTCGGAGACAGGATATAACAGAGTAACCATAACACTCTGCGCACCAGAAGGGCATGTCACTATGTCACGCTTATTGGGAAAATCTAATGTTGAGGTGACGAGTACACATCCTGATATAGTGTCAGGAAGATATCTCGTAAAAGGCACACAAAAAAACTATGAAGATTCGATTGCATCAGTCTGGCTTAGTCTGATTGGAATTAAGGATATGCACCTAATCAATTCCAATGGGAATAGAAAGAAGCAGTTGTTAACATGGCGAACTTTTTGCCATACATTCTTATTGACTGAACAACGCATGATTTCTCTGGACTCTGCGTTGCTTCCGGATAGTGTATTCACAAAGACGGCGGCTTTATCAGCAATTGTTTTTCTTCTGATTGGACGAGATTTTGCTGAAGCTGAAACACTAGAGAGTAAGGAAATCAGAGAAGCGAAAAAAACTGCCGTTAAGAAGTATATCAACGAGGAACTTTTCAGTATTTCTGAGAGAAGACGAGAGGTTGATGCGCTGCTTTCTGCGTTAAATGGAGTTGATATACAACAAGAGATTGATCAAATTGCTAGTAGAATAGAAGATACGGAGAACTGTATTAGGACTGCTGTTGAGAGAAGTCGCAGTATATTGGCTGACTTGCATCAAGAGAATGAAGCCTTGGCAGAATGCTTGATTTTGCTGGATCGATATGAAGCGCTGAGAACGCAGTATGCTTCTGATTTGGAAAGACTTTGCTTCATAGTGGATGGAGAAGCTAATATTACAAAGGAGAATATCTCTCATTGCCCATTCTGTGATGGAACAGTCGTTGTGCAAAGGAAGCAAGGATACATAGATGCCGCTAGGGCTGAATATTCAAAAATTTTTGCTCAAAGTAAAGATTTGGAAGATGCATATGCTGCGCTATCGCTTGAGAAAACAACGATTGAACAGAGAATCAGCTACCTTCTTGCGAGTAAGAACTCCATCGAAGCGGTTATTAATGAAAATTTGAAACCGAAATTAGCATCGCTTAAAGATAGACTTGCACAGTATAAGTATGTGGTTGAATTGGAAAGTGAAATCGCCTTCATTCAAAGATTTGTTGAAAACAAGGCGGCGGATATTCTCAAGGTTGACACCGCTGACGATGGTGATGGTGAACTTTTTGATCCTAAAGAATACTTTGACTATGATATGGTGACGAAGTTCTGTGAAATGCTGCATCAGATTCTTGTAGAATGTAAATATCCCAATTTGACTTCTGTTACATTTGAGAAAAATACAATGGATATTACGGTGAATGGAAAACGTAAAAAGTCAAACGGTAAGGGTTATGCGGCCTACTTGAATACAGCTGTAGTTATAGGGTTTGCGAAATACTTAAAGGAGTATGCTGAATATGCTCCGGGTTTAGTCGTTGCAGATTCTCCGATACTGTCGCTCAAGGAGAAAGATAATCAGAGAGCATCGGAATCAATGAGAGCCGGGTTATTTGAGTATATTGCAAATAAAACAGTAGGGCTACAAGTGATTGTGGCAGAAAACGAGATACCGAATATTGATTATAAAAATGCAAGGATTATTAGATTCACCAAGGAACCCGATAATGGTCGTTATGGTTTTTTGGCTGATGTGGTGGAATAAAAACAGACCCAACGGCAAAAACACCGTTGGGTCTGTTTTACAGTGGGCATTATTTCGTTACCCGATGCTTTAGAAAATAGATCATAGGCAGTACTTCAATCTTTTTGACTAGTATGGTGTAGAAAAAACTGAGTAGCAAAGCTATACTATGGAAAAGTGAACCGCTATAAACAAAGAAAAGACCATCAGCATTCAGGAGCAAACCCTGACAGTTAGAACATTATCCCTAGGTATAGGGAGAAACGGAGGATAGTTACTGAGGTTGTTGTTTTCGCTACCGTCGGGGATGAACTTAAGGTGTTCTGCATTTCTACGGTGTGCAATGTCGCCACCGGTGGCGCGTGTACCGGATGAATGCCTACATCTGGGAGGGGAAATACTCTCCAGGAAATGCATGTTGCAAGCGTCTCTCCTGCAATGTTTACGCCAAAACTAAGGAGAAATGCGCAACCGAACACACTGAGATGATAGACCAAGTCAAAGCGAAAACTGTGAAGGAGAATGACGAACAAATGCAGACAAATGGGATAAAAGCAATATCACCGCAGAGAATTTGTGGCGGCGTTACTTTGGTTTGTTGTTTATAGTTTTTATCTCTCGGGGTATATCTTGGCTGGATAAATTCATTTGTATCTCGCTTCTTATTATTTCTCGAAGCATTTCGTCTTGCACGTCAGGAGAATTGAATTTATTAATTAGATTAACGCTTGATAAAAATCTTTCGTCTTCGTGTAATGCTTTATGATAGTGATTAAGTTGCAATAAAGAATGCTTATATACAATTAGAGCTGTGCCTGCTATTACTTCTGTTACAATACCGCCAATCGTTGGGAGTAGGGATGCATGTATGGATAAATCAAAAACCATTAGCAGAACAACGGATGTTGCCATTAATAGAAAACCTAATACACACATGCATATCGCTAAATAAAAAGCGGCTTTCGCTTGCTTTTGACTCCAAGTATAAAACTCTTTGATGTCTTCGAGATTTATCAACATTCTACCTAGAGCATCTATTTCATTTTTCTCGTCGTTGGTGTCGTTATCGGGATCAATAGCTTCTGTTACCATTGCTTTTTTTAGCCTTTTAGAATACGATTCTATTTCATTGTTCGTATCCTCAGTGCTGCGCCTTTTTATGATCGAGAAATATGATAAGACAAGTGACAGAAAAGCTAATAAGATGGTTAAGATACCAATTAACCCAACTGTTGAACTATCATAAAAATGCTCAAAAACATCTAATTTTGGTGTTAAAGCAAATAGCACTATAAAAAGAGATGCAAAAAGCTCAATAGCGATTGTCAAAGTGATCAATGAAGCATTTTTTTGAGTTTTTTTGTTAAAACTATTGTTGTTGCGGTTATGAGAAATATCTCTCCCAATAATGTGTTTTACTCTTGCAATATCTTTTGCTGAAGATGTGTCACAGGATATATTTGCCCATTCCAGAATGCTCTCGGGGACTTTAGCATTATTAAGCACAATAGGTAATAATGTAATGTTGGATTCTTCTTTTGCGACAATTGAAGCTATTTTTGAGGTGTAATTCAAGTAACTATTATCTTCGAACTTTTCATCAATTATCAGTAATATGACATCTGATATTAACATTTTTCTCTTTATAAGCGTTCTAGGATAAGGGGAATCATCGGTGAATTCCCGCATCAAGTTGATGCCGCTTAATGGGGTTAAGAACTCTTTAGCGATACCTAGGTTTTCGTGAGACGCAATGATTGATACTTTCATGTGTTTACACCTTGCTTTCCTTTCCTACTGTGATTCTTTAAACAAAACTTGTGCAACGATGTACGACATCATAAAATCCAAAAGCCGCAGAGCAACCCTCTGCGGCTTTGATTTGCGGTCAAAACCGCTAAAATGGTCCGGACGACAGGATTCGAACCTGCGGCATCTTGCTCCCAAAGCAAGCGCTCTACCAAACTGAGCCACGTCCGGATATTAAGTTTTGAAAAATGAAAAAATGTTTCAAATATGGTCAGTTATGTGGTCAAAGGAAAATGGCGGGGAAAAGTGCGAATTATTTAGGGATAAAATCAGGGGATTTACTGATAGGAACGGGATAAAATGAACTATTTCCGGAATTGCAAAAATGGGACGGCAAACTCCCAAAGCAAGCGCTCTACCAAACTGAGCCACGTCCGGGAATGTGAAGTTACGAGAATAAAAAACACACAGCCATATTATACACATAATGGCACTAAAAAGCAACCAGAAAAATTCAACTTATAAAATATTGCATAATCTTGAAAAATGGCACAATTATCTGCATAAAAATTCACAGAGGATTGGTTAAAACGATAAAAAAGGAAAAACGGTATTGACAGAAGATGGATATGGTGTTAGGATGTAGAAAAACTAAATCGCCTTGATAGAGGCGCGGGGTTCATCAGTACTTTTTGGCAAGGCCAGGCAGCCGTCGGGAAGGGAAGGGGACACCGCCGAAGTTTTGCAGATGCCTGAATCTGCAATGCTGGTTCGTCAGATAAGATCTGCCGGACTGTCACAAAGATTTTTGTGAAGCGCTATCGATGCAGTGGTTTCCGCTATTTTTATGTGGTAATGCTGTCGGATCGCTTTGCAGGCGATCCGGTTTTTGTTTTTCGGACGGCATAAAAAGCGCTTGTTTTTGATGCCGTCCTATGGACAACGAATTTCAGTTGTTCGCAAACGATATGCGCAAAGCGCAAAAAGAAAGGAAAGAAAAATTATGAGAAGAATGTTAGCTATCGTTTTGGCACTGGTTATGGTGCTGTCCCTGTGCGCCTGCGGCGCAGGCTCCAATGTAGATGTATCTGCTGCCAAGAGCATTGCAGACCTGAAGGGTGCAAAGATTGCAGCCCAGGCCGGTACTTTCCACGCTGATGCTATGATGCAGATCGAAGATGTTGAGGGCTCCACTTATCCCGAGTTCGCTGACCTGCTCACCGCTCTGAAGTCCGGTGCAATTGCAGGTTATGTTGCCGAAGAACCCACCGCTATTGAAGTTTGCCTGAGCGACGATACTCTGGCATACCTGCCCCTGGTCAACAACGATACCGGTTTTGCCGCTACCGATGCTGATGTGGGCATTGCCGTTGGTCTGAAGACCGGCAGCGAGCTGCGTGAGCAGATCAATGCCATCTTGGCAGAGATTCCCGCAGAAACCCGCAGCGAGCTGATGAACCAGATGGTTCAGCTGTCTGCAGGCAAGGAAGTAACTTCCCTGGCTCTGACCAGCGAAGCTCCCGCTGAGCCTGTTGGTACTCTGAAGGTTGCTATGGAATGCGCTTATGCTCCCTTCAACTGGACTGATATGGGCGAAGCTTCCATCGGTGCAGTTCCCATCAGCGGCGAAGGCAAGGAAGGTATGTATGCCAACGGCTACGATGTTCAGATTGCACAGTATGTTGCCAATAAGCTGGGAATGAAGCTGGAGATCTACTCCATCGAGTGGGATGGCCTGCTGCCTGCTTTGCAGTCTGGCAATGTGGATGCCATTATCGCCGGTATGAGCCCCACCGCAGAGCGTGAGGAGCAGATCGACTTCACCAATGTCTATTATTCCTCCAACCTGGTAATCATCTATAAGAAGTAATTGAAATGATGCAGTTTTTACGCGATGTTTGTAATATTATAACAGAGCATTATCCCTTCCTCCTGCGAGGCATCGGCTACACGATGCTGATTGCGCTGGTTGGCACGGTAGCAGGCTTGGTTATTGGCTTGGCTACCGGCATCCTGCGTACCTGCCCGGATTCCAAGAACGGTTTTGTGCGGGCAATGCAGAAGGTGCTCAGCGGATTGATCTCTGTGTATGTAGAAGTATTCCGGGGTACACCCATGATGGTGCAGGCGATGGTCATTTATTGGGGCTATGCTTTTGCATCCGGCGGTAATACCTTGCCTCTGATCCCATCCGGTATTTTGATTGTGTCTATCAACACCGGTGCCTATATGGCAGAAATTGTCCGCGGCGGCATTATCTCCATTGATAAAGGTCAGTTTGAAGGCGCAGCAGCTGTGGGTATGACCCATTGGCAGACGATGATCAATATCATTTTGCCTCAGGTTCTGCGGAATATTCTGCCCTCTGTTGCCAACGAATTTGTGATCAATATCAAAGATACATCCGTTTTGAATGTTATCGGCGTTACCGAGCTTTACTACTTTGCAGGTATTATCAAGCGGGAAAGCTTCCAAACTTTCCAAACTTATCTTGTGGTCTGTGTGATCTATTTTGTGCTCACATTCTCTATCACAAGAATCCTTCGCTTGATCGAGAAGAGACTGCAGGGAGCAGACAGCTATGTGATCTGCGGATCTCAGTCCGATCCTAAAGCAGAAATTCGTGTGCCGAAGCAGAAGGAGGTTCCCAATGACTGAGAATAAACCGGTAATTGAATTGCGGAATCTTCAAAAAAGCTTTGGCAAGGTGGATGTGCTCAAGGGCATTGATATGCAGGTTTACCCCGGCGAGGTGGTGGCAGTAATCGGATCTTCCGGTTCTGGTAAGAGTACGATGCTGCGCTGTGTCAATCTTTTGGAAACCCCAACCGGCGGCGAGATTCTCTGGCACGGGCAGAACATCCAGACGGAGATTCCTTCTTTGTACCAGTACCGTGCCTCTGTGGGAATGGTGTTCCAGCAATTCAATCTCTATAACAACTTAACTGTCCTGCAAAACTGCACCCTGCCTCAAATCAAGGTGCTTCACAGAAGCAAGCAAGAGGCTGAGGAAATAGCCCGATCCTACTTAGACCGGGTGGGAATGCTGCCCTATCAGAATGCAAAGCCTTCCCAGATTTCCGGCGGTCAGAAGCAGCGTGTTGCCATTGCCAGAGCCCTGGCAATGAACCCGGAGGTGCTTTTGTTCGACGAACCTACCTCTGCGCTGGACCCGGAAATGGTCGGCGAGGTTCTGGCAGTTATGCAGCAGCTGGCCCACGAGGGAATGACGATGATCGTCGTTACCCACGAAATGGCGTTTGCCCGTGATGTGAGCAGCCGTGTGGTGTATATGAACCAGGGCGTCATTTGCGAAGAGGGAACACCGGAGCAGATCTTTGGAGATCCCCAAAAGCAGGAAACCAAAGATTTTCTGGCTCGTTTCCGTAATAATTGATTTATAAAGTCAAGGGACTGTTGCAAAACTTTCATTTGCAACAGTCCCTTAGTTTTTTCGTAGACAGAGGGTGAGCAAAGCACGAGTCCCCGGGGAAGGTGTTTCCTAAGATGAATCTTAATTTAGAAAGATTACATCAAGAAATACAATGCAATGGTTAAAATGGCGTTGTTTCTGGCTTCTTCGCAGTCACCGGCCATTAAAAGCAGCAGCAGTACCACGATCAGATCGCCAGTGTCAAAATCCGCAGGAAGAATCTGCCGCAAAAATCCGCCGCCAAATTCCGGCTTGCTTTTATGATGTGGCTTTTCCTGGGGTGGACATTCCGGCTCCGGAGGTGGGCAGTGCTGGTTTTCCGGTTGAGGTCTTGGCCGGGGTGGGGGTGTCTGTCTATGCCGATTGGCAGCATCGGGCATTCTGTTTCGGGTATAAGAGCCATCAGCTTGGGGAATATATCGGTTATACAAGTGGATCACCTGCCTAATAAATTGGTTGCAAAGCCTGCCATCTTGGCTGCCCGCATAGCCCGTTCCAGCTTTGCGATTCGATGGTGGCTTATGTAAGGGGAAAGGGCGTGCAGAAGGGTTTGCTGATTTTTGTCAATGGAGCTTTGATTGGCAAAACCGGATAATTTCTGCAGCATCCCAATGTCAATATCCGGAAAAGGCGTAGTTTCTGCCTTTGGGGGAGCTTCCGGAGGAGCAGAGGTGCTGCCTAAACTTTGCGCCAGGGTCATAATTTTTTGCATCATGGCCGGATCGTTCATAACAGAAGCCAGCTTTTCCTCCAATTCACTCATTGGAATACCCCATTTCCCTCAGTAATTTCTGCACATCCGGGGATTGCAGCAACCCAGCTAAACTCTTCTTTGCCTGCTCCATATCTCCCGATTCCATAGCTTTTCGTGCCTTGTGCATATCCACATCGGTGCTGGATTTGAGCAGGTTCAAAAGCTGCCTTCCTGCGGGAGTACCGGCAAGACGGATGGCATCTTCCATAGAAAACTGTTTCGGATCGTTCTGCATAATTCTGCCTCCAACAAAAACATAGCTTTTTGAAAAATAATATGATACAATACACTATATGCGTAAGTAGAACGGTTGGTGCTCCTATGACGATACTGGTATTATCCGATTCCCACGCAGCGCTGAGCTTTATGCGCCGCTGTGTGGACAAAATAAAGCCCCAGGCCATTATTCACTTGGGTGACTTCTATGACGATGCCCAAGCCTTGCAGGAGGACTACAGCCATATTCCGTTTCATATTGTGCCGGGCAATTGTGACCGCTATCGTTGTCCGATTCATGCCCTGGAGGTGCTGTGTTACCCTGTATGCGGCGTAAAGCTTTTTATGACCCACGGACATAACCACCGTGTAAAATCCGGTATCGGCGCACTCACAGCCGATGCCAGAAGATCCGGCGCAGCCGCTGCGTTGTACGGCCATACCCACATTGCCGACGCCCACCAAGAGGAAGATGGCTTGTGGGTGCTGAACCCCGGAACCTGCGGCCATTTCGGCGGAAGCGCAGGTATTATTGAAACTGACGGCGAGAAAATAACCGCTTGCCGAATTATCAGACAAGCGGATCTGGAGGAAATATTATGATATTGGCTATTGATATTGGAAATTCGAATATCGTTATTGGCGGTGTGAAGGATGATGAGATCATTTTCGAAGCCAGGTTGCGTACGGAAACGACCAAAACTTCAGACCAGTACTGCGTGGATCTGAAGATCATTCTGGATGTATATGGTGTAGATCGGGAGGATATAGAAGGCTCTATTATTGCGTCGGTTGTGCCCCAGGTTCTCAATTCTATGCAATCTGCGGTGAAGAAACTGACCGGCAAGCAGAGTATGGTGGTAGGTCCCGGTTTGAAAACGGGACTCAATATCCGCCTGGAAAACCCCGGTCAGACCGGTGCGGACCTTGTAGTAGGCTGCGTTGCGGCATTAAAGGCTTATAAACCGCCAATGATTATTGTGGATATGGGAACGGCAACCACCATGGTTGTCCTGGATGATACCGGCGCTCTGGTGGGCGGCAGTATCAGCCCCGGAATCAAAATCTCTATGGATGCGCTGACAGACCGAACTGCGCTGCTGCCCGGTCTGCAGCTGGACCAGCCTAAAAAAGTCATTGGCCGCAATACCATTGACTGTATGCGCAGCGGCATTATGTATGGCGCGGCAGCTATGCTCGACGGTATGATCGACCGAATGGAAGAAGAGCTTGGCTATCAAACTACGGTGATTGCTACCGGCGGCATATCCCGTTTTGTCCTCCCTCTTTGCAAAAAGGAGATTATCTACGATAAGGATTTGCTGATAAAGGGCCTGGTAGCCCTCTATCACGATAATCTCAAACGTTAAGCCAATGTCAGAAGCAGAAGGATGACAGCGGAAACGCCTGCGCAGCTGGCTACAATCAGCAGATGGTCGAGTATTTTGTGAATCACTTCCCGGCGTGTGGCGGCGTTGGGATAGGGAGCAAGGGGATAATCCATTTTGTTGATAGCGGCAGTTTTCATAATCTGCGCCTCCTTTGTTTGATTTGTTGTGCCTGTATTGTACCGCTTGTTCTGTCCGATAAAACGGACAGAAAATCCCGTCTTGCATAAAACGCAATATTGTGATAAAATATGATAAAATTAAAGTTGGAGGTGGCCGGATGAAATCCAGAAATCCAAAAGAGAAAAATGGGCAGGGTCAGCCCCGGGATCGTAAGCTTGGCCCCGTCCTGAAGAAGCTGTTTAAGTACCGTGGCGTGGCTTTGGCGTTGCCGGTAGTTGCCGGCTCGGCGATTTTGACCACCTTGAATATGGCGAAGCTGCCTGCTAAGGTGACGCTGAATTTGCCTGCATGGGCAGATGGTCAGATTATTTTAAAATTGGTGGAAATGGATAAGGGAACGGCAGTCATTGTGCCGGTATTGGTCACCGCAGTATGCTTGCTGCTGATGTTCTGTTCCCGGCGGCAGACTTATCCTTGGTTGGTCAGTTTGTTTTCTCTGGTCCTTCCTATCATTGTGCTGATTGCCGGAATGTTCCCCGGATAATAAAAGACATATTAAATTAACCGTGTCATTGCGAACCAGTGACTGATGTCAATGGTTCGCAATGACAATTTTTTATAAAATGGAGGGAGCCCGTATGCAGGAAAATCAAATAGACCTGTCTTTTCTGCCTGGGGTGCTTCTTCCCTGGTTTTTGGAAAATAAAAGGGATTTGCCATGGCGAAAAGACCGAAACCCTTACCATATCTGGCTGTCGGAAATTATGCTTCAGCAGACCCGTGTAGAGGCGGTGAAGGGATATTATACCCGATTCCTGGAAAAGTACCCAACTATTGCAGATCTGTCCCAGGCAGATGAACAGCAGCTTGCAAAGTTGTGGGAGGGTCTTGGTTATTATAGCCGGATGCGGAATTTGAAAAAAACAGCAGATGTGATCTGCACCCGGTATGCAGGCGTATTTCCAAGCCAATATGAGCAAATTCGGAGTCTACCGGGTGTTGGTGACTATACAGCCGGCGCTATATCCTCCATTGCTTTTGATGAAAAAACGCCGGCAGTAGACGGAAATGTTCTGCGGGTATTCAGTCGATTGATAGATGATGCAACCCCCATTGACCTTCCGGCTATGAAGAAAAAAGCGGCGCAGCATCTGCAAGCAGTCTATCCCGATGCGGCAGGGGAGTTTACCCAGGCGCTTATGGAGCTTGGTGCAACAGTCTGCGGACCAAACCGAAAACCGGATTGCCAGCAATGTCCCTGCCGGGAATATTGCTTGGCGTATCAGAGGAATACAGCCCAATCCTTGCCGGTGAAGACACCGAAAAAAGCCCGCCGGGAAGAGGATCTGACGGTATTTATTTTGTCTTGCGGTGACAGCTATGCTCTTGAGAAACGGGAGGATCACGGTCTTCTTGCAGGTTTGTGGCAATTTCCCAATGTGCCTGGGCATCTGGAGCCCCAGCAAGCAGTAGAATATTTGACGCAGCAGGGATACCGGGTAAAAGAAATCCTTCGCCAAGGTCATAAAAAGCATATTTTTACCCATATTCAGTGGAATATGCGGGGATTTTATGTCCATTTGGAGGAAACATCCGGAAAATGCCTTTGGAAAAGCACCCAGCAGGTAGAAAAGGAAATATCTCTTCCCACGGCGTTTCGTCAGTTTTGGAAGGATCGACAGCTGTAAAAATGCGATTCCGGTTGACAAAAATTTCCCCGGCTGATATGATGTACAAAATACCTTGAAGGAAGAGTGTAATGAGCAAGGAAAAAGAGAATGTAGTCTATGAGACGATCACATTGGAACAGTGGCAAGACGCTGTAAAGGATATTCCGGATCTGGCTGTGCAAGTGCCTACTCGGGGAGTCAGTATGTTTCCTCTGCTCCATGCTCACAATGATTCGGTAAAGCTTGTTCCCTTCCAGCGGGATATGATCATAGGCGATATTATTATGTTTATCCGGGCTGACGGTAAGGAGGTTGTCCATCGCCTGTTCTGGATGGATGAGGAAATGGCTCAAACCATCGGCGATAACTGTGATAAGCCGGATTCTAAAATTCCCCGATCCAGCGTCGTTGGCCTGGTCACCCATGTGTGCAACCGAGGGCGCTTTATCCATGTAGATACGAAATTCTGGCGTTTTTTCGGCCGGTTTATGATTTGGTCTAATCCTGTCAGAATGTTTATTCGTAACAAGATGTTCTATCCTGTAAGAAAAGCAATCTGGAAAAAAGTAAAAGGAATCAAATAAATTTTGGGCCAGGTGTAAACCTGGCCCAATGTGTTGTCAAGGAGTGTTGTTGGCAGAGGTCAATAAAACCGTCAAGATAAACAAACAGAAAGCCATTGTCACACTGCGCAGTTACTTGCACTTGCGGTATTTTTCCCGGGTAGCCATACCACCCCGGATGTGCCGCTGTGCCTTATTCAGATCCAATACAGTCCGAACCTGCCGGTATAACCCCTTGTTGCATTGAGGAAGTCTTTGGGAAAGATCTTTATGTACCGTAGATTTTGAGATGCCGAAATGCTTGGCGGCAGACCTTACGGTGGCACCGTTTTCTATAATGTAAGCAGCCAGATCACAGGCACGCTGTTCGATTGTACCATCCATAAATTTTCCCTCCCTGCGGTGTCCTGCCAAAAATAGTGTATGAGGGAGGGGGGTGTTGTATACCTGCGCAGAAAGCTTTGGCGAAGAAAAACAGATTTTTTTCCAAAAAATTAAGAATTATACTTGTTTTATTCAAGAATTTTTCATATAATTCTAATATACTACTCAGGAGGTGAGCTTATGGAATTAAAGTTTGATAAAAAAATGATTCGCAGAATCCTTTTTGCAGTTTTGGGAATCATTGTTGCATACTGGCTGCTGCACGAGCCGGAGAGGGCAACCGCAATTGCAAATTCCGTCGTAAGTGTGCTTGCACCTTTTGTGATTGGTGGTGTGCTGGCCTTTATTTTGAATGTTCCAATGCGCGCCTTTGAGAGGAAACTGCAGTGGATTAAGCGCCCGTTTCTTCGCCGTGTTGTGGCGCTGGTGCTGACGCTCCTTTGCGCTGCAGTGATCATTGCAATTGTTGTTATGCTGTTGATTCCCGAGCTTGTGGAATCCATTAAATCCCTTGGTCCGAAACTTGAGGCGGCATATAATACAATCAGCAGCTCAATTAAAGAAATGCTGGAAAAATATCCGGAATTAAATGCTCAGGTCTCCAAATATCTGGATATTAAAAATTACGATATTTCTGCCCTGTTTAAGCAGGCGATCGGTGCGCTTGGCACCAGTATTGGATTCCTCGTGCCCCAGGCAGTGAACGCAGTAAGCACAGTAGTCAGCGGCTTGATTACTGGATTTATCTCCATTGCTTTTTCGTTTTACACCCTGTTTCAGAAGGAAACCCTGGCACGCCAGGGTCGCAAGGTCTTGTATGCCTTGCTGCCGGAATCCCGCGCAGATTATGTCGTCAGAACGCTGCGTCTGTCCAATTCCACATTCTCTAACTTTCTGTCCGGTCAGTGCGTAGAGGTTTGCATACTCGGAACAATGTTTGCAATCGCTATGACCATTTTCCGTATGCCCTATGTACCCCTGATCAGTGTGCTTGTGGCAGTTAGTGCATTTATTCCATATGTAGGCGCTTGGACAGGCTGCATTGTAGGTGCATTTTTGATTCTTGTATCCAATCCGGTGCAGGCTTTCTGGTTTGTGGTTATGTTCGCAATCCTGCAGGGAATTGAAAACAATATTATTTACCCTCGTGTGGTGGGCAATTCCGTTGGCTTGTCCGGTATGTGGGTTTTGGTTGCTGTGGCAATCGGCGGCGAATTGTTGGGCATTGTTGGTATGTTCCTGATGGTCCCGATTACCTCAGTGCTGTATGTGCTGGTGCAGGATGCCGTCAACCACCGCTTGAGCAAAAAGCAGGTTGCATCAGAAAAATTACAGGCTCAGCCCCCGGAAATTTCATCTCCCGAAAACCGCAGAAAGAAAAAATAATCATCATAATAAGAGAACGGTCATCAAGGGTTTCCTGTGATGACCGTTTTGTTTGTTATATTTACTTCAGTGTTTTTTGTTTATCGCGTAGCTTAAATGTAAGGGCCAGTATATAGGGGAAATATAGACACAGTAAAAATATAATTTTAAACTTGAATTTTAAACTAGGCATAATGACCTTTTTGTGTTCTTTCATTATTTTGCGTATTTTTTTGCCATTTTCACTGCAGGGGTGGTCTATGTGCAGAAAGTTTAAGCAGCAATTAAAGGCGTTATATTTCTGATAATCAACATTCTTTTTTCTGCCAAATGCTTCTTCACTTTCCCAAATAAGTTTACGTCTGAGAAAACGAGTGTAAAACCCTTCAAAACCCATCTTTTTCATAGAGTTATTTGCGTGATAGCGAACAAAGTACAATTTGGGGGATAATATAATAACATCCGACTGCTTAATGATCATTTCGTAATTGAAAAAGTAATCTTCGCCAATGGAAAGCTGTGGATGAAAGCGGGTTTCTCCAATGGATTCCCGGCGCATCATTACGCCACCGATACCGGATAAGGGCGTGGTGGAATACGCGTAAAACATATCGTTGAGGGCCTCGTCCCAGCCTCGGTAAGTTATATTATTCGCTTGCGTTTCCATAGGAAACTGTTTATCAATTTTGTTCCAATCCTTTTCGTAGATAACCCGTAATGGCGTACAAGCGATCGTGGCGTTACTCCGTTTTAGGTTTGCCACAAGAATCTCAAGAAGTTCTGGATGAATAACGTCGTCGCTATCAAGAAAGAAAACAAATTCGCCTTGGGCAAGATCCAGACCTCTGTTGCGCGCGGCTGAAACACCATAGTGGTCTTGGATTATAAGCTTTATGCGGCTTTCATTTTCGGCGATTTGTGAAGCAATTTCAATGGTGCGGTCGGTAGAACCATCATCGATCAGGATGATTTCGAAATTCTGATAGCTTTGGCATAATACGGATTCCAAGCATTCAGCAATATATTTTTCACGATTATACATTGGAATAATAATGGAAACAATACCCTTCATATAAAAAACCTCTGTTTGTGTAGGATGTTTATTGCATTTTTATGCTTGACAAGAAAAGTATAACATACTCGAAAAATCGATTCAATAAATACATATAAAGACAGTAAGCAATAATCTTCGAGGTTGTACACGGATTTACCTCTTGACTGGGATTTATAGGTAAGTAAATTCATAGTTTTCAAATTTTAGCTTGTCGCCGATATCCACGCCGAAAGGCAAAAGGGCAATGGCAACTTCGGATATGATTCCGGTGTCGTCGTATTTGACATAGGCGTAATCGCCTCGAATATCCACAATTGTGCAAAGCATAGTAAACTCCTTTACGGCAGGTCTGCCGGATTGAAAACTTCTTCTACGGGGTATTTTTGGTTGTCGGTGTAATGCCACCACTCGCCCCAATAGCCCCAAAAGCCGCAGCTTACCATAATATCTTCCAGGTATTGGGAATTATGAGCTGCATCGGGGGAACAGTCGTCGTAATTGCGGTCTGCTACGGGGGTCGTATTGTCAAATTCTGTGGGCATCAGAACCTCGTTGCCGTCGGCATAAACGATGGTCAGATCTACGGTATTGCCCCGGCTGTGGTTGCTGAATTCTACATAGGGATTTGCAACATAACGGGCATCCGGACAGGCCTCCCACAAACGGAACTGTGCAAATGTGGGGCGGAAACCGTCCCAGATTTTTAAGCGATATCCGTCCTCTTTTAGCTTTTCCTGAACAGCCATCAGTTTTTTGACTGTGCCGTACCGCAGCCAGATATCCTCGAAATCATAAATCACTTTACCGGTGTGATTGTTTGTGGTGGAATAACGCAGATCAATCACCGCATCGGGAATGTAGTCGATGATTTTTACAAAATCATCATCCTCCGGCTCGGGCAGCGGCTCGGTTACAGCTTCTGTGGGTGGTTCCGTCTGTGGCTCCGTTTCCGGCTCCGTAGGCGCATCCGTAATCTCCGGTTCTGTGGGAGCATGCGTAGGCTCTGGTGTAGTAACCTCCGGCGGCATAGCAGCACATCCTGCCAGCAGCACCGCAATTAGTAGAAAAACAATAATGTTTCTTACTTTCATAAATAATAACCTCACCATATTTTTACATTTTGGTAGAACTGGTGAGTCTATTATATCTATTAAATTTACGAAATGCAATACCCGGCCTGTTTTCACAGGCCGGGTTTGTGTATAGGGATTAGTCCTTGTACATC